>NZ_JBHTBJ010000003.1:0-342792 GCF_042664765.1 Paractinoplanes rhizophilus | reverse complement strand
GGGGCCGGGCGTCCGGATCAGGGCTCTCGCTGGGGTTCGACGTCATGCTGATGATCTCTCCTCGTGACCGTCCAGGAAGAGTATCCCCTGGTCAACGGGCTGTCTCATCTAAGCGTGACAGGGAGGGCACCATCCGCAACCTGATCTGCCATCTGATGGCACATGGCAAGCGTGTGCTGGTGGTGGCCCAGAAGGAAGATCCGCTGCGGGTGCTGCGGGACGGACTGCCGGAGGAGGTCAAGGCGCTCTGCCTGGCGGTGCTCGGACGCTCGGCGGACCAGCTCGTCCAGTTGCAGGTAGCCGCGCGTGAGCTCTCCGACCGTGCCGCCACCCTCGACCAGCACCGGGCTCAACAGCACATCGACATCCTTACCGACCAGCTGGAGGAGACCGAACGAGAGCTCGCCCGCGCGCTGGCGGCGCTGCGGTCGATCGCCGAGAACGATGCGCGGACGTACCGCCTCAACGGCGCCCTGCTGGGGCCGGCCGACGTGGGCGAGTGGCTCAATGCCGGCGCGGACGCCTTCGGCGACATTCCTGATTCCGTACGGGACGATCAGCAGCCCCCGCTTGACGCGGACGAGTTCTCCCGGCTGCTTCACCTGGCCACGACGCTCACCGCGTCCGACCGGGTACAGGCACTGCGCGAGCTGCCGCTGGTCGGCAACTTGCCGCCGGAGGCGGCCGTCCGCGCCGACCGTCAGCGGCTGGCCGGTTTGGCCGCCGAGCTTCGGGAACTGTCGGCGGCCGGCATCCACCTCGGCGCGGTGCGGGTGATGGGCCCCGAGGCGTTCGCCGAGCTCGAGCGGCGCCTGCACGACGCGGTCGGACTGCTGCGCCGGCGGGAGGGCGCGTGGATCGATCGGCTCGGCCGTCGGCTGGACGATCCGCAATGGCAGCAACTGTGGAACCAGCACGTACAGGCCTGCCACGCCGCGATGACGCAACTCGCCGGATTGGCCGGTGAGATCGGCGGCCACATCGCCGCCGTTCCCGACTCGTACGCGAATCAGCCGCGACAACTGCAGGCGGAGCTTGCCGAGGTGCGGCAACGGTTCGCGGCCGGCAAGGGCGTCAGCAAGCTGTTCCACGGCAGCCTTGCCAAGCTGGCTCAGGAATGTCAGGTCGACGGCGAACCGCTGCGTACGGTGCAAGATGTTGATCTGGTCGTTGCTCATGTGACGCGTCAGCAGGTGCGCGCCCAGCTGGCCGGGCGGTGGACCGACTGGGCGCAGTGGCTAGGCATCCCGCCGGATCAGTTGCAGGGAGCCCCGGAGATGTGGGCCAGCGAGCTGATCGAACAGGCCCGCACGGCCGTGCGCTGGGACAGCGACGAATGGCCCGACCTGTACGCGAAACTGCGGCAAGCGTTGCCCCAGCTGGAGCCGCGCGCCGACAGCGGGACGCTGCACGCCGCAGCCCAACTGCTCGGGCGGGCCACGGCCGTATTCGAGCACGATCACCTTGCGTCCACACAGAACCGCATTGCCGCGTACCTGCAAGAAGGCATGTCCCGGCCCGGCGCCAGCGATCTGTGGCGCGTCCTGGATCTTCAGTGGCAGGAGACGGAACTGCCGGGCTGGGATGCCACCTGCGCGGAAATCCGCCGGCTCGCGTCGCTGGTTCCGCAGGCCCAGACGTACGCGAATCTGCAGCACCGCCTCGCCGCCGCGGCACCGCTGTGGTCCGCCGAGATCGACGCCGGCACGGCGGCGGCGCTGCACGGAACCGGACCGGATTGTCTGCACCGCTGGCGCTGGCGTCAGGTGCAGACGTGGTTCGACGAGGTAATCGGTGACCTGGACGCGAGCGTCATCGGCCGCCGCGTCGAGCGGTGCCGCGAGCAGATCCGCAAGCTCACCAGCGAGTTGGTGGTCGCGTCGTCCTGGCTGGCCGTCTCGCGCGCTCTGGACGACCGCAAGCGGGCCGCGCTGAGCGACTGGGCGACCTCGCTTCGGAAAATCGGCAAGGGTACGGGCAAGAAGGCGTCGCATTGGCAGGCCGAGGCGCAGCGGCAGATGTCGGCCGCCGTCGACGCGGTGCCGGTGTGGGTCATGTCGATCGACCGGGCCATCGAGCAGTTCCCGACCGGCGGGAAGTTCGATGTGATCATCGTCGATGAGGCGTCGCAGGCCGACATGTTCTCGCTGCCGGTGCTGAGCCTGGCCGAACGCGCCGTCGTGGTCGGCGACGACCAGCAGATCGGTCCGCAGCTCACCTTCGTCGGTGACGTGCAGGGCCTGATCGAGGCGCACCTGGACGACGTGCCGTCGGCGAACCAGTTCGACCCTGAGGGCAGCCTCTACGATCACGCCGTACGCCGGTCGGAGCGGATCCTGCTGACCGAACATTTCCGCTGCGTGCCGCAGATCATCGAGTTCTCCAGCATCAACTACTACGACAGCAAGATCGAGCCGTTGCGCACCGACCGGCCGGCCGGGATCGGCGCACCGGTTCAGGCCGTTTACGTGCCCGACGGCGTGCGCCAGGCGATCGACTCGCACGGCGACGTCAACGTCGAGGAGGCACGGCTTCTCGTCGAGCGGGTGCGGGCCATCGTGGCCGATCCGGCGTACGAGGGAAAGACGATCGGCGTCGTGAGCCTGCTGAGCACGAGCGGCCAGGGGATGTACCTGCTGCAGCAATTGCGGGAAACGGTCGGCATGGAGGAACTCGAACGACGGAAGCTGCGGGTCGGAGACTCCTACACGTTCCAGGGCGACGAACGCGACATCGTGCTGCTCTCCCTTGTCGCATCCGCGCACGACGGCCGGATCGCACCCTTCACCAAGCGCGATTACCACCGGCGGGTCAACGTCGCCGCCTCGCGGGCCCGCGACCAACTCTGGGTCTTCCACTCGTTCCAGCCCGGCGATGTCCCGGCCGACGATGCCCGCGGGAAGCTTCTCCTCTATTGCCAGAACGTCGGGACGGCCCAGGAGGCGTACCAGGATCTGGAAAAGCGTTGCGACAGCGACTTCGAACGCGCCGTGCTCAAGCGCATGCTGCTCCGCGACCTCCGACCGCTCCCCCAGTTCAAGATCGGTAGCTACCGGATCGACTTCGTGCTGCCGCTCGCGGACGGCCGCCGTCTGGCGGTGGAGTGCGACGGCGACGCCTACCACGGGCCCGATCAGTGGGAGGCGGACATCCGCCGGCAGGCGCTGCTGGAGCGGGTGGGCAACTGCGTATTCGTCCGCATCCGGGGCAGCGTCTTCAGCCGCGACCCGGAGAAGGCGATGGAGCCGCTGTGGCACCGCATCGAGGAACTGGGCGGAGTCGCTTCCGCCGACCCGGAGCCTCCGGCGCCGGTCAGCCCACCGGCGGCACTTGAGGTTCCCGCACCACCGGTTCCGCCGGCCGAGGCTCAGGTCTCCGCACCGCCAGCGCCGCGGGCCGAAGCTCAGGTCCCCGCACCGTCGCCGCCGCCGGCCGAGCCTGCAGTCGAAGCCGTGCCGGAACAGCGTGACCCTGCCGATGACGTCTATTCGATCACGTCCGGAATCACCATGGTCGAGGCGTATGCGGAGCCGCCGTCGCGATGGGTCGATGTCCCGGACGGATACCGCAGCGTCGCATGGGTACGTCCGCACGAGGCCGAGGCGGTCTTGCAGGCCTATGCCACCGGAGCCGACGCCCCGAACCGGGAGCACGGCCGAACCACCGGCTGGGCGCGCTTCCATCCCGACGATTCGGTGGAGGCACGGACGTACGGGGCCAACGTCCTGCTGGAGCGGCTATCGCCCGGCGGGACGCGGTTCGTGTGCTGGCTGCGCCAGTCGGAGGCGAAGGCGCTGCTGCAAGCGGTGGCACAGCAGTCCGACGTCGCGGTAGGCGAACGCGGACGCGGCTACACCGGCCACGTGCAGTACTACCAGCCGCACAGCGAAGAAGCGCGACGATTCCGCAGCCCCACACGCTTGTTGCGCGTGCGCGGCGCCAGACATGAGCCCGAGGGGCGACGTTCCGACTACGCGAAAGACGAGCACTGATGGATTCCGTGGAGCAGCCGATGGACAACGACATCCAGCTGATCAGTGACGGCGACGGCCTGGCGATCATCGGTAACCCGACGGACGTGGAACGCTTCCTCGCCGCGGAGGGACTGTCGGCGAAGGACCTGCCGCTGCCGCGGCTCAAGTCCGTCGCCAGCATGGGAAGTGCGGCTGCGCAGGCCGGCTCGGAGATTGCCGCCAATTCCAGTCGCTGGATGAAGCTGACCAAGGAGTCGGCACAGCTGGTCAAGAAGCACGGGCTGCGGGAAAGCTCGAAGAGCGGCCTCAAGACCGGCGTGGTGAAGGGGCAGAAAGGCCAGATCGGCGGATTCATCGAGTTCGCGAAGAAGCCCGGTTCGCTGCTGAGCAACCCAGCGATCCTGGCCGGGCGGCGAGCATCATGGCGCAGGTGGCGATGCAACAGGCCATGGACGAAATCACCGACTACCTCGCCAAAATCGACGAGAAGGTCGATGACGTATTGCGCGCTCAGAAGGACGCCGTGCTGGCGCGCATGATCGGCGTCGGCCTTGTCCTCGAGGAGGCCATGACGATTCGGGAAAGCCGGGGCAGGGTCGACGAGATCACCTGGTCGAAAGTGCAGACCGCGCCGGCCACAATTGCGGAAACCCAGGCGTACGCGTTGCGTCAGCTCGACGCGCTCGCGGAGAAGTTGGAGCGCAAGACCGGCATCGGCGACCTCGCCGAGGCGGCCAAGGAAGCGGAGTCCAAGAGTCGGGAGTGGCTCGCGGTGCTGGCCCGCTGCTTCCAACTGCAGGACGCGATCGCCGTGCTCGAGCTCGACCGGGTGCTGGACGCGTCTCCCGACGAGCTGGACGGGCATCGACTCGGATTGAAGGCGGCCCGGCAGAACCGGCTGGAACTCATCTCGCGGACCACCGAGCTCCTGGTGAACCGGATGAATGCGGCGGCCGGCATGGCCAACGCGAAGGTGCTGCTGCACCCGACCGCGTCCCCGGCCGTCGTCCGGTCCAGCAACAACGTCGCGGTCAGCATCCACGAGTTCCACGGGCGGCTCGGCATCGAGTCCGGCCGCGAGTCGGCCGAGGCACGACGGTGGGTGGACGCCGCCACGGAGGCAAAAGACAAGGCGCTCGAAACCGGAGCAAGCGGCGTCGACGCGGCGCGGACCCTCGGCAGCAAGACCCTCGACCGGGCCGGCTCAGTGACGGGCAAGCTGGCCGGCGGCATCGCCGAGCGGGCGCGCCGCCTGCGCGGTGACGCCGATTAAGCAGGCTCAGCCTCGAGGATTTCGCGAAGGGCGTCCAGCGACTGTTCGCTGAGCAACGAAGGGGTGGTCTCCAGCATCGACTGAATGCTCTCCCCCAGCTGCTTCTGGGTGAGCGTGATCGTGGCGGCGTCCAGCTCCGGCGTGTCGCCGTCACCGTCAATCCCCGCATCACGAGCGATCTGCACCTGCTGCTCGCTGGACAGGTTGGCCGCCAGGGCGGCGACAATGCGGCGCCGCGCCTCGACCTTGCTCAGACCTGACCGGTAGGCCTCAATCACGGCCGCCACGTCGTGCGACTCTTCCGAGGGTGCAGGCTCAACCGCCGGCTCCGATTCGGGCGGCCCGACCTTCGCTTGGACCCGGACGGCACGTTTTCGGCCTTTGCCGATCGTGGTCGCCATCCGCCGAGTCGAGGTCGTGGCCGACACCACCGTCGACTTCACAGTCGGAATCGCCTGGCCGGTCACCCAGTTCGCGATACGTGGCCTGACTTCCTCGGCAACGTCACGCGCCACATCGACCGCGAGATTGAGAAGCAGTTGCTGGAACTCTGAGCGGATCGTCCGCCGTGACGCCATCACATATCTCCGTCGACCGTATGAACCTACCTGGCCAACCTTGGTGCTCCCCTGGTCAGGCGTCAAGACTCCGAAACTGCCCACACCGAGCCAGAACCTTGTAAACCGCCGCAGATTCTGCGCCAATGGTCTGACCAATCGTCTGAGGAACGGTGTCCGAAGCTGGGAGATCAGGGCGCCAGCCAACGCTGGGCACGAGGGCGACTTCGAGGATGGCTCTCAACAACTGCGGTTCGATCACGGACCTAGAGATCCGGCGCGCAGGACACGACGCGGCCAACCTGGGAGCTGGTACCTCATCTGGAGCGCAGCAGGTCGCCGGCGGTGCGGATCTGTCGATGTAAGACATCGTCTGCAACTGATCGCCGAAATCCGTCCGGGCCAGCGGCAATGAGGCGGAGTAGCCAGGTTGCGCTCCAAAGCCGGTGCCAGCCGAGTGCCCAGTACTCCGCGCTGGAAGGCCACCGCGTGGGATCCGGGCGCGCCGGGTACCACCGTTGGCGATGTAGGCCTCGATCTGTTTGTGCAGCCGTCCGGGGTTGGGTGTCTGTCGTGTTCCTTGCCAGGTGGCGAGGTCGAGGATTTGCGGTCCGGTGAAGGCCATGCCGAAGTCGAGCAGTCGCCAGCCGGACGAGCCGACGTGTAGTGAGGTCGGGTGGAGTTCTCCGTGGACAAAGCCGAACGGCGGCGTTTCTGCTCCGGCGGCCAGCGGTGCGGCATGTCGGGCTAGATCCGTCAGGATTCGTACGACGTCGTCGGCGACGTGAAGGCGTTCGTCCGCGTCGAGTTGCCGGAGCAGCTCCAACATGGCATCCGGTAGGCCCGCGAGCGTGGGACCATCCCAGCGTTCCAGCCCATCGACAGGCAAGCGGGCGCGGTGTAGCCGGGCGGCTACCGTCGACGCGAGCCGGTCGGTCGGCTGCGCGACGGGATCGCCAAGGTCTTCGAGAAGCATGACCGTGGTGTCGTCGAGTGCCGTGGTGGCAAGGACAGCGGGTACTGGGATCCCGCGGTCGCTCGCTCTGCAGAGGAGCCGCGCCTCGGTTGTGAACGGCCGTCGTGCGTACTTGCAGATCACGGTGTTGCCGTCGAGGAGACGGACGCGTTCGACGGTGGACAGCAGCCAGGTCTGCATCGGGTGCCGGCTTGCGGGTGGCGCCAGTCCGGCACCAGCGCACAGTGTGGCGATCACCGCGTCGAGGTGGGCCGAGGTCATGATCGCGCTGCCTGTCGGCGGCGGGCGACAGCGGTGGCGGTGCCGAGCGCGTCCAGGACTTTTCCGAGGTCGGCGGTCATGCTCGCCGGCACCGCTCCGATGGCTGCCCGTCGGCACTTGCTGAAGTGGGTGAGCAGGTTCAACAGGGGTGTTCTGGTGGTGAAGAATGCGGCCGTGTCCCCGGAGAGGTGGGCGCGGCGTAACAGCGAGGTCAGCGCCACCACTTTGTCGGCGGTCGACAGCAGGATCAGGTTGACGTCGTCCGGGTCGGGGATGGTCGGCTCGTCCCGGTCGAGTGCGTCGTGCTCGAACTGCATACCGCGGATGAGTCGGCGAACCTCGGGGCCGTACTCGGTGCTCAGGAATCGGTCGAGGTCCAGGTCCGGCGGCGCGAACTCGGGGGCATCGTGCAAGAGGGCAGCGGCGATGATCTGCGGTGCTGCGATCGGCTGGTGGACCCCAATGGTGACGGCCACCCGGACGGCGTGTGCCAGGGCGGGCCGGTCGTCGATGATCTGCCCAGAACACCATCGGCGGGCGACGAGCAGGGCGCTGTCCACGAGGGCGTGACGTGGTGGACTGAGGATGGTCATCGGCGGGATCTTCCTGAATGGGCCGATACGATGGCGTGGTGGCGGAGCCTCTGCAACGCTGGTGCGACGAGACCTGCGGCATCTGTCCCGGCCAGGTCCTGGGACCGGGGGATTTCGACGTGGTGGCCCGCCCGCGTACCGAGCTGGCCTACCGGCCGCAACTCGGCTGGCGAGCCACACCGTCCGGGGTCCCGGTCTGTGTGCACCCATTCCGGGTCGGGATGCCGCCGGGCGCGTACGCCTCCGCGGGCCGACCGCTGCCGAACCTGCACACCGAGGCCGTTCCGGCGCCCCCGCCGGAGGCGCTGATCCTGCCCGAGGCGCTGGACGACCTCAGTGGCTGGATGGTGGCGCACCTGCGGTCGACGGACCGAGACGAGATGTTCTCGGTGGTGGCGCAGCTGGAACGGGAGGCGGGCGAGCGGTTCGCACCCGGCGAGGTCGTCACCGTCCTGCGCCGGGTGTTGTCCGTGGAACTGGCCCGCTCCTAGGCTGCGGTCGCAGTGGTGAACATCGTGTCGAAGTCGATGTCGTGGCCGCGTCCGCCGGCGGCGATGCCGACGCTGCCGTAGAGGCCGTTCAGATGCGCGATGCGCCGGTCGACCTCGACGGTGTCGAGCCAGTACCGCAGCGGCTGCCCACCCCAACCGGCGGCGGCGTAGAAGGTGTCGGTGTCGCAGCCGCGGTGGTAGGCGAAGTCCTCGAGGGCGGTGTCGTGCGGGAACAGCACGCCCAGGTCCCGCTCGATGTGGGACATGACGGTGTGCTGGGCCAGTACGGCGTGGACCATGTCGTCGACCGGCAGTGGCAGCAGCAGTTCGGAGATCTTCTCGTCGCCGCCGGTCAGCTCGTAGACGGCAGCCTTGAGCGCGAGTGCCCGCATCGCCTCGACCAGCAGCGGCTGCCCGTCGCGATCGAGGTCGAACTTGGAGATCGCCGGCATCCCGGTGTAGGTGGCCCAGCAGGGGCTGTACCTCATGCTGGAGGTGGTGAACCGTTCCCACAGCGGGTGGGCCTGCATTTGCTTCAGGATCTCGGCGCCGCGCCGGCCGACGGTGGTCGGGTCGAGCTTCGTGCTGGTGTCCATCGCTACTCCTCACGAACGGTGATGCGAGCGCGCCGGGCCGGTCGACCCGGGAAACTCGCTGATACACCGATCGTGTCCAGGCAATAGCTTTCGGTGAAGAGGCGAGTTGGCCTACCCGAAGGACGGCGGTAGGACGCCATGGCCTACAACCGGCGGAGAGCATGTCCTGATCGCTGCGGGAGGCGGTAGCTTGAGCAGGGATTCGTCGCGACGGGAGGCAACCGTGGTCAACGGGGTGCAGATCGCTCGACGGCGTACCCAGCTCGGCTTGACGCAGGAACAACTCGCCGAACGGGCAGGCATCGCGCTCGACACGCTCTGCCGGCTCGAACAGGGTCGCCGGACCAGCGCCCGGCTGAGCACGCTCGACAAGATCGCCCGAGCGTTGCAGGTCGAGACAGCCGCGATTCTTATCTGTCCGACACTGCCTCGATCATCGAGCACCGCCCATGCACCGGTGGCTGGAGCCGCGGGGGTGAGTGAAATGAAGCGCCGCGACCTGCTGCGCCTGGTCAGCGCCGCCACCGCCGCCATCTCGTTCACACCGCTGAGGCAGCGGCCTACCGAGGCGGCAAACAGACCACTGGACGCGACCGGACTCGCCGAGCTGATGCGGACAAACAGAAAGCTCTGGGCAGACTTCGCAACCGCGTCCTCAAAAACGAGCCTCTATCCGAGGGTTCATCGGCAGCTAAGCCAATTGATCACGGCCCTTCAGCGCCCGCAACGCGTCAGCGTCCGCCGAGACCTGCACGCGGCCACCGCGGATACGTTCCAGCTCGCCGGTGAGGTGATGTTCGACGCCGACCGGTACAGCGACGCCGCGCAGTGCTACACCCTCGCCGCCACCGCAGCCCGGGAAGCCAACGCCTGGGACCTATGGTCCTGCGCCCTGACCCGGCACGCCTACATCAGCCTCTACGAGGAGCGTTCCGCCGACGCAGTCCCGTTGCTCGAACTCGCCGTTCAGGTCGCCCGACGCGGCGATCCGGCGCGGTCAACGCGGCACTGGGCCGCCGCCGTCCTCGCCCAAAGCCTCGCCGCGATCGGAGACCACGCGGGCTGTGAACGCGCCCTGGAAAATGCCGAACGGGTGACCGGGCTCAGCCATCCATATCCCGGCGGCTGGCTCCGCTTCGACGGCAGCCGGCTGCCGGAGGACCGCGCCGCTTGCTACCTCAAACAGCAGCAGTCTCACCGCGCCGAACCGCTGCTCAATCAGCTACTCGCGGCTGGACAGCCGGGCCGGCGCCGAGGAATCACGCTCGTCGACCTCGCCGTCGTGGGCACCCAGCACAAAGACCCATTGCGCGTGGTCACGCACGGCTTCGCTGCTCTCGACCACGCCCGCAACACCGGCTCCGGCGTGATCGTCCGCAGACTCCACAATCTTCGTCCGCACCTGGTCCCGATGCGGTCCGACCCCCACGTCCGGCACCTCGACGAGGAAATCGCCCAGCTCACCGCCGTCCTGTAACCCTCGCCTTACCCAGGGAAGGAAACACGTGGTGCCCGACGAACCCGGCAGGCTGTTCCGCGACGCATGGATCGCCGGCGTCCACAAGCACTTTCCTGGCGCGCCCAAACCCGGGTACGTCACGCCGTGGGAGCAAATGCCCGACTGGGAACGATCCTGCGCCGCAGCGACGCAGGACCTCATCCAGGCCCTCGTACGCAGCAGTGGTAACGCCGCGCTGAACCTCGAACGTGAACAGAAGGGTCAGTTCGTAGCGGCGTGCTGGAACGCCCACATCTATCGACACATCCCCGACCCGAAACCCTCCTACGTAGCGCCGTGGGAGGATCTCCCGCCGTGGCAGAAAGAGGTCGACGCCGACATCTTCGACGCCGTTGCAACATCAGCCAGCGATGCTCGCTGAGCTACTGGCAGTGTGATCTTCTACCGGGGGTGATCTTCCGGTGCGGCGGCCTCAGCCGGCTTGTCGTTCGCCGAATCGTCGTCGCCGATGGCTTGGTCGTTGATGGTGTTCACTGGGATGCCTTCCACGGTTAAGAACGTTCGCAAGGTGGCAGCCAACGGTCCGACCTTGTCGTCCTCAACGAAGGCGTAGCCGGACTTGGAGAAGCAGTCGGCAACCCGTTCGGCGATCCACATCAGCGCGTCATCGGCCTGCGTGATCATTCATACCTCCTCTGCTGAACCTTCCCACCTGGGCTGAGGACCTCTGTTCCGGGATGGACGACCGGCCGGACGAACCGGTGACGTCCGGCCGGTTACCGCACGAACGCGACGGGTAGCCCGCCGCGTCGGTCGTCCACGGTTGCGGACCAGGGAACGACAGCAGCAAACCCAACTCAGCCTTATGCATAAAGTAACCTTCACATGCACCTTGCTGCCCCCTGATGCTTGCGGGCAGCGCTCCTCGCATGGTCCACTGGCTTTGCGGACCAGGGAGCAGACCAACGTGGCCAAATCAAAGACGCAGCAGCTCATCGACGACATCACCGCTCAGATCGAGTCCGGCCAGCTGCAGCCGGGAGATCGCCTGCCGAGCACTGCGCAACTCCGTACTCAATACGGGGTGTCCATTACGGTCGTGCGCAACGCGGTGCAGTGGCTCAAGGCGAAGGGCCTGGTGGAAGGCTTGTCCGGCGTCGGGGTCTTCGTCACCGAAGAAGACGGCAGAGCGAAGCCCTAACCCGGCGACCAGACCCACGGATGACCGTGGCCCGGGAGAGGGACACGGCCTGTGCAGCATGTCCGCCGCCCCCAGTAGGGTTGCCGCATGGCGGGATCGAATTCGTCGTTCGGGCTGGACGACTTCGGGGTCGACGACCGCCTCCGGCTGTTCAGCTACGTCAACGCCGATAATCGGCTCGCCTACCTGTGGCTGCTCCGTGCCTTCGACGCCGCCCGGTCCAGCTACCACGTGGTCCTGCACACCTCGGACGTGCAGGCCGCGCTGGCCGGTCTCGCGGAGGTGCATCGGGACTGCCCGGATCCGTCGACCCTGGAGCTGCCCCGGCTGCTGGACGCGCTGGTCGACTGGGGAGTGCTGGACCGCAGCCAGGACGGCGCCCGGGCGGCCACCCTGGCCGAGTACCGCAACCGGCACTCCGTCTACCAGTTCACCGAGGCCGGGTACCGTGCGCACCGCGCGGTCGAGTCGGTCCTCGCGGCGGGGCTGGACGACAGCACGCTGTCCCGGCTGGTCTTCGCGGACCTGCTGGCCGACCTGCAGGCGCTGGCGAAGGCGAACGCGGACGGCGATGCCGAGGAGGTCTACCGCAAGCTCAACCGTCTCGATCGGGCGCTGGCCGACGTCGCGGAACGGGCCGCGCGGTTCTATCACATGCTCGGCGATCTGAGCCGGACCCATGACGTACGCCCGGAGGTCTTCCTCAGTCACAAGGACGCGCTGCTCGCCCACCTCCGGGACTTCCACGACGAGTTGCAGCGGTACACGCCACGCCTGCGGGAAGCGGTCCACGACGTGGAGGCCACCGGTCTGGACCGGATGATCGAGGCGGCGGCCGAGGCCGACGAGCGGCTGTTCGCGACACCGGTGGAGCGGCTGGAGGACTGGCGACGCCGCTGGCAGGGCTTGCGGTCGTGGCTGGCGCCGGACAACGACCTGCCGAGTGAGGCCGATCGGCTGTCGGGCGCGACCATGGCGGCGATCGGCGACGTTCTCGCTCTGCTGCGGCGGGTCACCGAGGCGCGGCGAGGCGGCGTGAGCCGGGAGTCGCAGCTGCGCCATCTGGCGGCGTGGTTCACCGGCGCGGGCTCAGCCGAGGCCGCGCACGCCGTCTTCGACGTGGTGTTCGGGCTGGGGGCGGCACGGCACGTCGGCGTGGCCTACCCCGACCCGGAGGCCATTCCGGGGCGCCCGTCCTGGTGGGAGGCGCCGGCCGTGGAGCTGTCCCGGTCGTTGGTGCAGAGCGGCCGGATGCCGGGGCAGGGCAACGGCCGCATCGCGCGGATCGAGCGGTCCGAGTCGTCCCGGCGGGCGCTGCGGGACCGGCAGGTCGCCGAGGAACGCCGCCAAGCCGAGGCGGCCGCGAGCCTGATCGGGGCGGAGACGCTGACCGACGCCCAAGCCGGCGTGCTGCGCCGGCTGCTGGACATCGCCCTGTCGGCGCGCCAGGCCGGTCGGCCGGAGTCGAGCTTGGCGGCCGCGGCCTTCGGGGTACGGCTGACGCTCAGCCCGCGCCCCGGCCGATTCAGCACGGTGTGCACCGAATCGGGCCGCTTGCACATCGACGGCTTCGGGCTCACCGTGTCCCCCGCCGAGCACACCGCAGCCCGGCGAGCCGAGCCGGCCGCGCACACCGCAGCCCAGCGAGCCGAGCCCGCCGAGCACACCGCAGCCCGGCGAGCCGAGCAAGCAGAGTCGGTGGTCGCGTGAGGTTCGCCGCCGAGGTGTCCGATCTGGAGCTCGCCGACTATCAACGCACGGTCCGGCTGCTGCTGCGCCATCCGCTGATCACCGCGACCTGGCCGGACGAGAAGGCGCTCCCCCGGGTCCGCCGGTTCTCCGCCGAGCTGCGCCGCGACCTGTCCGAGGCGTTCGGCTACCGGCTGGAGCTGCACGGCGGCACGGCCCGGCTGGTCCGCACGGCCGACCGGCTGGCGACCGACCGGCCGGCGGTGTCCCGCACCGGGCGCCCGTTCGACCGGCAGCGGTACGCGTACCTGTCGCTCTGCCTGGCCACGCTCGGCCGGGCCGGCATCCAGATCACCCTCACCGAGCTGGCCGAGGCGGTGGCCGCCGACGCCGGCCGGATCACCGGTCTCGGGCTCGACCCGGACAGCGGGACGGATCGCCGGGCCTTCGTCGACGCGGTGGCCTGGCTGGAGGACCGCGGCGTGCTGCGGCTGGCCGACGGTTCGAGCACGGCCTGGGCCAGCGATCCCGGGGCGGGCGAGGCCCTGTACGACGTTGCCCGCGATGCCGTCTTCGCCGTGTTCCGGCCGGCCCGCGTGCTGCAGCACATCGAATCGGTGACCGCGCTGCTGGAGCGCTCGCTGAGCAGCAGCGGCAACGCCGAGCGCCGGGCCGCGGCGCAGGCCGCCCGCCGGGCGGCGGTCGAGCGCCCGGTCGTCTACTACGACGACGTGCCCACCGAGATCGCCAACCACCTGCGCGGGCAGGCGCTCCCCGCCGACCTGCAGCGGCTCACCGGGTTGCGGCTGGAGCGGCGGGCCGAGGGCGTGCTGCTGGTCGACACGGCCGGCTGGTCGGTGGAGCGGTTCCCGGGCACCGGATCGGTGGCGCAGGCGGCGGTCCTGCTGGCCGTGGCGATCGCCGACCGGGTGGCCGATTCCGACGGGCGCAGGACACGGCGCATGCCGGTGCCGGACCCGGCCGAGGAGCAGGAGAAGCTGGTCGGCCAGATCGATGCCGGCCTGCCAGCGAGCGTCCCGCTGACCGCCGACGCCGGCGACGCCGTTCCGGCGGCCCCGGCCGAGTCGGAGACCGAGGAGCGGCGACTTCCGCTGATCACCGACAGCGTGCTGCGGGACGCGACCGCGGAGATTCTGCGGACGTACGGGTCGGCGTTCGGCGCGGCCTGGCACGCCGATCCGGAGCGCCTGCGCGTCGAGGCGGTGGCGTTGCTCGTACGGTTCGGCGCCGTGCTCGCCGTGCCCGGTGGGGTGCTGGCCCGTCCGTTGATCGGCCGTTACCGCAGCACCGTGGCCCAGGTCAAACAACGCACTCTCTTCTGATCGAGGATTTCCGTGGCTCGTTTCGCCCCCACGCGCGCCGGCATCATCAACCTCTGGGACTACCGGGACGAGGAGTTCCTCTTCGTCGACGGGTGGCTCGTGCTGCGCGGCCCCAACGGCTCCGGCAAGACGAAGGCGCTGGAGGTGCTGTTTCCGTTCGTGCTGGACGGGCGGATCGAGCCGCGCCGGCTGAACCCGTTCGCCGGCGAGGACCGGACGATGAAGTCGAACCTGCTCTACCGGGGGCAGGAGTCGTCGCACGCGTACGTGTGGATGGAGTTCGGCGACGGCGCCCGGTTCGTGACCATCGGCATCGGGTTGCGGGCGCATCGGCACAACGACCGGGTCACCCGCTGGCATTTCGTGGCCGACGGCCGGGTCGGGGTGGATCTGTCGCTGCTGGACGACGGCGACCGGCCGGTGTCCCGGCGCGACCTGATCGACCGGCTCGGCGCGGAGGCAGTCCGCGACTCGGCCGAGGAGTACCGGCACCTGGTCGACGCCAAGCTGTTCGGGCTGGGACCGGCCCGCTACGAGCAGTTGCTCGACCTGGTGCTGACGTTGCGCAAGCCGCAGCTGGCGAAGGATCTCAATCCGGTGGAGCTCTCCCGCACGCTGCAGCGTGGCCTGCGGCCGGTGGAGGATCACCTGCTGGTCGAGGCGGCGCGCTCGTTCGACGACATGGAGGCGGTCGCCCGTACCCTCGAAGGTTTGATCGCGGCCGATGCCGCGACCACCGCGTTCCTCGCGGTGTACGCCACCTATTTGCGTACGCATGCCCGGGCCGCCGCCGACGCGGTCAGCGCACGCCGCGGCAGCATCGGGGAGCGCCGGGAGGCGCTGACCGCCGCACGGGCCGAGGCGGAAGCCGCGCGGGCCCGGGCCGAGGAGGCCGAGGAGCGGCTGCGTGCCGTGGAGGCCGAGCCGGCCCGCCTGCGCGCGCATCTCGACCGGTTGAAGAGCTCGGCCGCCTACCGGTCGCACGAGCAGCTCGCCGACCTGGAACGACACGTCCACGACCTGGCCGAGGCGGTGCGGCGTGCCGACGAGCTGACCCGCAGTGAGCAGGACAGTTCCGGACGGCGGCGGGCCGAGTCCGAGCGGGCGGCCGTGGCAGCGCACGACGCGCGGGCCAGGGTGGGCCGGGTAGCGGCCGAGCTGGCGTCGGAGGCGGAGGCGGGCGGCCTCGAGTGGGGAACCGGTGATGCGGACCCCGACGGGCTCACCGCGCGGCTGGCCGCCCGGTCGGAGGCCCGCCGCGCCGATCTGCGGGCCGTGCGGCAGCTGGCTGGTCGCCTGGCGGAGGCGGACCGGGAGCATGTGCGGGCGGCCGAGGAGGATCGGAATGCCCGGGCGGCGGTGGAGGACGCGGCCGCCGCGGAGGCGGCGGCCGTCGAGGCTCTCGAGGCGGCACGGGCGGAGACGGCCCAAGCCGTACGCGTCTGGGGCGCGGAGCATGCCGGGCTGCTGACCCGCTTGGACGTGCCCGATCTGCCCGACCGGCTGGCCGAATCGATCATGGACGCTGCGGACGCACCCCCGCTGCGGGAGCTCTACAACGATCGGGTGGCCGAGCCGGTCAGCGCGATCCGCGACCAGGCGGCCGCGCTCGGCTCGCGGGCCGACCGGCTGGCCGCCGAACGCCGGGAGGTGGTCGCAGAACGGGCCGAGATCGCGGCCGAGCAGGACGACGCTCCGCCGCCGTCGCCGACCCGGCCGGCGTCGCGCGAGAACCGCGCGGGCGCGCCCCTGTGGCGTCTCGTCCGCTTCGCGGACGGGATCCCCGAGCGGGAAGCGGCCGGGATCGAAGCGGCCCTGCACGCCGCCGGCCTGCTGGACGCCTGGGTGCACCCGGCCGCCGACGACACCGACCGGGCTCTCGCCGAGGGCGAGCAAGACGCCTACCTCCGGGCCGCCGCGGGCTCCGTCGGTGCCGCGACACTGGCCGACGTGCTGGTGCCCGAGGATCAGGAGATGGTGCCGGCCGAGCGGATCACGGCGCTGCTGCGGGGCATCGGCCTCGCCGACGTGACCGGCCCGTCCGCGGCTACCGCCGGTGGCCACTGGGCGCAGGGATCCGGCGTCGGCCGGTTCGCCAAGGAACGCTGCGAATACATCGGGGCCACCGCGCGGGCCGCCCGGCGGGCCGCCCGGATCGCCGACTGCGACCGGCGGATCGCGGAGCTCGATCACGAGATCGGCGACGTCACGGCCGCCCGGGAGGCCCAGCGACGGCTGCTGGACGCGGTGGACCGGGCGGGCGCGGCGCTGCCGCCGCGCACCGCGATCGCCCGGGCCGAGCGCGATCTGGATCGAGCCGCCACCCTTTCCCGCGTACGGCGTGAGGCGGCGCTCGAAGCCGCAAGCCGGCTCGACGCGGCCGTGGCCGAACGGGCTGCCGCGTCCACCGCGCTACGCCGGGCCGCCGCCGAGCGAATGCTGCCGGTCGAGCGGCTCGACTCGACCGCGGCCGCGCTGGACCGCTTCGACCGGCTCGGTCTGGAGTTGCGGCACGCCCACGACGGCGCGGAACGGACCGCCGCGCTGGCCGACGAAGCCGTCGCGCGGCATGCCGAAGCGGAGGAACGGTACGAGGCGGCCGCCCGGGCGGCGCGCGCGGCACACGCCCGGCACACCGAGAAGGACGAGGAGCTGCGCACCCTGTCGGCGGCGATCGGCAGCGAGGCGAGCCGGGTGCTGGCCGAGGTGGCCGAGACCACGGCGGCCGTGACGGCCGCCGAGCAGGCCCTGGACCAGGCACGAGAGGCGCACAGCCAGGCCCTGCAGAGTCGTGCGGGCGCCTTGGCCCGGGTCGAGGTCGGTGAGCGGGCGGCCTCGGAGGCGGTCGTGGAGGCACGGCGCGAGGCGGTGCGCCTGCGGCCGTACGCCCAAAGTGATCTTTTGGGTCTGATCCGCTGCCCGCCGCACCTGCGCTGGCCCGCCGCCGACGCCGCGGGCGACGATCTCGACCCGGCGGTCGTGCTGCTGCACGAGGCGATCCTCACCGCCACCCGGGAGCTGAGCCCGACCGAGACCTCGCTGAAGCAGAGCGCGACCCGGCTGACCGGCGCGCTCACTGACCTGCAGGCGCAGCTGCCGGCGGCCGGGCTCGACCACCGGCCGGAATGGGACACCGACGAGGGCGTGATCGTCGTACGGGTAGCCGACGAGCAGGGCCTGACCCCGGTCGCGACCTTCGCCGAACGCATCGCGGCCGAACGCCGGGACCAGGAACAACTGCTCACCGAGGCGGAGCAGCGGGTCTTCGAGGACGCCCTGCTGGGCCAGCTCGCCGGGCAGATCCACCGCCGTACGATCGAGGCCCGCGACCTGGTCGACGCGATGGACCGGCAGATGCGCGCCCGCAAGATGTCGTCCGGCCTGACCGTCGGGGTCGGCTGGCGGCTCTCCGACGACCTGGATCCGGAGCAGCGCGAGGTGTGCAAGCTGCTGGAGCGCGATCCCGCCCGGCTGGGGCCGACGCAACTGACGACTCTGCGACGGCACTTCGCGGCACGGATCAAGACCGCCCGGGCCCAGGCGCCGGAGAAGCCCTACCGCGAGCTGCTCGCCGAGGTGCTGGACTATCGGCAGTGGCGGGTCTTCGCGTTCACCCTGCACCGGCCCGGTGGAGTCAGCGAACCGCTGACCCGGGCCCGGCACAGCCAGCTCTCCGGTGGCGAGCAGTCGGTGTCGCTGCACCTGCCGCTGTTCGCCGCGGCGAACGCGCTGTTCGGATCGGCGCGGGCGGACGCGCCCCGGCTGCTCGGCCTGGACGAAGCCTTCGCCGGTGTCGACGACAACGGGCGCGGCGAGCTGATGTCGCTGGCCAAGCAGTTCGACCTGGACCTGTTCATGACCGGGTACGACCTGTGGGCCACCCACCCGGCGGTGACCGGCTGCGCGCACTACGACCTCTCGCACTCCACTGTGGAGCACACGGTCTCGACCGTTCTTCTGGTGTGGGACGGCGCCGCGAACGTGGCCGACTTCGACGGCACGCTTGCCGCCGCGCTGGGCTCACCGACGACCCGCACGGTCGCCGCCGATGCCTGAGCTGCGCTCCGATCCGGGCTGGCGGCGCCTGCTCGCCGCGGCTCGGCGCAGCCTGGAACGTACCGGCGGCAGCCTCGCCGGCTCGATCTCCCTGCCGGCCCCCGACGAGACCGAACGGCATGTCGTCATCGGGGTGACCGGAGTGCACCGGCCCGCCGGCGTCCGCCGGGTCACCGTCCGGCTGGCCGAGCTCGACACCTTCCTGCGGGACGTGCACGGCGTCGGCCTGGCCGAGGCGGTCGGCCCGTTCCGCGACCGGCCGGGTGAGCGCAGCCGGGAGGCCGCCGGGCGCGAAGCAGTGCTGGAGCTCGCCGCCACCAGCCGGCATGCCGGACAGCCGTGGTTCGACGGATGGCTCGCCTCGATGCGCCGCGACGGAACGCTCACCAGGATCGTCCGCGGCGGACTGCCGTTCCGGCACGTGCTGGCGGTCCTGGCGGCCTTGCCGGTTCCCGGCGAGCCGATGCCGGTGTTCGCCGAACGGGTTCTCGGCGACACCAAGGCCCTCACCGACGGCCCGCTGCGCGGGCTCGCCCTGCGGGCGCTGGCCGCCTGGCACGAGATGCCGGCGCCGGCGAGCGCGGAACAGGAACGGGCGCTGTGGGAGCTGGCCGGGGTGGTGCCCGACGACCTGGCCAGCCAGGTGCTGGTCCTCAACGTTCCGGCGGCGGGCGGCCTGCTCGGCGACTGGCTGTCCACCGCCGCGGAGGCACACGTGCCGTTCCGGGTCACCCTGCATCAGGTGCGGGCGGCCCGGTTGGTGGTGCCGGCCGAGGATATTTTCGTGTGCGAGAACCCGGCCGTGCTGCGAGCCGCGGCGGGACGCGCGACGGCGCCGCTGATCTGCACCGAGGGCGCGCCGGCCACCGCGGTCCACGCCCTGCTGGCGTGCCGGGTGCCGGGCGCGGTGTTCAGGTGGCGGAACGACTTCGACTGGACCGGGGTACGGCTCACCGCTTCCGCCCTGGCCCGCTATCCGGATGCCGTGCCATGGCGCATGTCGGGCGCCGACTACCTCGCCGCCGACGGGCCGGGCCTGCCGCTCACCGGCGCCCCCTCGGCCACGCCCTGGGATCCGTCGCTGGCCGAGGCCATGACCGAGGCGGGGCGATCCGTCATGGAGGAACGGCTGATCAACACACTTCTGGCCGATCTCACGACGCCCGGCGGCGCTGGGCCGCGGTAGCTCTCCACGTGGCCGGGGGAACCTAGTGGATCTTCTGGGGTGCCCCGCGGACTTCGAACAACGGGAAGGACGGTCACCGAACCCCGTTGGGGTGACCTCCCCGTCCCGGTCAGGCCTGCCACTCAGCCTGCCGGGTCGAAGAGGCTGGGCTGCGTTGCGACTGGTGTTGTCGGCTTGTCGGTGGGGATGCCGGCGGCTTCGCGGAGGGTTTCGAGGTCTGGCTGGTGGCCGAGGAGCCGTGTGACGAGCGTCGTGAGTAGCAGGGCGGAACCGGCAGTGTCCCAGAGGGCTCGGTGCGGGATGCTGCCTGGTGCGAGTCGGTGTACCTGGTTGGTGAGTTCGTACCGTTCGAGCAGGGCAGTGAGGCCGTGTTGGGCTTTCGGGTCGATCGTGCGGGCTAGGTGGAGGGTGTCGATGAGTCCGGCCGGGGTGACGGTCGGACAGCGGCGGTGAAGGAGGCGCCAGTCGACGCCCACGTTGTGGCCGACGAGATACCTCCCGTCGATCCGGTCGGCGAGCCCGGGTTCGACGGCCGCGATCGTAGGCGCTGTGCGGAGACTCCCGTCGGTGAGCCCAGGCGAGATCCATGGTCTGCGAGGGATCGGGCGTTGGGGGTTGACCAGGGTGCAGTAGGCCCTGCTCATGTCGGGTTGCCAGTCGACGATGGGCACGAGGGCGATCTCGAGGATGGCTTCGTGGTCGCGGTCTTGGGCGCCGCTGCCTTCGAGGTCGATCGCGACGAGTTCCACCTGTCTGCACCTCCGTGCCGAGTGTTCCATGACGGTCGCCGGCTGCGCCGCGTCCGGGACCGTATCGGTGGGGTCAGTCATCCTCGTAGCGGGTGGCGTTCTCGAAGTATTCGCGGATTTCGGCGAGGGCGGCGACCTGGGCGGGGTTGGCGGCGTGGCCGTTGAGGGAGCGGCCGTGGGCGTGCAGGTAGTGGGGTTGGTCGATTTCCCAGATCTGGTGTCGCAGGGTGTGCTGCATGGCGTAGCGGCGTTGTTCGCCGAGGCCGTGGGTCCAGACGTGGCCGTCTTCGATGAGGTAGTCGGTGGTGTAGGCGAGGTGAGCAAGGACGGCGTCCATGTCGGCGGGCGTTGGTTCTCGGTGATCGTCGGCGCAGCGTTGCTGCTGGGCGGCGGGGCAAATGTCGCAGAGTTCGCGGACGCCCCAGTGGCCGTTGTAGTCGGGGGCGGCGTGGGTGTAGGCGACGCCGCAGGAGGTCTTGCGGAACAGCGGGGTGGTGATGCCGGAGGCGCGCCAGGCGGCGACGACGCGGGCGTCGAGTTCAGCGGGCATGACTTTGCGGCGGGCGTAGTCGTCGGCGTAGGGCACGTCGACGCCGAGGTGGCGCAGGTGGTCGGCGTTTTCGGGTTTGTGGTAATAGCCGGTGAACACGATGGCGTCGACGTCGCGGCCGGAGTCGAGGACATGGGCCATGGTGTCGGGGGTGTCGTTCCAGCCAGGGACGATGGGCCGCCAGTAGAGCACCACTCCGGTTCGATTCTTGTGGCTGGTGGCGGTGCGGATCGAGCTGAGAGTGGTGTTGGTCTTGGCGATCGGCTCGATGCGGGGGTCGGTGATGCCGGAGTAGGTAAACAACAGCGTGACTCGGAGGTGGCGTAGCCGTTCGAGGACTGCCATGTCGGCGGCGGTGACCTTGAACCGGGTGATGACCAGGACGTGGTTGGTGAAGCCGCGCTTGTCGAGGGTTTGCAGGACCTGGAACAGGTGGGGTTTGACGCCGGGGAGGAACGGGTCGGTGGCCTTGTTGAACAGCTGGATCGGGGTGATGTGGGGTTGGAAGGCGTGGTGATTGACCAACTGCTCGATGGCCTGGTTGGTGGGGCAGAGCAGGTGAGGGATCTTGACATCGTAGTTGGCCCAGAAATGGCGTACGCAGTATCCGCAGTCGAGGGGGCAGCCGATGATGTGGTTCAGAGACAGGCCGGATTTGCGGTAGCCGACGATAAGCGCCATATACGGGTCAAGGCTGGCTTTGGCCTGCTCGGACAGCATGGGCAGCAGGCGCGGGCCGGTAGCGATCGTCACGATTGACCTCCTTGCGTGGGCGGGTGCAGCAGGTGCCGGTGGGCCGGGCCGTACCAGATGCCAAATTCGCGTTCGGCTCCGCCGGGGTCGTCGGAGGAGTGGATGACGTTCGCGATGAGCCGCTGCTCGGCTTGGGCCTGGCACAGCGAGTCCTGTCCGAAGCGGCCACGGATAGTCAGCAGGCCGGCGTGGGTGGGGTCGTAGTGGCCGAGCAGGTCGCGCAGGCGGGGCGCGGCGTTGGGGGCGTAGCCGAGGGCGATGCCGACGCGGCGGCCGACGTAGGTGCGGCGTAGATCAGCGGGGACGTCGACCCAGGTGAAATGGGCGCGTCGGGTGGTGAGCAGGTCGTCGTAGTGGGCGAAGATCTGCTGCTCGGTGGGGGTAACCAGGCGCTGGTCGACGAGGGTGACTTCGGTGCTGACCCAGGTGAGGACGGGTTCGACGAGGCTGCGAGCGATGCAGTCGGGTTTGAGGAGTACGACGGTCCAGCGGGTCCAGTCGACGTCGATGGCGGCGGTCACGGTGTCACTCCGGCGGGCATCCGATCAGGCCAGCGCTGCTCGACCAGCCAGCGATGGCCTGGCCGGAGCAGGGCGAGCGCTTCCGGGCTGACGGGCTGGTCGGGGTGGTGGGTGAGCTGCCGGTGGACCTCGAACAGCGCGATGACCTGCGACCAGTAGGAGTCCAGATCGACCGCATCGGCGGTGTAGATGGTCTGGTTACGCCGGAGCTTTTCTTCCCAGGCCAGGACGGTCTGCAGGTCGTCCCAGCCGGCGGTGGAAGGCATGGTCGCGTGGCCGAGGTCGGGGCGGGTCGGTTCGGCGAGGATGCGTTCGACCTTGGCGAGGTCGAGGGTGTTTATATGCATGGACCCGACGTGGTGGGCGTAGGTGCCGACCTCGACGTCGAGCAGGCGGGCCGCGAATTCCTGGATGAAGGTGAAGGCAAACGTGTCGCCGTACAGGCCGATCATGGCGTCGTTGCCCCGCATGTAGGCGATGGCGTGCAACCGCCCGGCGCGGAGCATGAACTGCAGGCCGAGGGTGCAGGCGACATCCGGGTTGGCGGGGTCGGCCAGTTCGTCCGGCCGCATGATCAGCATGGTGGCGCGTTTGGTGTCCGGGTCGTCGCCCAACATCGCCAAGACCCGGTCGAACTGTGACTGGCCGTCTGGGCCGATACGGGCGAACAGGCGAGGACCGTACGCGGTGCCGGTCAGCGTGGTGCCGTTCTCGGAAAGTCCACGCAGCCTCGGGGCGTAGTGGGCGACCATGTCGAGGTCGTCGTGGCCGGACAGGTACCAAAGCGCCTCGGCGTGGTTGAAGACGATGTTCCCCCGGCGGGCGGCCAGGTACGGGGTGCGGGCGACGGGGTCGCCAATGGTGAAGCTGACGTTCGGGGTTTCGATCGCGGTCTTGCCCCTGGTGACCGTGAAGTGGCGGGGTTGGTCGTGGATCTCGCGCAGGACGGCGAGGTACGCGTCAGTGAAGGTGCCGAAGACCGGGCCGGTGATCATGACAGTCCTTCCAGGACCGTGAGAGCGGCGGCGACCTGGGCAGAGCAGCGGAACGGCTCCAGCAGGGGCAGGCAGCCGGCGATCAGGTCGGCGTGCTCGGCGCTGCCGGCGATCGACTGAATCCAAATGAGCTTGTCGATCACGTCCTTGCCGGTGGTGACTTGCAGGTCGCGGGGTGCGTAGGCATCGGCGAACCGGATCTCGGCCGGGGTCAGGGGAAGGCAGCCGGCGAGTAGCGCTTCGAACCAGCGGGAAGTCATGTGTCCGGCGTGTGCGTACCGGTCAGGCAGCAGCAACACGGTGGCCAGGGCGCGGCGGTGAAGGTCCTCGACCTGCGTGAAGCCGCATCGGCCGGTGAACCGCACGTGGGGCCAACGCTGGGTTCGGGTCCATTTCCCCGCGACTTGGTGGGGCAGGCATGCCGCGGCGGGGGCGAAGTAGCGGTCGAATGCCTCGTCACGGTCGTACTGGTTTCCGACGTAGACCAGCGGAAGCGGACGGGAGAGGCTGGCGAGCAGTTTCGGGTCTGCGGTGTCCAGCAGCGCATCGGGCACTGGGCAGGACAGCGACACCGCGCCGGGCGTCGGCGTGAGGGCGAACTCGCCGACCATGACGTTGGTCAGCAGCCGCCGAGGGTCGTCGCCGGGGAGTTGCCGGTCGAGATCCCAGATCAACGTCGGTATGCCGGATTTCGTGTAGTGGTCGAACAGGTCGGTCTGCCGGTGCAGGTCACAGGTGTGCCCGGCAGCGTCGCAGTCGGTGGTGTTGCGGCCGGGCAGCGGCCACCGCCACTCGTACACGATCGCGTCGAGGTCAGGGAAGCCCGGATCCCAGCGGTAGCGACCCCGCGGTGTCTGCCCGGCCTCGGTCAGGTCGCGGTCGGGTTGGAGGAACACGACCGCGTGACCGGCGGCGATGAGCCCGTCGACGAACGGCCGCCGGAAGGCGCGGGAGCCGTCCGGGGTGTCCACGATGCCGTGGCCGAGGAAACCCCACATGCTGTAGCCGATACGCATGCATCGAGCAGACCCAACCGGTCCGGGTTTCGGGCAGGGGGTGGATGCGGACAACCGGCCTGTCCCCATCGCGGGTGACGGCGTCGTCTCGTGTCCGCGGTTTCATCGACAATAGACGTTTCCCGTTCGGTCCGATGGTGGTGGCGATGGGTCAGACCCCCAAGCAGTTGCAGCCGGCCCTGTCCGTGCTGCATTTCTTCGGGGCCGAAGTCCGGCGTCTCCGCCTGGCTCGGGGCATGTCGCAGGCTGATCTCGGCGCCGCGTTGTTCGTACACAAGGATCTGGTCCGCAAGATCGAGTCGGCGGAGCGGATGCCCACCGACGACTTGGTCGACGCCTGCGACCGAGTCCTGGGCGCCGATGGCGGTCTGTGCCGGCTCCTGCCGATCCTGCACCGGGAGCGAGTGCTCCGGCTGACCCGCGACACTGTCGGCGCGACGGCCGCGTTCCGGTCCGAGGCGACGGACCGGCCCGTGCTGGACTGGCTGCTGTCGACGACTCGCGACGCCCGGCGGGCCCGGGACGGTGATGACCGGTCTACCGCGGACCGGCTCCGTGACCTTCGCGGCGCAGACCACCGGCACGGCGCCGGATCCACCTACCCCGACCTCGTCGGCGTGCTCACGGATCTCGACGACCTGACCATCCGGGCGCCGCAGCTCGCGACCGGATGCCTCGAACTCGCCGGCTACGACGCGGTCGACCTCGGCGACGACGGACTCGCCCAACAGCACTATCTGCGAGCGTTGGATATCGCGACGAGGTCCGCAGATCGTCTCTATGGCGGCTACCTCATCGCGGTCAGCCTCGCCCACCTCGCCCTGCACTGTGGCGACCCGGATCAAGCCGCCCGGCTTGCCGCCGCCGCGCTACGCGGCACAGAACACGCCAGCACCCCGGCGGTACGGGCCGCTTGCCGTACGGTGCTGGCTCGCGCCTACGCCCGGCGCGGCGACGAACCCGCCTGCGCCAGCGCCCTGTTGCAGGCCGAAGCCGACCTGGCCCGCAGCCGGCCCGGCGACGAGCCGGCCTGGATCGGCTACTTCGGGGAAGCGGACCTGACCGACGAGAAAGCACACTGCTTCTTCGACCTCGGTCTGCACGAACTCGCCCAACGCGAGGCCACTCGAGCCGTCGACCTGCTCGAACCCCACCGGGTCCGCAGGTTGGCCATCGACACCGCCCTGCACGCCACCTCCCTGGCCCGCAGCCGTCAGATCGAACACGCCTGCGCGATGGCCCGCCAGGCGATCGACCACGCCGCGACCGTCGCGTCGTTCCGCGCCGCCCACCGCATCGTGCTCATGCTGGCCGAACTCCAACCGGACTTCGACCAGCCTGAGGTACAGGCGGTCACCGAGTACGCGCGACTCCGGCTGCCGGTGCTGTTCAGCCCGGCACCGGTAGGCCGGCGTCCTTGAGCACGCTCCGGTAGGCGTCAAGCTCCGCCTCCAACGCCGCCACCAGCCCGGTCCCGGACACGTAGTGCCCGACGTTCTCCAGCGCCAACAGGCCGGCCAACAGGCCGCGCCCGCGCAGCCCTTCCGCCAACTCGATCGTGTCACCGATGGCGACGATCTCATCCCGTACGCCGTGGATCAGCAGCACCGGCCGGCGCACCTGGTCGGCTCGGACCGTCGAATCGGGCGAGGCCAGGATCGCGGCGTGCGGCCGCTGGAACCTCGGCGCCGTCGTCATCCACCGCAGCGGATCGACGATCGCCGACCGGGCCACCGCCATCGCGAACGGCCCGTCCTCGCTGACCGCCCGCAACGCCGTATAGCCGCCCGCGCTGGCCCCGGAGATGAACACCGCACCCGGTATCGCTCTGCCGGTGTCGATCATATGCTCGGCTACAGCACGACAATCCGCCACGTCGACTCGGCCCCACTGCCCGTCGAGACCCTTCCGGAACGCACGCCCGTAGCCGGTGCTGCCCCGATAGTCGACATGGACCACCGCGAACCCCCGGCTGGTGAAGAACTGCACCTCACCGTCCAGCCGAAGATCGCTGTGGTAGGTCGGCCCCGCATGCGGGCGCACGATCACCGGCGCAGGACCGGCATCACCGGACGGCGGGTAGAGGATTGCCGTCACCTGGGCACCGCCGGACTGGACCTCAATCAGTTGCGGCACCGACACGTCATCGAACCGGTGATCCGCGCCGGCTCGGACCACCTCGACCCGGCCGGAGCCATCCGTGCTGACCAGCGCGATCTCCTGCATCCGAGTCGGCGAGGACCCGATCACCGCGACCCGGTCACCCACCACCGCCAGAAACGGCTTGATCGACGTGTACGGCACAGGCAGCCGCACTACCGCGCCGGAGGACACCACCGCCAGCTCGTGCACCGGGCCTCGCTGGATGGTCATCACGATCCGCCCGTCCGGCAGGATCGCGTAGTTGGCGTAGCCGGACTCCCACGGTGCGGTCGCACACTCAGCCTCGACCGGGGCGACCGGCTCGGTCCGCCCGTCGCGCCACCGGTAGAGATTCCACCACCCGGTCCGGTCCGACATGAAATACAGCCACCCATCGACGCCCCACTGCGGCTGGAACGCCGACTCGTCCGGTCCGCCGGCCACGCGCACGAGGCCCACCGGCTGCCCATCAGGCAGGTAGCTGGCCGCCCAGACCTCGCTGGAATCCCACGGCATCACACTCCGGCCCCAGCGCACCCAGGCCAGCCGTTCCCCGGACACTCTTGGTGAAGCGAGGAACCCGTCCGTCGCCTCCAGAACCCGGAGCCGTCCGGACGACATCTCGACCGCGACGAGCTCATCCCCGTTGGCGTCTTCCCGGACGCCCAGCAGCTCGAATCCGGACCAGGTCAAATCCCCATAGGTATGCGCGGTGGCAGACACCGTCCCAGCGCCGATGAGCTGCCCCGATTCCCCGTTCACCCGCACGACCTCACCCGACGGCAAGACCGCGTACGGCATCCCCCCGTAGGCGTGTAAGCCGCTGCCCACATCGTCACCGGGCAGAGCGGCGACCGACCCAGCCGACCAGGTCACCACCGCGTCCCGGTCGGCGTCCGGAGACGACTCCACCCAGTACAACGCGCCGCCGATGCTGGTCAGCCAGTCGTATGAGACACCCGCGCGGGCGACGTCGACAGCCGTCGGCGCTGATTCCCGCCCGTCGTCGATCACCAACGCCTCCACTCCGCTCCGCAAGCCGGCGACAGATGCGGACACCGCCAGTGTCCGCGTCCTACCGCTGGCGGCAACCTCGACCCACCGGATGAATGGAACCCATCACCTCACCGCTGTATCCGCCGCCCAGGCTGCGGCGGTGAGCGACACCGGCGGGCTCGCCAGCCCCGAGCAAGCAACCTGGCGAGCCCGCCCCTTCAACACCATCGCCCACAACCACGCGTCGGCGACCGCAAGCCCGAGGGGGATGTCACCCATGACGACAACCACGAACCGCCTCGTCCGCGGAGGTGAATCCCCATGGTGGTGATAGCGGCAATGTGCGCGCTCCTGGTGGGGTTCCTCGCGGGGTTGATCAGTTTCAAGGTCAAGAGCCGGTGGTGCCCGCAGTGCGGCGCGATGACCACGGCCGACTTGCCCGCGGCGGTCAATCCGCTACGCCCAGTGGGCACGCCGAGTTGGGCGACGCTACCGACGCAACCGGCTACTCGGCGACGACCGCCCGGAGGATGTCGACCTTCGCGGCCCGGCGCGCCGGGGCGATCGCGGCGACGACACCCGCGAGAGCCGCGACGAGCGCGCACACGACCGGCTGGGCAATCGGCACGTCGACCGTGACGATGCCGAGGGACGCCAGCGCTCGCGAGAACGCCGCGCCGAACGCCAGGCCCAGCACCAGTCCGAGGACGGCGCCGACCGCGGCGATGAGCACCGCCTCCCAGCGGACCGCCGACCGTACCTGTCGGCGGGTCATGCCGACCGCCCGCAGCAGGCCCAGCTCGCGGGTGCGTTCCAGCACCGACAGCGCCAGGGTGTTGACCACGCCCAGAAGCGCGATCACGACAGCCAGCAGCAGCATCACGTAGACCATGCCGAGCAACTGGTCCACGCTCTTGCGCTGGGTCTCTTTCAGATCGCCGGCATCCGAGATCGCGACGTTCGGGTACTCGGCCAGCGCCGTCGTGGCGAGCTGCTTGATCCGCGCGGTGCCGACGCCGTCCTTCGCGGCCACGAGCACGGCGATGTCGAGCCGGTCACTGAAGTTCGCGTTGTAGGTGTCCAGGCCGACCACGTAGGGCGTGCCGATGAGCGTGGTGTCGGTGAACGTGCCGATCACCCGGAGCCGGTGATCGCCAGTCTGAGCGAACGTGACGGTCAGGGGAGAGCCGACCCGCAGCCCCTTCGCCTTGGCGATGTCGGCCGACAGCAGGATCCCGTCGGCCCCGAGCGCGCCGACCGAGCCGGAGGCGACGCCGAGGTCGGCCACCCGGTCGACGGTGGCCGGGTCGATGGCGGCCACCGGCGCGGTCGTGCCGTCGATCCGCGCCATCCCCCAGCGCATCTCCGATACCGTGCCGGCCTCCGGCAGCGCGCGCAGCTTGTCGGCGACGCCGGCCGGGATGCCGGCCGCGAACTGGCTGCCGGCCTTGAGGATCAGATCGGCCTTGCTGGCCCGGTCGAGCACGTCCCCGACCGATGCCTTGATCGACGATGCGACCACCGTCACGGCGACGACGAGCGCGAGCCCGATGACGAGCGCGGTCGCTGTCGAGGCGGTGCGGCGCGGGGACCGGGCAGCGTTGAGCCGGCCCATGCCACCGGTGACGCTGCGGGAGATCGGGGCTCCGAGCACGCGTACCAGAGGCCGGACGGCGACCGGGGCCAGCATCAGCACGCCCGCGAAGGTCGCCAGCGTGCCAAGGCCCGCCGCAGCCGTCTGGGAGTCCGCGCTGATCGCCCGGGCCAGGCCGGCCACTCCCCCGGCGAGCAACAGGCCGCCGGCCACGACCCGAGCCCGGGCGATGCCCTTGACCGGGGCGGCCGCCTCGCGCAGCGCCGCGATCGGCGCGATCCGGGTGGCGCGCCAGGCCGGCACGAGGGCGGCGACCAGCGTGACGAGCACGCCGACGGCGAAGGCGGCGAGCACCGTACGGGGATGCAGCTGCAATGCCGTGCTCGGCATCTCCATGCCGACCGCGCCGAGCAGCCCGCGCAGGCCGGCGGCGACCGCCAGCCCGAGGCCGAGCCCGAGGGCCGCGGCGACCAGGCCGACGACGAGGGCCTCGGTCAGGACGCTGGCCAGGATCTGCCGGCGCCCGGCGCCGATCGCCCGCAGCAGGGCGTGCTCGCGGCCGCGCTGGGCGACCAGGACCGAGAACGTGTTCCAGATGATGAAGGAGCCGACCAGCAGTGATACCGCCGCGAAGCCGAGGAAAATCTTGGTGAACATGCCCAGTGCGCTCTGGACCGACTTGCTGGCCTCGCCGACGACCGTCGCGCCGGTCACCGCTTCGAGACCGGCCGGCAGCACGCCGGCGATCCGGGAGCGCAGCTGGTCCGGGGTGATCCCGGGCTCCGCGCGTACGTCGATCTGGTCGTACTGCCCGACCTTGCCAGCAGCTGCTCGGTTGGGTGGGCCGCGACGCCGAATTCATCGCCGGGCACGTCGCTGCCGCGGCCCTGTTCGCACGCCGTTCCGCGGGCGTACCGCGACGGTCGAATCCTGGGCTAGCGCCGGCCGCCCGGCGTGCGCCGATTACTGGGTGAGCACCGCCTGACGGAAGCCGCCTTCCGGGTCCGGATCCAGGTCCAGATTGATCAGATCTCGGCCCTTCATCCAGCGCTGGGTCACTTCGTACATCTCTTTCGTGTACGGCGAGAAGACGATCCGCTCACCGGGCCCGAAGCGCCGCACGTCGGCGACTTCGGCGAGGTCTTCGGGCAGCTCGCGTAGCCAGTACCGCTTGTACCGCTCCGGCTCCAGATCGATATCCCGCTGGGCCTTCTCCAGGGCCCGGAAATACCGCCGGACGTCCTCCGGATCGGCCGAGTTGGCGATGAGGAAGCCCATGACGAACGTGCTGTCCAGGAGCTTGCGGTAACCAAGTTGCTCGAGAAGGTAATACTGGGCGCCGAACACGTTCGCCGCCGGCACCTCACCCCGCATCATCAGCCGGACCCGGTCGTTCGGCAGTCCCGAGAACGCGAGCTGGATCTGCGACGGTTCCAGGAACGGTTCCAGGGCTTGGATCGCCGAGTAGTGGCTACCGGAGTGGTAGCCGACCGCCACCGACACCCCGGCCAGGTCCTCCGGACGCCGGTATGCGGAGTCCGGCGCCACGAATATGCCCGCCGGCGACACCGAGTACGCGTGGCCCCACATCTTGCCGGCGCCCTCCGCCGCCACGGCATTCACCGCCCAGTGGCAGGCGGCGGAGACGTCACACGCCCGCCCCTTCTCCATGTCTTCGAATGCTCCACGCTGCAGCTCGACCGGCACGGCATCCGCCGGCTGCACCGCGGACGTGGTGATCGAACTGCCCGCGAACCCGGCGGCCATGAACTCGTAATCGAGGCCCTCGTCGCCGAAGTAGCCGTGCTCTTCGGCCACCCACTCCTGCAACCTCACGTGCGGTTGAATGACGAATTTGCCCATCATCTGCCTCCCGCCAATCGGTACTGGTCGATCCCGGAATTGGAGATGTTCCGAGGCTACGTTCGGTGGGTGGCGGCCACAACGGGGCCAGAGAGGCGCCTACCAACATGCAGGCGCCTGATGCGCCCGCAGCAGCGCCACTTTCGCGGAGTCCGGCCCGGTCACCGCCGCCTCGTCCGGCGACCAGCGGTCGCCGACGGGAGAGGGCACCAATCGGCCGATTGCGATCGGTAAATCCAATCGGAACTGTGGAGGGACCGCACCGAGGCGGCTGAGAGGGGCATCGCGTGGGACTTACCAGGCGCACGATCCTCAGGGGCGCGCTCGGCGCGGCCGGGTTCACCGTTGCCGGAGCTGTGGATCCACTTACTCAGCGAGCCGCATCCGCAGGCGTCAACTCAGGCGCCAGTACGACTCTGACCCGCACCATCGTCCGGGGCGCGGCCGGCGCCGGCGGCTACGCGCCGTTGACTGCCGCGGCCGGCGAGCCTTTCCTGTTTCGCGGGGACCTGGCCGGCGTGCCCCGCCATGCCTGCCGCCGGCGGCGGGTGCTGACCTGCTTCGCGCAGCTCACCGACGTACATGTGATGGACGTGCAGTCGCCGGCCCGGTTCGAGTATCTCGATCAGTACAGCGCCGTCCCGGGCCTGTCGGATCTCGAAAGCGCCTACCGTCCACAGGAATTGCTGAGCGCCCAGGTGGCGGACGCGATGGTGGCCCAGTTGCGCCGGGTGCGCCGCGGCCCGGCGACCGGCGCGCCGGTGCGGTTCGCCGTGGTCACCGGGGACAACACCGACAACTGCCAGTTCAACGAGCTGCGCTGGTACATCGACCTGCTCGACGGCGGCCCGATCAGGCCGGATTCCGGGGACCCCGGACGGTACGAGGGCGTCATGGACGATGTGGCGCCGGACCCCTCCTTCTGGCATCCGGAGAGCGGGTTCGGCGTGCCCACCGCGGCGTACGGGTTCCCGCGCGTGCCCGGCCTGCTCGATGCGGCCCGCGCGCCGTTCCGGGCGGCCGGTCTGGACCTGCCGTGGTATGCCGTCTACGGCAACCACGACGGCCTGGTCCAGGGCAACGTACCCGGCAACGACCTGCTCCGACAGATCGCGATCGGCCCGGTGAAACTGACCAGCCTGCCGCCGTCGATCCTGGCGGCCCCGCTTTCCACGCAGGTGCAATTCATTGCCGGGCTGCTGCGGCTGGATCCGGCCGCGGTGGCGAAGCAGCTGGCCGAAGGCGGCCGGCGATTCGTCACCCCCGATGCCCAACGGCGGATCGTGGACCGCGCCACCACCATCGGCGAGCATTTCAAGACCACCGGAGGCCCGGTCGGGCACGGATTCACCGCCGCGAACCTGGCCGCCGGCACGGCCTACTACGCGTTCGACCGAGGACCGGTACGCGGCATCGTGCTGGACACCGTCACGAGCAGCGGCGGTTCCGAGGGGTCGATGGACCCGGTGCAGTTCGCCTGGCTGGAGGCGCAGTTGCGGGCGGCGAGCAGCCAATGGCTGGCCCCGTCGGGCGAGATCGTGCGCCGCCGCCGCGGCGGCCCGGACCGGTACGTCATGATCTTCAGTCATCACACCATCGAGACGATGACCAACGTGACCGACGGCAGCGGCCGGCTCGGCGGCCCGCAGGTGCGGGACCTGCTGCTGCGATACCCGAACGTGATCGCCTGGGTGAACGGCCATACCCACCGCAACCAGGTGTCGTCGCACGCCCGCCCGTCCGAGGCGGCCATCGGCGGCGGCTTCTGGGAGATCAACACAGCAGCGCACATCGACTGGCCGCAGCAGTCCAGGATCGTCGAACTGGCCAACAACCTGGACGGCACCCTGTCGATCTTCTGCACGATCATCGACCACAGCGGCCCGATCTCCCGGGGCAGCCGGCTGACCGAGACGGCCAAGCTGGCCTCGCTGTCCCGAGAGCTGGCTGCCAACGACGTGCCGAACCGAACGGACGCCCGCCGCGGCGACCTCTCGGACCGCAACGTGGAACTGCTCCTGCCGAACCCGAGCTCTGCGCACAGCCGGCATCGCGCCCCGGCCGCCGCGATCAGCGGGAGCTGACCGGCACGCCCTGGGGCATGGACAGGGTGTTGGGGTGCCCGGGGCGGGTCTCGAACCCGCACGCCTCTCTGAGGCAGCCGCTTTTAAGGCGGCCGTGTCTGCCATTCCACCACCCGGGCGGGCGAGTAACACCGTATCGGTTGCCGCCCGGGCGGTGGAATCCGACTAGCGGGCCCCCGCGCCCACCGTTTCGCGCTCTTCCGGGAGGTCCACCCGCGGGGTTACGTGGGTGAACTCCTCACGGGGCGTGTGCAGCTGGCCGAGGGCGATGGTCTCGCGCCGCAGCACGAAGGCGAGGGTCCAGTCGACCACGACCCGGACCTTTCGGTTGAACGATGGGATACGGCTCATGTGGTACGTGCGGTGCATGAACCACGCAGGCATGCCCTTGAGCTGGATGCCGTAGACGTGGGCGACACCCTTGTACAGGCCGAGGCCGGCGACGCTGCCGACGTACTTGTGGCGGTACTCCTTGGGCAGGCCGCCGAGGATGACCGTGCGGATGTTGTCGGCCAGGACGCGAGCCTGGCGGACGGCGTGCTGGGCGCTGGGCGAGCAGTAGGCGCCGGGGTTGGTCAGGTCGGGCACCTGAGCGCAGTCGCCGGCGCTCCACGCTCCGTCGAGCACCTTCCCATGGGAGAGGACCTGCAGGGTCGGCAGGCAGGTGACGTGGCCGCGGGGGCCGCGCGGGAGGTCGGTGCGGTCGAGCATCGGGCTGGGCTTGACGCCGGCCGTCCAGACCAGGGTCTCGGCGCGGAAGCGGTCGCCATCCGACAGGACGATCTCGCCATCGACGCACGACTCGAGGCGGGTGTCCAGGCGCAGGTCGATGCCGCGGGCGTCGAGCGCGCGGGCGGCGTACGCGCCCATCTGGGCGCCGACCTCGGGCAGGATCCGCTTGGTGGCCTCGACGAGCACGAACCGGACCTCGGACGGGTCCAGGTCGGGGTAGTAGTTCAGCGCGTCGCGGACTACGTCCTCCATCTCGGCGAGCGCCTCGATGCCGGCGAAGCCGCCGCCGACGAACACGAAGGTCAGCGATGCCTTGCGCACCGCCGGGTCGGGGGTGACCGCCGCGACGTCGAGCCGGTCCAGAATGTGGTTGCGCAGGTAGATGGCCTCGCCGATGGTCTTGAACCCGATGCCGCGGTCCCGCAGGCCGGGGATGGGCAGGGTTCGCGACACCGAGCCGGGCGCCACGATGATGTGGTCGTACGTCATCTCGGTGGACGGCCCGTCGATCGGCTGGATCGTGACCGTCTTGCGCGCGTGCTCGATCTTCGTGACCTCGCCGGACACGATGCGGCACTTCTTGAGCTCCCGCCGGAGCGGAACCACCGCGTGCCGCGGGCTGATGTTGCCGGCCGCTGCCTCGGGGAGGAACGGCTGGTACGTCATGTGCGGCTGCGGGTCGATGACGACCACCTCGGCGCGGCGCCGGTTGAGCTTCCTGGACAGGTGCAGGGCCGCGTACAGCCCGACGTGACCTGCCCCTACGACAACGATGCGCTGCGGATTCACCTGAATATTGTCGCGCGCGACGGGCCGCGGTGCCGCGTTCTGTGACGTAACACAAATCCGTTTGTCAAGTGCCGTGAGGCACATATTTCTAACAGATTTCAAGCTCTCTGCAAAAGCCGTGCTATGAGGACCGTGGCGCCCACCGCGCAGGCGATACCGGCGATCGTGGCCAGCACGAACGCGCCGCCGGCGAGATCGGCGGAGAGTCCCAGCGACACCACGGTGAGTACCGCGGAGATCAGCACGACCGCCCCGGCCCGGGCCAGCCAGCCGCCGACCATGTCCAACGTCACGACCGCGTCGTACGGGAGGACGGCGGCCAGCGCGGTCAGCGAGTGTCCGAGGTAGAGCAGGGTGGCGATGGTGAGCACCCGCCACAGCGCGATCTGGGACTCGAAGCCGGCCGTGTCGGCGATCCAGCCGGCCACCACGACCAGCGCGGCGAACGTCGCGCCCCGGCCGCGCGGCGCCACCGCGGGATAGACGGCGACGAGGACGAGAGCCACGTACCACTCGCTGGCCACGAGCGCCTGCGGCCAGGCCACGGTCATCGCGACCAGGCCGCACAGCGCGATGCCGAAACGGACCATGAACGGGATCGCGGTGGCCCGCGACACGACCGACCGGGCGGCGGCGATCTGCCTGTCCAGAAGCATCAGTGCCCCCGCGGAGCCGAGGCGAGGCGGGCCACGTCGCGCAGCACCAGGTCGAGGCTGCCGGCGCCGGCCCAGGCCACCACCGGCACGCCGTGCTCGCGCAGCCGGCCCAGCACGTTCTCCCGCTCGATCCGCCACAGCCGGGTGGCGAGCGGGGTCCACTGGTCGCGGTTGGCGGGCGCGGCGCCGGCCGGCAGGGTGTCGACCGCGACCACGTACCGGCCGGACTGGGTGAGCTGGGCGAGCATGTCGGCCGAGCGCGGGTCGACGAGCGGGGTCAGGACCATGACCAGCGCGTCGGACGAGACGTGGTGCATGCCGAAGACGTTCTGGTAGTCGTCCTCGCTGACCTCGACCGGGTCGGGGCGCACATCGAGCAGCCATTCGAGCACGGTCAGGTACTGGCGTCTTCCGGTGGCGGGGCGCAGGCGGCGGGCGGTCGCGCCGTACTCCAGCAGGGACACGCGGTCGCCGCGCTGGAGATAGTGCTCGGCGATCGCGGCGGCCGCGCGGACGGTCGTGTCGAGGACGGACGCGCTGCCGGCCACCCCGCCGGAGAGACCCACCTCGCCCAGCACGTCCAGCAGCAGCAGGACCTCGGCGTCGCGGTCCGACAGGGTGGAGGCGACGTGCAGATCGCGGGTGCGCAGCGAGACCCGCCAGTCGATGCGCCGCAGCCGATCGCCGGGCGCGAACGGCCGTACGCCCGCAAGCTCTCCACCCTCGCCGGGACGCCGCGACCGATGGTTACCCACCAGGCCGGCCGCGGCCGGCATCGCCTCGGTGGCGTTGAACGGATCCGTGTTCGGGTACACCCGGACGCCCTGACCGGAGACCACGACCGGACGGCAGGCCAGCAGCCCACCGCAGGCGGCGACGCGCGCGGCCGCGGGACCGACGTCCTGGCGGCCCCAGCGCAGCGCGTCGCCGGCCAGATCCACCGAGTACCAGCCGTCGCGCGGCACGGTGATCGCGAACGGGCGGTCGGCCCGCTCCAGCTTCAGCCAGGGCGAGGTGCGGATGCGCAGCACCACCAGGTCGTACGGGATCACGTCGGGGTTGCTCACGGTCACCGCGGCGTCGACGTGGCCGCCCTCGACGATGTGCTCCTCGTCGGCGGTGATCGCCAGCTCGGGCGCCGAGCGGGGCATCCGGCGCAGGCCGATCGCGGCGCCGATCGCGAACGGCGCGGCCAGCAGCACCAGGTCGACCCGGCCCAGCGCCACGCCGAGCAGCAGGAAGAGGCCGGTGAGCAGCACCGAGCGGCCGAGCGCACGGGTCGGCACCCAGACGGGCGCCGACCACGACTCGCTGTCGGCCGCCGCCGACTGCGGAACCGCGTGGCGAAGGGTCAGGCGGTCAGTCATGCCGCGCGTACGTCGGGAGCGCGCCGCTCGCCGGCGCCGGCACGTTGGTCAGCACCTCCTGCACCACAAAGGCGGGGTCGACGCGGCGCAGCCACATCTCGGGCCGCAGCGTGATGCGATGGGCGAGGGCGGGCACGGCGACGTCCTTGACGTCCTCGGGCACCACGAAGTCGCGGCCGGCCATCGCGGCCCGCGCCCGGGCGAGCAGCAGCAGCGCCAGCGAGCCTCGCGGCGACGAGCCGACCAGCACCGAGGCGTGCTCGCGGGTGGCCGCGGTCAGCGCCACGATGTAGCGGCCGATCGAGTCCTCCACGGTGATCGACTCCAGGGCGGCCTGCATGGCCTGCAGCATCCGGGCGTCGACCACGGGCTGCAGGAACGCCTCCTCCTGGCGGCGGGACATGCGCCGGCGCAGCACGTCCCACTCCTCCTCGGCGGTCGGATAGCCGAACGACACGCGGATCAGGAAGCGGTCGAGCTGCGCCTCGGGGAGCGGGTACGTCCCCTCGTACTCGATCGGGTTGGCCGTGGCCAGCACGTGGAACGGCGGGTCGAGGCGGTAGGTGACACCCTCGACCGACACCTGCTTCTCCTGCATGGCTTCGAGCAGGGCGGCCTGGGTCTTCGGCGGCGTCCGGTTGATCTCGTCGGCCAGCAGCATGTTGGTGAAGACCGGACCGGCGCGGAAGGCGAAATCGCCCTTGCGCTGGTCGTACAGGAAGGACCCGGTGACGTCGGCCGGGAGCAGGTCGGGGGTGAACTGCAGGCGGCGGAAGTCGAGGCCGAGGGACTGCGCGAAGGAGCGGGCCGTCAGCGTCTTGCCCAGTCCCGGCAGATCCTCGAGCAGCACGTGCCCACCGGCCAGGATGCCGGCCAGGACCAGCTCCAGCGAGTCGCGCTTGCCCACCACGACGCTGCCGACCGAATCCAGGACGGCACCGGCCAACCTGCCCACCTCGTACGGGGGAAGGGCGTTCTCGGTCACCGGCACACCTTTCTCACAGTCGTTCCAACACGGTCACGTACGCCTCGAGCTCGCTCGCCTTGGCCGTGCGCCGCCCCCGGTCGTGCAGGGCCGCCCACAGCGGGTCGCCGAGCAGCTCCCGGGCCCGGCGCGGATCCGAGGCCCGGGTGATCCCGTGCCGCAGCCGCAGCCGTTCGTCGGAAAGCTCGGCGAGCGCCGGCAAAACGTTACGCGCATAGAGATCCGGGTCGGAGTGGGCCCGGCCGAGGCTGCGCTCCCAGCGGCGCACGGTGGCGCGCAGCGAGTCGGCCTGGTGCCCGCCGTTCCCGGCGCCCGCGGATCGCCTCTTCGGCGCCGGGGGCGGCGCCACCTGGGCGACCGCGAACAGCACCAGCCGCAGCCCGGTGAAGAAGGCGATGATCAGCAGCAGCGAGACGTGCGTGTTCGCGGCGCGCAGCGCGGCCACGGTCACCGCGGTGGCCGCCGCGATCAGCAGCGCGTTGCGCAGGATCCACAGGCCGGTGGAGCGCCGCTTGACGACCGGCTCGGCCGGCTCGTCGACGGGCTCGTCGCCGAAGGTGAAGAGGTCGTCGAGGCCGCCGTCGCTCATGCCGAGACTCCCGCGCCGAGGTCGGCGCGCAGCCGTTCGAGGGCGCTGCGGGCCTGCCGGCGCATCTGGTCGTCGACCGTGTGGGTGGCGTAGCGGGCCTCGCGGTAGACCTCGAGCAGGGCGGCGAGCACCTGCGCGTCGACCCGCTGCTCGCGCAGCAGCCGGCCGACCAGGTCGGTGGGGCTGTCGCCCGGGCTGCGCGGGGTGCCGGCCGCCGCGGCGGCCTGCTCGAGGCGCACCCAGCAGGCGATGACCGCCCGGCGGGGATCCCGGTCGGTGTCGGAGAGCTCCTCGAGGCCGGCGTCGAGCGCGGCCGCGATCTCGTCCGCCGTACGCGTGCCCGGCTTGCGGCCGGCGGCGCCGAGCCGGCCCTTGCGGGCGCGACGGCGGGCCTGGTCGCGCACGATCGCCCAGACCACGACGACCACCACGACCAGCGCCACCACCAGGAGCAGGTAGAGCGCCGCGGTGCCGAGCCAGTCGGGCAGGGAACGGGCGACCTCGGGCGGCTGCCCGGCGCCGGCCGCGCTCGGCCGGGCCTCGGGCAGCAGCGGCGGGGGCGACGGGGTCTCCTCCGGATGGATCTGGTCGAGCTGCGGCGACGACCGGGTCGCCGCGAGCGCGGTCACGAAGAGCAGCACGAGGACGGCGGCCAATGGCCACCAGCGGCGCAGTGCGGCGAGATCCATGTCGTGCGGCTATCCCTTCGGCTGTGCCGAATCATGCCAGGCCCGCGAGCGTCTTCGCACGGGCGAACACGTCGTCGAGCATCGCGGGGGTGAGTCGTCCGGTGAAGGTGTTCTGCTGGCTGACGTGGAAACACCCGAGCAGGTCGGGCACCCCCGGCATGCGCACCAGCGCACCGTGCCCGAACTTAGGCCGAGGCACGGGCGCTTTTGTGCCATAAACGGCGGTCATCGCCGGCCACCAGGCGGCCCACGCGAACGCCCCGAGCGCCACCACCACCCGCAGCGTCGGACGAATCAGGTCAATCTCCCGATGCACCCACGGCGCGCAGGTGTCGCGTTCCTTCGGCGTCGGCTTGTTGTCCGGCGGCGCGCACCGGACCGCCGAGAAGATGCGGGTGTGCCGCAGCTCCAGCCCGTCGTCCACCGACACGCTGGTCGGCTGGTTGGCCAGCCCGGCGCGGTGCAGCGCCGCGAACAGCACGTCACCCGACCGGTCCCCGGTGAAGATCCGCCCGGTCCGGTTGCCGCCGTGCGCCGCCGGCGCGAGCCCCAGGATCCCGATCTCGGCATCGGCGTTGCCCCACCCCGGGACGGGCCGCGCCCAGTAGTCCCACTCCCGGAACGAGGCCCGCTTGACCCGCGCGACCTCCTCACGCCACGAGACCAGCCGCGGACAGGCAAAACAATCCGCGACCCGGGCGTCCAGCACGCCAAGTGACGCGGCGCCGGCCGCGTGCTTGACAACGTCTTCGGGGGTACGCGACCTCAGCTCACCCAAACTCACCAAGGCAGCACAGCATCCCGCCTCGCGGACCTCTCACCCGGGTAGGTCAAACTCGCCACCCTTCACCTGGGATGTCTCACTTCGCTCGCACTGCCGAGCAAGCGTATCAACGGAGTCTTGGCGATCAACTCTGTCGGCCCGACGCGAATTGTCCAGGGTGAACGTGCCGGTCAGGGCCCGCGTAGGCACTCCACACCATCCGGATGACGTGCGCGACATGTTCCGCCGGCACGTCGCCCCGCGGTGAGCCGTGACGGATGCTGGTCGGCATGGGCGTGACACTCGCGGAGATCCTGGATGCGGCGGCCGAGGGACGATTTCCCGTCGACGACGGGGAGACGGTCGTCGTGCCGCAGCCGAGCTGGCGGGATGCGGGCGTGGTGGCGTTCACCGGGCACTCCGTCGTGTTCGTCGACGAGGATCCGGCGTGGGTCAGGAGCGCGCTGGCCGATGTGGACACCGATCCGCTCGCGGCGGCCATGAACGCGCGGTTTCTCCACGCCCTCCTGGAGCGGACGGGCCGGCGGATGGACACGATCGATCTGCTGACCGTGGCTCCCCCGCTGGCCGGGCCGCCGCCGGTCGAGCTGGCCGAGATCCGCGATCCGGAGCATCCGCGGGTGCGGCGGGCGCTGCTGCACCGCGATGACGTACGGGTCTGGGCGACCGACGGTGGCCTGCTGGTCCTGGGGCGTGGGGTGGCCGGCCGGTGGGAGGCGGCCATCGAGGTGGAGCCGGCGACGCGGCATCGCGGGCTGGGCACGGCGCTGGCCGTGGCCGCCCGGCATCTGGTGCCGGGCGGGCTGCCGGTGTGGTCGCAACAGGCGGCGGGCAACGCGCGCAGCGTCCGGGCATTCCAGGCGGCCGGATACCGCCCGGTCGGCGGCGAGGCCCTCATGGTCCCCGGCGAGCACGGCCGCTAGCGCTGCGGGGTGTGGCGCCGCGGCCGGGCGACTGCCTGCGGTGCCGCCGGCCACGGCCGGCAGTGTCCGGGCACGGCGGGCGCGGGCGGCCGCGGGCCGGACATACCGGGCGCGGGCCCGCATGACGGGCGCGGGCGCACATGGCGGGCGCGGGCCCACATGGCGGACGCGCGCCGGACATACCGGGCGCGGGCACGCATGGCGAGCGGCGGGCGGGCTCGCGGGCATCGCGGCCGCCGACGGCATCGCGGGCGCTTGACGGGCATCGGAGGCGCCGACGGGTACGGCTGATGCGTCCGGTAGCGCCGATCGCCTGGCGGCCAGATCCCGCTATGTGGCGGCATCCACCGGATGGCGAGACGGTATCCCGCATCCCGGCGGACTGTCCCGAATCCTTGGACGAGCGCACCACATCGCGGGAAACCTTGCCGCTCCGACACAGAAATGTCCGGATATTTCGGTTGTCAGACGTGGACGGCCAACTAGCACTGATGACTTAGCGCGCGCATCGAACCGTGCTTCATCAAGATCGCGCCGGCGGCCGGCGATTTGCGTCTTTGGTGAAGGTACGGAAGCAACAACCAACGACGCGCTCCACGGCAATGGCCAGCCACAGACGACCGCAACCCGCCGCGGCGATCACCAGTTGTTGATCTCCGCAGCGCCCACAGTCCATCCCCCGCCCCGGCACTGGGTGGGGCTCAAACTAAGCGGGGGGTCCGACAATTCTGCGCGGTCGCCCACAAGCGTCAGTTCGAGAAGCTGGGCGACGCCCCTCGGCCCGGCGAAACTGTCGGCGCCGGCTGAGATGTGGCCGACGCGGAGGGCGCTCCGGAGCCGGCAGCGGAAGCCGACGGCTGGCCGGCGAACGGGGCGAACTGCGGGCAGTACGGATACCCGATGTTGCGCGAGCGCGTCTCCTCCCCCGTGGTCGGGTCGGTGCAGACGTTGGTGCCCAGCTGGATCGGGGAGCCGTCCTGGTCGTAGAGGCGCGCGTTCGGCACCAGGCGACCCTGTCCGTCGTACACGTAGACGTCGTTGACGTTGCTGTACGGGTTCTGGTCGTCGTAGTCGTTGTAGTTGGCGTAGTTCGCGTCGCGGTAGCCGGGGTCTCGGGCCCGGTCGTCGGCGTTGACGAAACCGGCCAGGGCGAAGATGACCAGCACGACGGTGCCGGAGCGCAGCGCGAGGCGGGGCAGGCGGGACAGGGTGGTCGTGCGGCGGCCGAGGACGATCGAGGCGATCACGCAGCCGGCCAGCAGGAAGAGGGCGACCAGCTCGTTGTTGCCGATCCGCGGGAGCAGGCCGAGGCGGGTGCCGTCGGAGAGGAGGAAGGCGAGCGCCATCGCGATCAGGTAACCGCGCAGCACCCACCAGCCGGGGCGCAACAGCACGAGGAACTGGCTGGCTCTCTCGTACCCGATGACGGGCCCGATTTTGCCGTCGGCCCGCTCGGCGAACTCCATGACCTGGTCGCGGAGCGCGAGAAGCTCCGCGAGCCGGGTGGGTGGTGGCGGCTCCGGGAAGCCGCCGACGAGGCCGGCGGAGGCCAGCAATTCCGACGCGTACGCCTCGGGGGCGCCCAATCGCTCACGCAGCGTGCCCGTACCCTCGGCCTGGACCTCCGCCAGGTGCTCCGGGAGATCTTCCAGCAACTCGGCGCGGGTGGTGCTGGCGATGCCGGCCAGCGCTCGCTCGACCGCCTCGACATAGGCGCTGATCTCGTCGTTCACGCCGCCCCCCGCTCGCGCAGCAGATCGTCCATCGTGGTCGCGAAGCCCTGCCAGATCTTGCCGTTGCGCTGCAACTCGGCGCGGCCGGCCGGGTTCACGCTGTAGTACTTCCGATGTGGACCCTCGTCGCTGGGCACCACGTACGTGTTGAGGAAGCCGGCGTTGAAGAGCCGGCGCAGCGTGCCGTAGACCGAGGCGTCGCCGACCTCGTGCAGGCCGGCCGCGCGCAGGCGGCGGAGGATGTCGTATCCATAGCCGTCCTCGTCGCGCAGGACGGCCAGCACCGCCAGGTCGAGCACGCCCTTGAGGAGTTGGGTCGTGTCCACGCGTTGCAAGGTACTGTGCACTGCGGAGTACCGTCAAGAAAAGAATACCGGCGCCGGCGCGCCGACGGTTCAGGCGGCCGGGAGGGCGATCGAGAGGGCGATCCCGTCGAGGATGTCGTGCTCGGAGGCGATCAGGACGTCGTGCCCGGAGCGCTCCAGGATGATCGACAGGATGAGCGCGCCGCCGCCGATCACGTCGGCCCGGCCCGGGTGCATCACCGGCAGCGCCCGCCGCTCGGCGTTGGTCATCGCCAGGAGGTCGCCGGTCACCTTCGCCACCGCCGCCCGGGACACCGTCGCGTGATGGATCCGCGAGGCGTCGTACGCGTCCAGCCCCAGAGCCAGAGCGGTCACGGTCGTGACCGTCCCGGCCAGCCCGACCACCGTTCGCGCGGAGCGGCCGGGCACGGCCGCCAGCGCCGTCTCCACCGCCGTCGTGATGTCCCGCGTCGCCGCCTCGATCTGCGCCGGCGTCGGCGGGTCGTCGTGCAGGTGCCGCTCGGTCATCCGCACGCAGCCGACGTCCATCGAGATCGCGTGCTCGACGCCCGCGCTGCCGGTCACGAACTCGGTCGACCCGCCGCCGATGTCGAAGATCAGATACGGCGGCTCGGCCGGCAGGCCCGCGACCGCGCCGGCGAACGACAGCCGCGCCTCCTCGTCCCCGGTGATCACCTCGGGGTCGACGCCGAGGACGCCGCGGACCATCGCGCGGAAGTCGGCGGCGTTCGACGCGTCCCGCGAGGCCGACGTCGCGCACATCCGCACCCGCGTGATGCCCAGTTCGGCGATCTCGGCGGCGTACCCGATCAGGGCCTTTCGCGTGCGCGCCAGCGCCGCGTCGGACAGCCGGCCGGTGCGGTCGACGCCCTCGCCGAGCCGGACGATCTCCATCCGCCGGGACACGTCGATGACCCGGCCGTCCACCACATCCGCGATCAGCAGACGGATCGAGTTGGTCCCGCAGTCGATCGCCGCGACTCTCATAGGTGCAGCAGCATTCTCGTGTTCCCCAGGGTGTTGGGCTTGACCCGTTCCAGGTCGAGGAATTCGGCGACGCCCTCGTCGTACGATCGCAGCAGTTGCTCGTAGACGGCGTGCGGCACGGGCGCGCCGTCGATCTCGGTGAAGCCGAACGAGCCGAAGAACCGGGTCTCGAAGGTCAGGCAGAAGACCCGGGCGACGCCCAGCTCACGGGCCACATCGAGGAGGCGGGACACCAGCTTGTGCCCGATCTTGCGGCCGCGGCAGGCCGGATCGACCGCAACGGTACGGATCTCCGCGAGGTCCTCCCACATCACGTGCAGGGCGCCGCACCCGAGCACGCGGTCCTGCTCGTCGACGGCGACCCAGAACTCCTGCACCGACTCGTAAAGCGTGACCGTGGCCTTGCTGAGCAGGCGGCGGTCGGCCGTGTACGCGTCGACGAGCGCCCGGATGGCCTTGATGTCCTTGGTCCGCGCCTGCCGGATCTCCACTACTTGTCCTCTTGGCCGGACAGCCGGACGCACGGCCCCTCGGCCCACCACGGCTCGACCGCGTCGCGCACCTCGTCGCCGAAGGGATTCACGCCGCGGCCGGCCGCCAGCGCGTGCCCGAGGTGGACGTGCAGGCACTTCACCCGGCCGGGCATGCCGCCCGCGGCCACGTGCGAGATCTCCGGCACGTCCTCGATCGCCTTGCGCCGGGCCAGGTAGTCCTCGGCCGCCTTGGCGTACCGCTCGGCCAGCTCGGGGTCGGTGGACAACCGCTCCTGCATGTCGCGCATCACGCCGGCCGACTCCAGCCGGCTGCACGCCGCCGTCGCGTGCGGACACGTCAGGTAGAAGAGGGTGGGGAACGGGGTCCCGTCGGGCAGGCGCGGCGCGGTCTCGACCACGTCGGGGTTGCCGCACGGGCAGCGGTGGGCGATCGAGCGGGTCGCCCGCGGCGCACGGCCGAGTTGGGCCGCCACGATCCGCAGGTCGGCTTCGGAGGGTGGTTCCATAGTCAGTTCGGTTGCTCCGCGTCGGCGGCTCGCACGCTGTTCCACAGCGTGTCGTACCAGCGGTCGGGGGCGGCCGCCGGCTGGTTTCCGGTGGTGCTCGCAGCCGCGCCGGACCCGGGCAGCAGCACCAGGGTCTTGTCGCCCGGGCGCACGTAGTTGAGCCGCTCGCGGGCCTGGGCACGGAGATACTCCGGGTCCTGCCACTTCTGCAGCTGCTGCTGCTTGTCGGCGATCGCCTTCTTCTGGGCGGCCTGGCCGGCCTCCATCTGGGCGATCTGCGACTCCTGGGCGAGATAGACGCGCAGCGGATACGTGTACGCCAGGGCCAGCGCCACGAACACGACGATCAGGACGGTCGCCCGGCCGGTCAGGGCGCGCGGCCGGGGCGCGGCCGTGCGTTTCGCCGGGCCGGTGCCGACGTTGACCGTGCGGCGGGTCGGCGCGGGCCGTGCCCGGGTGCGGGATTGCACCCGGGTGGAGCCGGTGGTGCGGGCGCGCGACGAGGCCGGGCGGCGGGACGGGCCCTGTCCGCTCGGCGCGCGTCGCTGTGTCGTCACCCCTGCTCCCCGCTCATGGTCGGTGGCACTCGTAAGAGAGTGCCACAAACTCCATGATGGTCGGGCCCGGCCTCAGCCGACCCGGTAACGCGGGAATGCGCCCGCACCGGCGTACCGGGCCGCGCCCTCCAGCTGCTCCTCGATGCGCAGGAGCTGGTTGTACTTGGCGACCCGGTCGGACCGGGCCGGGGCGCCGGTCTTGATCTGGCCGCTGCCGACCGCGACCGCGAGGTCGGCGATCGTGGTGTCCTCGGTCTCACCCGAGCGGTGCGACATCATCGTCTTGAACCCGGCCCGATGGGCCAGATCGACGGCGTCGAGGGTCTCGGTGAGCGATCCGATCTGGTTGACCTTGACGAGTACGGCGTTGGCCGCGCCCTCGGCGATGCCCCGGCCGATGCGGGTCGGGTTGGTCACGAACAGGTCGTCGCCGACGATCTGGATCTTGTTACCGAGCTGGCCGGTCATCGCGCTCCAGCCGGCCCAGTCCTCCTCGGCCAGGGGGTCCTCGATCGAGACGATCGGGTACTCGTCGGCCAGCTTCGCGTAGTACGTGATCATCTCGTCGGTCGACTTGGGCGAGCCCTCGAACACGTACGACCCATCCTTGTAGAACTCGGTCGCCGCGACGTCCATGGCCAGCACGATGTCGGTGCCGAGGGTGAAGCCGGCCGCCTTGACCGCCTCGGCGATCAGGTCGAGCGCGGCGGCGTTGGCCGGCAGGTTGGGGGCGAAGCCACCCTCGTCGCCCAGGCCGGTGGAGAGGCCCTTCTTCTTCAGCACCGACTTGAGCGCGTGGTAGACCTCGGCGCCGGTGCGCAGCGCCTCGCGGAAGGTCGGCGCGCCGATCGGGGCGATCATGAACTCCTGGACGTCGACGTTCGAGTCGGCGTGCGCGCCACCGTTCAGGATGTTCATCATCGGCACGGGCAGGACGGCCGCGTTCGGGCCACCCACGTACCGGAACAGCGGCAGCTCGGCGGAGAGCGCGGCGGCCTTGGCCACGGCCAGCGACACGCCCAGGATCGCGTTCGCACCCAGCTCGGACTTGTCGGGGGTGCCGTCCAGGTCGAGCATCTTCTGGTCGATCAGGCGCTGCTCGCTCGCCTCGTACCCGACGAGCTCGTCGGCGATCTTGTCTTCCACGTTGGCGACGGCGCTCTCCACGCCCTTGCCGAGGTACCGGCCCTTGTCGCCGTCGCGCAGCTCGAGCGCCTCGAAAGCGCCGGTCGAGGCGCCCGAGGGCACCGCGGCGCGGCCGACCGTGCCGTCGTCGAGCCCGACCTCGACCTCGACGGTCGGGTTGCCCCGGGAGTCGAGGATCTCGCGGGCGACGATTGCTTCGATGGTGGCCATTGTCGTGTCGCTCCTTCTGAATTAAGGCTGCTGTGCGGATCGTTCACGACGGCGGAGACCATGTGGTGCACCGGCGCAGACGCGGTGGTCAAGGTAGGTCGTGAACGACCCTCAGTCTTCGACCGCGACCCTGCGGCCGACCACGGCCCTGAGCGTATCGGGGCGGCGCGGCGGGCGTACGCGCGGCCGGTGAACTTCCGCCGCCGGACGCCTCAACCAGGCCTCGCGGGTGCCGATCACCCAGGCACTATGAGTGCTTCCATGCTCCCGCCGGACGGGTCGTTGATCGAGATGACCTCGTACGGCGAAACGCTTCCCGGGGTGCGGGTCGTGCACGCCTCGGGAGCCGTGATCACTCTCTCCCTCGCGCTCGCCCAGGTGCCGCCGGCCAACTCGACGGTCGAGCTGCGCTGGGCCGCCGCGCCGCGCGGACGGTACGCGCAGCAGGGTTACGTGGTCGCGGTGGACGGCAACCGGGTGGACGTCCGCTTCACCGGGTCGCCGTCGGTGCTGCAGAGCCGCTCGTACGTGCGCGGCGGTGGCGGGGAGCAGATCGTGATGGTCCGGCCGGACCGCGAGCCGGCCGAGGGTGTGGTGCACGACATGAGCGAGCGCGCCGTGCGGGCGCATTTCACGGACATCGAGCTGGCGAGCGGCGAGGAGATGGTGCTGCGCATCCTGCTGGACGAGGAGGAAGTGGCGTTCCCGGCCACGGCGCTGAAGGTGAGCTCGATGCGGCAGCAGGTGCCGGTGCGCGGCCCGCTCTCGGTGGAGATGGTGGCGATCTTCGACGATCAGGACGAGGCGCAGGCCACGGTCATCCGCCGCTACATCATGCGGCACCAGCTGCTGGCCCGGCAGCGCGGCAGCGCGGTGTGAGGCTCAGCGCGGTGTAGCCGGCTCATTACTCGTTTGCGCAGGTTGCGCCCGTAGGCCAAGGTGTCAGTCGTGCGAACCCGTCCGCGCCTCACCGTGCTCAGCTTCGCCGCCGCGGCGACGTTGTTGCTGGGTGCGACCGCGTGCACGGACCTCGACACGGCCAACGCGGCCGGCATCGGCCGCGACGACATGGTGTCCGAGCTGGCGATCCAGCTGGCTCGTGTGACTGGTCTCACCTATACGGCGAAATACCAGCTGACCGGCGGCGAGACGGCCACCGTCACGCAGGCGCAGAAGCCGACCCGGACGGCCTATCTCCACCCCGGCGGCCGGCTGCTCGAGACGGTGACCGGGACGGTCCGCTGCGACCGGGCCCTGAACTGCACCGAGACCGACCCCGCCCCGCCCGCTGCCGGGCCGCTGACCGGCAGCAACCTGATCACGCCGGAGTCGGTGCTGGCGATGCTCAACGCGGCCGCGCTCGACCAGGTGGTCGAGGCCGGCCAGCACGACACGACGATCGCCGGCCGGCACGCCACCTGCCTCGACCTGACCGGAGTCGACCGGGCCGCAGCGTCCGCATTCGGCGTGTGCGTCACCAATGAGGGCGCTCTGGCCAGTTTCACCGGCACGATCGCGGGCGAGCGCTTCGATCAGGCGCTGACGGCGTACGAGGATACGGCCGATCTCGCCGCGCTCGAGCTGCCGGCCGCGGCAAAGCTCACCGACAAGCGCTCGAAATAGCCGGGCCCGCACACGTCATCGCCGGCCGCACGGACGCACCGCGCACGGCCGCACCGCGCACGGACGCACCGCGCTGAGACGCCGCCCGCTCAGACGCCCAGGAGCGTGCGCAAGTGGCGCGGGGGCGGTGACCCGTGGGCGAGCATCTTGTCGTGCCACGCCTTGGGGGTCGCGCCGAACGGGCGGGCCGCCGCGATCGCGGCCACCTCGGTGTACCCCACGAAGTATGTGCTCAGCTGGGTCGAGGTGAGCAGGGCGCGGCGCCACTTGCCGGCGGCCTCGCCCTCCTCCTGGAAGCCGGGGCCGGTCATCAGGGCCATGGCCTCGGCCTCGGGCAGCTCCTCGCAGTGCACCAGCTGATCGATGATCGCGTTGAGGCTCATCCGCAGCTGCATCTTGAGCTGCTGGAGCCGGACCGGCAGGCCGCCGAAGCCGAGGTCGGCCATCAGCTCCTCGGCGTAGACCGCCCAGCCCTCGACGAACGGGCCGGACCAGCCGAGCGCCCGCACCCGGGTCTCGGCCCGGAAGCGCCGGGAGTGGGCGAGCTGGAGGAAGTGGCCGGGCATCGCCTCGTGGACGGTGAGATCGCGGAGCATGTGGTCGTTGTATTCGCGGTAGAACGACTCGACGCGCTCGGGTGACCAGCCCGCGGGGGTCGGCGAGATGCAATAGAACGTGGGCACGTCGGCGGTCTCGAGCGGGCCAGGCGGGTCGCAATAAGCGATCGCCACGCCGCGGGCGAACTCGGGCATCTCCTCGATCACGCACGGGTCGTCGAGCAGCGTGAGGACGTCGTGCTTGCGGACGAACTCGGTCGCCTCGTCCATCGTCGCGCGGGCCAGGCCGACGATCGTGGCGTCGTCGGGGTGGTCGGCGGCGAGCGTGTCGAGGGCGCGGCGGACCGTCTCGTCGGTCTCGGGGCCGCCGACCAGCTCGGCCGCGGCGGCGCGCAGCTCGGCGCCGACCCGGTCGACGCGCTCGCGTGCCCGGGACAGCACCTCGGCGGCGGGCAGCTCGGTGTCGAGGGTGTGCCACAACCGCGCCTCCCACAGCGGGCGGCCCAGGCGCGGGTCGCGGCCCGGCTCGCCGCTGTCGAGCCGGGCGCGCAGCCAGCCGTCGAACTCGCCGAGCGCGGCCAGCGCCGCCGACGCGGCCGGCTCGACCGCGGCGCGCATGCCGGGCTCGTGCGCGAGCAGCGCGGGCACCTCGTCGCGGATCAGGGCGGCCGTGCCGGCGAACTGGCCGACCGCCGTCTCGGCGTGGATGCGCGGCACGTCGCGCAGCACCGCCCGGGCCGTGGCCAGCGCATCCGGGATCGCGGCGAGCCGGCCGCCCAGGCTGGCCAGCCTCTCCTCGGCCGGGGCGAACTGGCGGGAGATCAGCGCGTGCAGGAGCGGGCCGGGGTTGTGGTGCAGCGGGTTCCACTCATGTTCGCGTACGTCGGAAAGCTCGAAAAGCCCGCGCTCGACGATGGCCGAGAGAATCGCGTGGTCGGTCTGATCCTCGGGGCCGAAGGCCTCGGGATCGATGCCGGACAGCGCGTCGGCCGCGTCGCGGAGCATGGCCACGCGCTCGGAGACCGCGCCCGGTGAGAGATCGGGCATGCGGTCGTCGAAACGGTGGTCGCCCGTGAAGGTGGCGAGACCTGGATCGCTGCGCAGGATGGCGTCGACGATGCTCTCGGCGAGCGGAACGAATTCCGGCATGCCGTGAAACCTACTCGGCCGGTCCGACAATTTTCGGTTCGGCGCTCCGCACCCCGATCCTTTCCGTGCTCCGCACTTGTTCCGCGTAGTCCAGCGCCGCCCGGCGTACCTCCGCCTCGGCGTCCGCGCCGGCGGCGCGAGCCTCGGCAACCAGCCGCAGCAACGCCGGGCCGAGTTCGTCGCCGGCCGGCAGCGGTACGTCGAGGCCGGCGCGCTCCACCCGCTGCAGGATCTTGGCCGCCAGCGCCAGCGCGGGCTGGCTCAGCGCGATGCCGTCGAGGACCGAGTCGCGGGACTTCTCGGCCTTCTTGATCCGCTCCCAGTTGTCGGTGATCTCCTCGATGTCGGCCACCTCGGCGCCCGCGAACACGTGCGGGTTGCGGCGCACCATCTTGTCCACCAGGCCGCCGGCCACGTCGTCGATGCCCCAGGCCGCGCCGTCCGGCAGCTCCTCGGCCAGCCGGGCATGCAGCACGACCTGCAGCAGCACGTCGCCCAGCTCCTCGCGCAGCGCGGCCAGGTCGCCGGTTTCGATCGCGTCGTAGGCCTCGTACGCCTCCTCGAGCAGGTACGGCGCGAGCGTGCGGTGGTTCTGCGCCCGCTTCCACGGGTCGCCGCCCGGCGAGACCAGGCGGTCCAGCACGGCGACCGCGTCGAGCAGGCGCGCGCCGGGCGGGTCCCACGAGCCGTACATCAGCTCCAGCTCGGCCAGCTCCGGCGAACGGGTCAGCCGCAGGCCCAGCTGGCGGGCGAAGTCCTGGTCGCCGGCCGGCCCGGCGAGCCAGACGACGGCCTCGCGATCTCCCAAAGCGTCGATGACGAGCGAAGGATCCGGGTCGATCACGGTCACCGGGACGCCCGACTGCCGCAGCACGGCGGCCTGCTCCGACTCGGCCGCGGCGAACACCGGGTACGCCCGGAGGGCGTCCCACGCCGCGGCGGTGAGCAGACCGGCGGGCAGACGCGGGGACGTGACCAGCAGGATGATCCTGGCTGTCATCGGCCTCCGGAGACGGCGCTGACCGGCACGGTGTCGTCGGCGCCGAGCGGCGCCGTCACCAGCGGGCGGACCGCGCCGTTCTGCGTCTGGAACTCGAGCACCGAGATGGATGCCGGCTGGTACCGCGGGTTGACTCGGATCTTCATCGGGCCGGTCACCTCGTTGATCTCGTTGCGCACCGCGGCGGCGCTGGTGACAAGCTGTTTGTTCTGCGCCGGGAGCTGCGCCTTGAACTGCTCGAACTGGCTCGCGTCGGCCTCGCCGTTGGCCACCAGGACGTCGAAAACCTGGTGCATGTCGGCCTCGGTGGGCTCGCCGGTGGCCGGCGCGTCCTGCCGGAGCAGCGACACGTACGTCTTCGCCGTCGCGTACAGCCGGACGTACTCCGCCGTGGCGGGCAGCCGCAGGTCGGAGGCGGCCTGCTCGAAGTTCAGGTCGGCCGGGGGCGTCAGGTTGCGCGCCTTGACCACCTTGCCCAGCACATCGGCGCTGACCAGCGCGTTGACCACATCGCCGCGGGTCACCGCGGGCGCCGGCGCCTCGCCCTCCCGGGCCGGGACGGCGGCGGCGCGCGCCTCGTCGAAGACGGCGTCCACCCGGTCCTCAGTGATCTTGGTGTCGCCGATGTAGGCGGCCACCGAGGGCTCGGAGCGGCAGGCGGAAAGCCCGGCCACGGCCAAGGACGCGACCACGGCGACGGATGCGAGTCGGCGAGCACGCTGCATGGGCATGACTCTCTCACGTCTGCCGCGGCACCCGTCCGCGACCCCCGGAAGTCGGCTCAACCAGCGGCCTTTGCCGCGATCGCGGCGATCAACACCAGCGTCACGAGGGCCAGGACGACCGCTTGCGCTATTTCGCGTTTCCGAGGAGGCGCGTACGCGAGACCGAGCGCGACAACCGCACCCGTGAGCAACCCGCCGAGGTGGCCCTGCCAGGACGTGAACCCCGCGGCGAGGACGAGCCAGATCACGAACGTGAACAGCAGCCGGTTCCGGTCGATCGGATACTCGTGCAGTTTCCGGGTGATCACGAAGTACGCCGCGGCCATGCCGAACCCGGCTCCGGAAGCCCCGATCGCGCCCTGATGCGGATCGATGATCACGACGAACACCGAGCTGCCGAGCGCCGAGATCAGATACAGCGCGAGAAACCGCCACCAGCCCAGCTGCCGCTCGAGGAAGACGCCGAGCGTGGCGATCCACATCATGTTGAAGACGATGTGCGTGAGGCCGAACCCGCTGTCGCCCGGAAGCTGGTGCAGGAAGGCCCCGGTGAACAGCCGCCACACCTCCCCGTGCAGCACGCCGATCGCCTGATACCCCGGCGCCGGCACCCCGTCGTTGACGTAGTACCGCCCGGCCGCGTCGACCAGCCCGGTCCCGAACACGTCGAACCGGTTGATCACCGCCGGGTGCACCAGCTCCACCACGTACGCGATCACATTCAGCGCGATGATCGTGTACGTGACGTAGGCCGTTCCGCCGTGCCGGACCACCGCCCCGAAGATCGTGCGAGCCTGCCGGACGGTCTTGTTCTCGCCCTTCACGCAGTCCGGGCAGCGCTGCCCGACCGGCGCCTCGCGCATGCAGTCCGAGCAGATAAACCGATCGCACCGGCTGCACCGGACAAACGTCTCCCGCCGCGGATGGCGATAACAGGTGGTCTCCGCACCCACGGTCCCCACGAGACACTCCCCGGTTCAGCGATGATCAGGCCCGGAGATTCTGCCCGCTCGACGCCCGCCCCCGCACTCCCCGATGCACACCTGCAACCGACACCCGCGCGCCCGCACCGCCGCGCCGCCCGCACCGCCCGCACCGCCGGCACCGCCCGCCCGCACCGCCCGCCCCTCGGCACCGCCGGCACCGCCGGCACCGCCGGCACCGCCGGCACCGCCGGCACCGCCCGCGCGGATCTTGATGTCTTGCCGTGCACCTGACGCCGAAAGTCATCACAGCCCGCGGCCCGCCGCCGAGCGCCGCCGAACCTTGATGAACTGGCGCACCGAGCAGTCGGCAACTCATCAAGATCGACAGCTCAGCGCAGCCCAGCCCAGCGCGGCGCAGCCCAGCCCAGCGCGGCGCAGCCCAGCGCGGCGCAGCCCAGCGCGGCCCAGCGCGGCGCGGCCCAAGGCGGCGCAGCGCAGGGCAACCAGCCACTCGCCGCGGGGCGGGTGATTTGTCAGGCGGGGGTCTTGGCCGGCGCCTCGCCAAGGACGTCCTTCAGGAGCTGGACGCACCACTGCAGCAGCGCCTGGTCGCGCAGCGGCTCGCCGCCCAGGCGGCGGGTGGCCGGCCGGGGGACGCTCACCTGGTCGGTGGCCTGCTTGTAGACCGCGTCGGGGTGGTAGCGCTTCAGACGTAGCTGCTTGGAGTCGGGCAACGGCAACGGGGAGAAGCGGATGTGCTTGCCCTGCATCGAGACGTCGGTCAGGCCGTACGCGCGGGCCAGCTGGCGGAAGCGGGCGACGGCGATGAGGTTGGCGACCTGGGCGGGGGGCTCGCCGTAGCGGTCGGTCATCTCGGCGACCACCTCGTCGAGCTGCTTGGTGTCCCGGGCCTCGGCCAGCTTGCGGTACATCTCGAGGCGCAGGCGCTCGACCGCGATGTAGTCGACCGGCAGGTGGGCGTCGACCGGGAGGTCGATCTTCACCTCGGGCTCCTCCTCGGGGCGCTCGCCCTTGAAGGCCTGCACGGCCTCGCCGACCATCCGGACGTACAGGTCGAAGCCGACGCCCTCGATGTGTCCGGACTGCTCGCCGCCCAGCAGGTTGCCGGCGCCGCGGATCTCGAGGTCCTTCATCGCCACGTACATGCCGGCGCCCAGCTCGGTGTGCTGGGCGATGGTGGCCAGCCGCTCGTGGGCGTGCTCGGTGAGCGGCTTTTCCCTCGGGTAGAGGAAGTACGCGTACGCGCGCTCGCGGCCCCGGCCGACCCGGCCGCGGATCTGGTGCAGCTGGGCCAGGCCGAGCAGGTCGGCCCGCTCGACGATGAGGGTGTTGGCGTTCGGGATGTCGATGCCGGACTCGACGATCGTGGTGCAGACCAGGACGTCGTACTCCTTCTCCCAGAAGCCGACCATCACCTTTTCGAGCTGGTCCTCGCCCATCTGGCCGTGCGCCACCGCGACCCGGGCCTCCGGAACCAGCTCGCGCAGCTTGCGGGCCGCCCGGTCGATCGACTCGACCCGGTTGTGCAGGTAGAAGACCTGGCCGTCGCGGAGCAGCTCGCGGTGGATGGCCGCGGCCACCTGCTTGTCGTCCTGCGCTCCGACGAAGGTGAGCACCGGGTGGCGCTCCTCGGGCGGGGTGGCGATGGTGGACATCTCGCGGATGCCGGTGATCGCCATCTCGAGCGTGCGCGGGATCGGGGTGGCCGACATGGTGAGCACGTCGACCGACGCGCGCAGCGCCTTGAGCTGCTCCTTGTGCTCGACGCCGAAGCGCTGCTCCTCGTCGACGATGATCAGGCCCAGGTTTTTGAACCTGGTCGAGTTGGCCAGCAGGCGGTGGGTGCCGATGACGATGTCGGCGGTGCCGTCGGCGGCCTGCTCGAGGGTCAGCCTGGCCTCGCTCGGGGTCTGGAAGCGGGACAGCTGCTTGATGGTGACCGGGAACTGGCCCATCCGGTCGGTGAACGTGTTGAAGTGCTGCTGGGCGAGCAGCGTCGTGGGCACCAGCACGGCGACCTGCTTGCCGTCCTGCACGGCCTTGAAGGCGGCCCGTACGGCGATCTCGGTCTTGCCGTAGCCGACATCGCCGCAGATCAGCCGATCCATCGGGACGGCGAGCTCCATGTCGTGCTTGACCTCGCTGATCGCGGCCAGCTGGTCGGGGGTCTCGGTGTACGGGAACGCGTCCTCCAGCTCGCGCTGCCAGGGCGTGTCGTGGCCGAAGGCGTAACCCTTGGAGGCCTGGCGGGCCGCATACAGCTGGATGAGCTGCGCGGCGATTTCGCGTACGGCCTTGCGGGCGCGCGCCTTGCTCTTCTGCCAGTCGGAGCCGCCCATCTTGTGCAGCGAGGGCTGCTCGCCACCGACGTACCGGGACAGCTGGTCGAGCTGGTCGGTCGGCACGTACAGCCGGTCGCCGGGCTGGCCGCGCTTGGACGGCGCGTACTCGATCACCAGGTATTCGCGGTCGGCTCCGTTGACCGTGCGCTGCACGAGCTCGACGTACTTGCCGATGCCGTGCTGCTCGTGCACGACGAAGTCGCCGGGCTTGAGCTCGAGCGGGTCGATCATGTTGCGCCGGCGGGACGGCAGCTTGCGCATGTCCTTGGTGGACGCGCCGCGGCCGCCGCTGATGTCGTTGCCGGTGATGACCGCCAGCTGCGAGGCCGCGTCGACGAAGCCGTGGTTGAGCCCGCCGCAGGTGACCAGCAGCTGGCCGGGCTCGATGGCGGCCGGGATCGACTCGACCGGGGTCACGCCGAGGCCGGAGTCGCGCAGCACCTCGGTGGCGCGCTCGGCCGTGCCGTGCCCCTCGAAGACCAGCGCGATCGCCCACCCGTTGCCCGACCATTCGGAAATGTCGGAGACCAGCCGAGCGGTGTCGCCGTGATAGAGGGCGACCGGCTGCGCGGCGAGCGCAATGGCATCCCCGAGATCGGGCGAGACGTCGGTGACGGCAGGCGCCTCGAGCCAAGGCTGATCATCGGAGGCGGGGACGGAGTCCGACGAAGCCAGGCCGAAGGGGGAAACCGTCCACCACGGCTGCGACAGGGTCGCGGCGTGGGCGCGTACGTCAGCAAGGGTTTTGAAAGCGGCGGCCCCGACGTCGATCGGCGCCTGGCCGCCGACGGCCGCGGCGGCCCAGGAGGCCTCGAGGAACTCATCCGAGGTACGGGTCAGGTCGTGCGCCCGGGTGCGGATGCGCTCGGGGTCGCAGAGCAGCACGTGCGTGCCGGCCGGCATGCAGTCGAGCAGCAGCTCCATGCTGTCGGTGCCGTGCAGCAGCGCCGGGGCCAGCGACTCCATCCCCTCGACCGGGATGCCCTCGGCCAGCTTGTCGAGGATCTCGGCGATCTCGGGGTGGGCCTGGCTCAGCGCCGCGGCCCGCGCCCGCACGTCGGGCGTCAGCAGCAGCTCGCGGCACGGCGGCGCCCAGAGCCGGGTGACCGGGTCGATGGTGCGCTGGTCGGCCACGGCGAAGGTGCGGATCTCCTCGACCTCGTCGCCCCAGAACTCCACCCGGGACGGGTGCTCGTCGGTCGGCGGGAAGACGTCGAGGATGCCGCCGCGCACCGCGAACTCGCCGCGCTTGGTGACCAGGTCGACCCGCGCGTAGGCCATGTCGGTGAGCCGGCGCGCCACCTGCTCGAGCTCGGCCGAGCCGCCGGTGACCAGCTCCACCGGCTCGAGATCGCCCAGGCCCTTGAGCTGCGGCTGCAGCACGCTGCGCACCGGCGCCACGACCACCTGGATCGGCGGGCCCTCGGGATGGGCGAGGCGCCGCAGCACCGCCAGCCGCCGGCCCACCGTGTCGGAGCGCGGGGAGAGCCGCTCGTGCGGCAGCGTCTCCCACGACGGGAAGACCGCCACCCGCGAGGAGTCGATCAGGCAGCCCAGCGCGTCGGCCAGGTCGTCGGCCTCGCGGCTGGTGGCGGTGACCGCGAGCACCGGCCGGGCCGCGCCGCCGAGGTCACTGCCGCCGGCGACGGCGGCCACCACGAAGGGGCGCAGCGCGGCCGGCGCGGTCAGATCGAGGGAGTCCGAGTCGACAAAGCCTTTGCGAGCGAGGTCGCGCGCACGCGCGAGCCCCCGGTCGCGAAGGGCGGCGGGAATCAGGCCCGAGAGTTGCATTACACCCACATCCGAACACGTCGAATAACCCCAAGCGCCCAGACGGGCGGGGGTATGCGACGAAGTCTAGTCCGGCCCTCCGACATTCACCGGCCGCACAACATGTCCGACATGGCTGCCGATAACCGGAGAAAACTCCCGGTTCGTTGTCGGTGCGGCTCCCAGGGAGGGACAACGTGCGGATCCTGCTGCTGGTTACGGCGTTCAACGGATTGACCCAGCGGGCGTGGTGCGCCCTGCGTGAGGCCGGGCACGACGTCGGCGTGCTGCTGGCGACCGGCGAGCGAGACATGATCGAGGGCGTCACGGCGGCCGACCCCGAGCTGATCGTCTGCCCGTTCCTCAAGGACCGGGTGCCGCAGGCCGTCTGGCAGCACTGGCGCACGGTGATCATCCACCCCGGCCCGCCCGGCGACCGCGGGCCGTCCTCGCTGGACTGGGCGATCGCCGACGGCGCCCGCAGCTGGGGCGTCACCGCGCTGCAGGCCGTCGAGGAGATGGACGCCGGACCGATCTGGGCCAGCCGCACGTTCGCGCTGCCGGCCGCTCCCCCGCGCAAGTCGTCGCTGTACAACGGCCCGGTCGCGGACGCCGCCATGGAGTGCATCGCCGAGGTGGTCGGCAAGGCGCAGGACCTCGGCTTCGCTCCGGCCGAGCCGCCCGCCGCGCCGCCGCGCGCGCTGATGCGGCAGGCCGACCGCGCCTTCGACTGGGGCGACCCGACCGAGCACATCCTGCGGAAGATCCGGGCCGCCGACGGCGCCCCGGGAGTGCGGACCGAGGTGGGTGGGCTGCCGGTTTTCGCGTACGACGCCCTGCCCGGCCTGCCCCGCGCCGGCCGGCCCGGTCAGCTGCTCAGCCGCCGGCAGGGCGCGGTGCTGGTCGGCACCGGCGACGGCAGCATCTGGCTCGGTCACCTGCGCCCGGCTGATTCCACCCACGGCCGTGCCGGCATCAAGCTGCCCGCCACCACGCTGCTCGGCACCCGGCTGCGCGGCGTGCCGCACTCGCCGCTGCCGCCCGGCAGCGAGCCCGAGCATCCCGGCTCCTACCGGCAGATCCGCTATCGGCGCAACGGCGCGGTGGGCTGGCTCACCTTCGACTTCTACAACGGCGCGATGGCGCCCGGCCACTCGCGCCGGCTGCTGGCCGCGTTGCGTCACGCGGCCGGCCAGGACACCGAGGTGCTGGTGCTGCGGGGCGGGACCGACGCGTTCAGCAACGGCATCCACCTCAACGTCATCGAGGCCGCGCCCGACCCGGCCAGCGCGGCCTGGGCGAGCATCCGGGCGATCAACGAGGTGTGCCGCGAGATCATCCGGTGCGCCCGGCAGGTGGTGATCGCCGGGTACGCGGGCAGCGCCGGCGCCGGCGGCGTGATGCTCGGCCTCGGCGCCGACATCGTGGCCGCCCGCGACGGGATCGTCCTCAACCCCTACTACGACATGGGGCTGTACGGCTCGGAGCTGCACACGTTCACGCTCCCCCGCCGGGTCGGCGCCAATCGGGCGCAGCAGCTGATCGACGAGAAGCTCCCGGTGAGCGCGGCCCGGGCGCGATCGATCGGCCTGGTCGACGAGGTCGGGCCGCGCCACCCCGACGCGTACGCGGAATGGCTCGCGGCCCTGGCCGACCGCGAGAGCAACGTGCGGACGGCGCGCAACCGGCGCCAGGCCAAGGCCCGGCGGCTGGCCGCCGAACGGGTGCCGCTGGAGGTGTACGAGGCCCGCGAACTGGCCGAGATGAGCCGCGACATGTACGCCGACCGGTCCGGTTTCGCGGCCGCCCGGCACGCCTTCGTCCGCAAGGTCAAGCCGTCGGAGACCCCGGCCCGGCTGCTGCTCGGCGGCGCCGCGCCGCGCCCGCGCGCCTCGGTCCTGCGCCCGGCGGTCCCGGTGTCCGCCTGAGGCATTCCGCGGTGGAAGGTGAGACTTGCCTCAATCCACCCGGTCCATGAGCCGCGCCGATACGATCGGCGGAGTCGGGACAGCGCCGTCCTGGAACACCGAAAGGTTAAAGGAGCGCCCCCGATGACCGACCAGCACGGCCACCTCGACCCCGACGGCCCCGACGCGGCGCTACGCGCCGACATCCGGCGCATCGGCACGCTGCTCGGCCAGACCCTGGCCCGGCAGGAGGGCCGTCCCCTGCTCGACCTGGTCGAGGAGGTGCGGGCCCTGGTGCGGCAGGACGCGGCGGCCGCCGCCGAGCGGCTGGCCGCCATGGACGTCACCACCGGCACCAAGCTGGCGCGCGCGTTCTCCACGTACTTCCAGCTGGCCAACATCACCGAGCAGGTGCATCGCGCCCGCGACCTGCGCCGGCGCCGGGCCCGCGACGGCGGCTGGCTCGACCAGGCCGCCAAGCGGATCGCCGAGCGCGGCGTGCCGGCCGACGAGATCGCCGCGGCGGCCCGCCGGCTCGCGGTGCGCCCGGTCTTCACCGCGCACCCGACCGAGGCCTCCCGCCGCTCGATCCTGTCCAAGCTGCGCCAGGTCGCCGACGAGCTCGACCACGAGGCCGCCGCCCAGGTGCTCTACGGCGCCTCGGACACGACCGCGTCGAACCGGCGCTTCGCCGAGCTGATCGACCTGCTCTGGCAGACCGACGAGCTGCGCCTGGACCGGCCCGAGCCGACCGACGAGGCCCGCAACGCCGTCTACTACCTGCGCGACCTGTACGCCGAGGCCGCCCCTCAGGTGCTCACCGACCTGGCCGAGACGCTTCGCAACCTGGGCGTCGAGACCGCGCCGACGGCCCGCCCGCTGACCTTCGGCTCGTGGATCGGCGGCGACCGGGACGGCAACCCGTTCGTCACCCCGGCGGTCACCCGCGACGTCCTGATGATCCAGCACGAGCAGGGCATCCAGGCCACCGAGCAGGCGATGGACAAGCTGATCGACGAGCTGTCGGTCTCCCGGCGGCTGCGCGGCGTCTCCCTCGACCTGTCCGCCTCGCTCGCCCGGGACCTGGACAACCTGCCCGAGGTCGCGCCCCGGTTCCGCAAGACCAACGCCGAGGAGCCGTACCGGCTGAAGGTGCGGGCGATCAAGGCGAAGCTGGCGAACACCCGCGAGCGGCTGCGCCGCAACACCCCGCACGTGCCGGGCCGCGACTACCTCGGCAACGACGAGCTGATCAGCGACCTCGAGCTGATGCGCGCCTCGCTGGCCCGCAACTCCGGCCAGCTCACCGCGGTCGGCGTGGTGGCCAGCGCGATCCGTACGGTCTCCGCCTTCGGCCTGCAGCTGGCCACCCTCGACGTCCGCGAGCACGCCGAGAAGCACCACGAGGTGCTCCAGCAGATGTACGCGCAGGTCGGCGAGGTCGACGACTACGCGGCGCTGGACCGGACCGAGCGCACCAAGCTGCTGGCCGCCGAGCTCGGTGGCCGCCGGCCGCTGTCCGCCGCCGACACCCCGCTCACCGACTCGGCCCGCAAGACGTTCGACGTCTTCAACACGATCCGCCAGGTGCAGGAGCGGTTCGGGATGGACGTCGTCGAGACGTACATCATCTCGATGACCCTGGGTGTCGACGACGTGCTCGCGGCGGCCGTGCTGGCCCGCGAGGCCGGCCTGATCGACATCCACACCGGGCGCGCCCGGGTCAACATCGTGCCGCTGCTGGAGACCCCCACCGAGCTGGACGCGGGCGGCGAGCTGCTGGACGAGATGCTGTCGCTGCCGGCCTACCGCGAGATCGTGCGGGCCCGCGGCGACGTGCAGGAGGTCATGCTGGGCTACTCCGACTCCAACAAGGAGGGGGGTATCACCACCAGCCAGTGGGGCATCCACAAGGCCCAGCGCAAGCTGCGTGACGTGGCGGCGCGGCACGGCGTACGCCTGCGGCTCTTCCACGGCCGGGGCGGCACCGTCGGCCGGGGCGGCGGCCCGACCCACGAGGCGATCCTGGCCCAGCCGTACGGCACGCTGGACGGCGCGATCAAGGTGACCGAGCAGGGCGAGGTCATCTCCGACAAGTACACGCTGCCGGCGCTGGCCCGGGAGAACCTGGAGCTGACGGTGGCGGCCGTGCTGCAGGCGACGCTGCTGCACACCTCGCCGTCGGTCGACCGACAGCGGCTCGAGCGCTGGGACGCGACCATGGACACCGCGTCGGACGCGGCGTTCGCGGCGTACCGGTCGCTGGTGGAGAACCCGGACCTGCCGGCCTACTTCTGGGCGGCCACCCCGACCGAGCTGCTCGGCGCGCTGAACATCGGCTCCCGGCCGGCCAAGCGGCCCAACACCGACGCCGGGCTGGGCGGGCTGCGGGCCATCCCGTGGGTCTTCGGCTGGACCCAGACCAGGCAGATCGTGCCCGGCTGGTTCGGCGTGGGCTCCGGCCTGGCCGCGGCCCGGGCGGCCGGCAAGGGCGAGGTGCTCAAGGAGATGTACGCGGACTGGCAGTTCTTCCAGACGTTCCTCTCCAACGTCGAGATGATGCTGACCAAGACCGACCTCGGGATCGCCCGGCGCTACGTGGAGACGCTGGTGCCGGCCGAGCTGCACCCGATCTTCGAGCAGATCATGGCGGAGTACGACCGGACCGTCCGCGAGGTGCTGGCGATCACCGGCGGGGACGACCTGCTGGCGTCGCAGCCGGAGCTCAAGCGGACCCTGGGCGTGCGGGACACCTACCTGCTGCCGCTGCACCACCTGCAGGTGGCCCTGCTGCGGCAGTATCGCGAGCTGGGCGCGGCGGATCGGCAGCCGGCCACCGCGCCGGGCGCGCGGCGGGCGCCGTCGGATTCGACGGCGCTGGAGCGGGCGCTGCTGACCTCGGTGAACGGCATCGCCGCCGGCATGCGCAACACCGGCTGATTTTTCGCGTACGGGGGCCGGGCCGCACCCTCTGGGAAACTGAGAGGAAGCTGAGAGACCCCGAGAGGGTCCTCAGGGATCCTCCGGATCCGCCGGGGTGCGCTCGGTTCCTAGGCTGAGCCCGTGACCATCATCGCGACTCAGGCGCTGACCAAGACCTACGGCGGCGGGGTGACGGCGCTCGCCGACCTCACCGTCGAGGTCGACGCGGGCGTCATCGGGCTCGTCGGCGCCAACGGCGCCGGCAAGAGCACCTTTATCAAGATCATGCTGGGGCTTCTCGCGCCCAGCTCGGGTGACGTGCGGGTGTTCGGCCTCGACCCGGTGACCGAGACCGACAAGGTGCGGACCCGGGTCGGCTACATGCCCGAGAACGACTGCCTGCCGCCCGACGTCTCGGCGTCGGAGTTCGTCACCCACGTGGGCCGGCTCAGCGGGCTGCCCAAGGTCGCGGCGCGCGAGCGGGCCTCCGAGGCGCTGCGGCACGTCGGCCTCTACGAGGAACGGTACCGCCAGATCGGCGGCTACTCGACCGGCATGAAGCAGCGGGTCAAGCTGGCCCAGGCGCTCGTGCACGACCCCGACCTGCTGCTGCTCGACGAACCGACCAACGGCCTCGACCCGGCCGGCCGGGACGCCATGCTGACGCTGGTCCACCGCATCGGCAACGAGTTCGGCATCTCGGTGGTGGTCTGCTCGCACCTGCTCGGCGAGGTCGAGCGCATCTGCGACTCGCTGATCGCGATCGAGGGCGGCCACCTGCTGCGCGCCGACCGCATCTCGTCGATGACCGCGGCGTCCGACGTGCTCGCCGTCGAGGTCAGCGAGGGCACCGACGAGCTGGCCGCGGCGCTGCGCGACCTCGGCCTCCCGGTGACCCCCGAGGGCCGGGCGCTGCTGGTGCCGCTCGAGTCCGACGCCGCGTACGACCGCATCCTGCAGGCGGTCGCCCAGCTCGACCTTCCCCTGCACCGGCTCGACCAGCGCCGTCACCGCGTCGCCGAGCTCTTCACCACGAAGGAGACCGCCGATGTCTGAGGCCGGCGTCATCCATGACATCGGATACCAGCGGTATCAAGGTCCCCGCCTGGGCCGGGGCGCCGCCCTGGGCGCGCTCTACACGCACGGGCTGCGCACCGTGTTCGGGCTCGGCCGCAGCGCCAAATCCAAGATCTTCCCGTGGGGCGTGGCCGGCATCATCCTGCTCGTCGCGGTGATCAACGCGGGCGTCCGCTCGCAGACCGGCACGTGGCTGTTCGACTACTTCGCGATCGCCGACCGGATGAGCCTGCTGGTGATCTTCTTCGCCGCGATCGCGGCGCCCGAGCTGGTCTCCCGCGACATCCGCTCCGGCGTGCTCCCGCTCTACTTCAGCCGGCCGCTGCGCGCCGCCGACTACGCGACCGCCAAGGTGGCGGCGCTGGTCACCGGCATCTGGCTGCTGCTCGGCGTGCCCCAGTTCGTCATGTTCCTGACCGGCGCGTTCACCACCAAGACCGGGATGAAGGGAGTGTGGCACGAGCTCGGGCTGCTGATCCCCGGCTGGGGCTACAGCCTGCTCTGGGCGCTGCTGTTCGCGAGCATCAGCCTGCTGGTCGCCTCGCTCACCGGCAAGCGCGCGTTCGCGGCCGGCGGCATCGTCGCGCTGTTCCTGATGACGACGCCGGTGGTCGGCGTGCTCAACCTGCTGCCGTCCCAGACCGCGCACCACCTCTCCGGGCTGGCCAGCCCGATCACGCTGATCAGCGGGGTCGAGATCTGGCTGCGCGACCGCACCGACATCGGCCTCGACATCGGCGACCTCGGCCCGGTCTACGCGATCGAGGCGGTCTGCCTGATCGCCGCCTGCCTGCTGCTGTTGCTGGCCCGCTACCGGAAGGTGGCCTCGCTATGAGCACCGTGGAACTTCAGAACGTCTCCCGCTGGTACGGCAACGTAGTGGCGGTCAACGACATCAGCATGACCCTGCAGCCCGGGGTGACCGGCCTGCTCGGCCCGAACGGCGCCGGCAAGACCACGGTGCTGCACATGATGGCCGGCTTCCTCGCCCCGTCGCGCGGCACGGTGACCATCGACGGCTCGCCGACCTGGCGCAACCCCGGCATCTACCGCGCCCTCGGCCTGGTCGCCGAGCGCGAGGCGGTGCACGGCTTCCTCACCGCCCGCCAGTTCGTCGAGGCCTGCGCCAAGATGCAGAAGCTGCCTGACCCCCGGGCCGCCGCGACCCGCGCCCTGGAGATGGTCGAGATGACCGACGCCCAGGATCGTCGCATCGAGACCTTCTCCAAGGGCATGCGCCAGCGCACCCGGGTCGCGGGCGCGCTCGTGCACGAGCCGCAGGTGCTGCTGCTCGACGAGCCGTTCAACGGGATGGACCCGCGGCAGCGGATGCACATGATGGACCTGCTGCACCGGCTCGGCGACGCCGGCCACACCATCCTGTTCAGCTCGCACATCCTGGAGGAGGTCGAGCAGCTTTCCGGCCTGGTCCAGGTGATCGTGGCCGGGCGCCTGGCGGCCTCCGGCGACTACCGCCGCATCCGCCGGCTGATGACCAACCGCCCGCACGTCTTCGCGGTGCAGAGCTCCGACGACCGCAAGCTGGCCGTCGCCCTGATCGGGGAGAAATCGGTGAGCGGCGTCGAGATCGAGGCCGGCGGCCTGACCGTGCGCGCCTCCGACTACGGCAGCTTCACCCGCGCGCTGCCGCGCATCGCCCTCGGCGAGGGCATCCGGCTGCGGCGCCTGCTGCCGTCCGACGAGTCGCTGGAGAGCGTCTTCTCCTACCTGCTGGAGGCATGATGTCCACGGTCGCCTACATCACCGCCCGCGGCCTGTTCGGCCGGCGCCGGGTGCTCCTGCTGCTTCCGCTGCCGCTGCTGCTGGTCGGGCTCGCGCTGATCTGCCGGGCGTACGACGTCGACCCCAACCAGTGGGGCCAGGCCGTCGTGGTCGGGCTCGGGCTCGTGGTCGTCCTGCCGGTCACCGCCCTGATCGTCGGCACCGGGGTGCTCGGCTCCGAGGTCGACGACGGCACGATCATCCACATTCTCACCAAGCCGCTGCCCCGCCGCGACATCATCCTGGCCAAGCTCCTGGTGGCCGGCGGCGTCTCGGCGGTGGCCGGGGCGGTCCCGCTGTGCATCGCCGGCGTGCTGGCCGACGGCGCCCGCTTCGGCCTGGCCCTGGCGGCCGCCGCCGTGATCGGCGCGATCGCGTACTCGGCGCTGTTCCTCCTGCTCAGCCTGCTGACCCGGCGCCCAGTCCTGCTCGGCCTGGTCTACATCCTGGTCTGGGAGGGCCTGCTGGGAAACTTCGTGAGCGGCACCCGGGTCCTGTCCATCCAGCAGTACGTCATCACGATCGCCGACAAGATCGCCCCGACCGGCATCCTCGACAGCAAGGTCAATCTCACCCTCGCCATCATCATGAGCGTGACCTTCGCCATCGGGGGCACCCTGTACGCCATCAACCGGCTGGGCTCGTTCAGCATGGCCGGCGAGACCAGCTGACCGACCCGCCACAGGCCGGCCGAGGGCTCCCGTCCGCCACGGGAGCTCTCGGCCCCCGCCGTGGAGATCGATTTCCGCTCCCGTTGTCATGCGACTAGGAACGCGGCGTGTTGTCGGCCTACAGAGTCGCGGTCGGGGGTGTTCATCGGCCTTGAACAGAAACGTCCATCAGGGCCTGCACGGCGAGGGCTTCATCCACGCCCTCGCGTGCGCCGCCGGCTTCACGACGGCGCGGATGAACCTGGACCTGGACGGAGTCGACTGGCAGATCGCCCATCCGGGCCCGCGCGGCACAACTCGATCACCCAAAATCGAGATGCAGGTCAAGTCCACGTCGGCGCCGCTGGTGAAGGACGGCGTCATTCACCAGCGGCTGGATGATCCGGCGAGTGTGACGGTCAGGGTTCTGCTGCGGAATCTGTTGACGGTCGACGCTCTCGGTTGCCTTCTGGCCGGGGATTTGGGAGGTGCGGCGCGATGATCCGGGCTCAGGTCACCGATCGCGATGCGCTGGCCGCGCGGCTGCCCTCCGAGCTGGCCATGTATCTGCGTGCCCACGAGTGGACCATGCGAGAACGGTCGGGCACCGGCGTCCAGTGGACCAAGACGGTCGGCGGGGACGAGTTCGAGGCACTTCAACCGCAGGAGTCGACGGTCCGGGACTATGCCGCTCGCGTGCGCGATCTCCTCAATGTGCTGGCCGTCGTGGAGGACCGCTCGCAGCTCGAGATCCTCGGCGACATCACCAGCGTTTCCATGGATGTCCACAGCGTGCGCGCGTTCCCGTCGGAGAGCTCGCCCGGAATGATCGGCCTCGACGACGGCGTCCAGGCGTTCGAGAGCGTGCGGAGCCTGGTCGTCGCCGCGGCCTACGCGGTCAGCGCCGAACGTCCGCGTGCCGTGCAGCCGGCCCGCAAGTCGGCCGAGGTGCTGCGGCTGCTGCGGGAGGTGCGGATAGCGCCGCCCGCGGAGGGCAGCTTCATCGTGGCCGTCCACACGCCGGTGCCGCCGCGATTGTCGACCGCCGCACCCGCCCTCTTCGAGGAGGAGCCGGTGGAGCCGTTCGAGCGGCGCGTCTCGCTGCGGCTCTACGATGCCGTTCGCGCGGCCCACAACGCGGCGAACGATGCCCTCGTCGGGCCCGACGGGCTGGACGCTTTCACCGACGCCGTGCCGACGGGAGTCAGCGCCAATCTCTGCGAGGCTCTGGTCGGCCTGGGCGGTGAGGCGGGTCATCCCTTCGAGCTCTCCCTGCGGCTCGCGCCGTCCCGGCCATTGCGCGCCAGGCTGTTCGAGCCCATTCATTTCCGTCGCGATCACCTGCCGGTGCTGGCCTCGGCGGCCCAGGAACTGCGTGAGCGCGTGCCCGAGGAGGGTGCGGTGGTTGTCGGCAACGTGGTGCGGCTGCATCGCGAGGGTGCGGGCACCGGCGAGATCAGTGTCGCCGGCACGGTCGACGGGGACGAGCGACTCCGCCGGGTCTGGATGAACCTGGGCGACGAGGATTACGCGTCCGCCACCCGCGCCCATCAGGACATGCTGACCGTGTCGGTGCGAGGCGACCTGGTACGGCGCGGCACCCGGCTCTACCTGACAAATCCGGCCACGTTCCGCGTCATCGCCGGTGATGACTAGCCGCATGGGACGCCGTGTTCCAGGTAGCGGGTCTCGCCGGGCACGGCGGCCCGCAAGCGGCGGGACAGGCGCGCGACCGTGTAGTCGTCGAGGTTGTCGGGGGCCACGAACGCCCACTCGGTGATCTCGCCGTCGACGAAGCGGATCGCGGACCGGTCGGCTTCGGTGAGGAGGCCGCCGTCGAAGACGAACAGCAGCTTGTCGCCCTGGGCGGGGTGCGGCGCCCAGTCGATCACCAGGGCCGGGCCGACCGCGATGGTCAGGCCGAGCTCCTCGGCCACCTCGCGGGCGCACGCCTCGGACGGGGTCTCGCCCTCCTCGACCATGCCGCCGGGGATGTCCCACTCCGGTTTGTAGTGCGGCTTCACCAGCATGAACCGCCCGCCGGCGTCGCGGAACAGCGCGCCGGCGGCCACGAGCAGGGCCATGCGAGCGAGCCTACGGGGTGACGGCCACCTGGAAGATCGGAAGTTTGCCGAGCTTGCGGTAGGCGTGCAGGGCGGCGGGGGTGCTGTCCACCGAGGAGTCCTGTCCCTTCTGGTTGTGCGGGGTCTCGAACTGGACCATGGCACGGATCTTGGGGAAGCGGCGGATCTCCCGGCCCAGCTCGCGGTAGAAGTCGACCTTGTAGGCGGTGTTGCGCTTGGAGGACCAGACGCCCCACTCGGCGATCATCAGCGGCTTGCCGGGGTGCCGGGTGACGGCCCAGGTGTAGAAGCCCGGCCAGCTGCGCTTGCCGGAAATCTCGATCTTGCGGTTGAAGACCTCGGCGAAATCGCCGTGGCCGTAGCCGGGGTCGCTGTACGCGTACGTGTCGAAGCCGATCCAGTCCACGTAGTCGTCGCCCGGATACATGTCGTTGAACCAGCTCTGGGTCGCGTGCGGCACGTACGCCATGTGCACCAGCACGGTGACCATGTTGTGCACGCCGTGCGCCCGCAGCCGCTTCACCACGTGCCGGAACATCGCCGCGTAGTCGCGGGCGGTGTACCCGGAGCCGGCCTTGGCGCGCACGTCGTTCTCGGCCTCGTGGTGCACGGCCAGGAAGAACCGCTCGGGGAAGTTCTTGTTGATGTGCGCGGCGAGCCGGTCGAGGAACGCGTCGGTCCGCTTGTCGCCGCGGGCGATCGCGGCCCACGACGCCGACTCGGGCTTCCAGTTGAGGAACAGGATGCGCTTGCGGCCGTGCTGGCGGGCGATCGCGATCTCCTGCGGCGTCGGGAAGAGCTGCCGGATGCCGCCGTGGTACGCGTGGTAGATCGCCTGGGTGCGCCCGGTCTTGCGCTCGAACTCGGCGAGCGCCGACGCGCCGCGGCTCTCGGTGTGCGCTCCGGGCGCGACGCCCCAGAGGATCCCGCAGGTCGGCACCAGTTTGCGCCCGGTGCGGCAAGGGCCGCGCCGGGGAGCGGGCGCCACGGCGCCAGGAGGCACCGGCGGGGGCGCCGCCACGGCCGGCGACAAGGCGGTCGGCGACAAAGTGGACCCCGGGGCGGCGGCGGAAGACGGCGACGGACCCGCGGACGACGGCGTCACCCAGGCCGGCCGGGGCAGCGGCCCGGAACGGATCGGCTCGTCCGGCGCGGCGAGCACCGGCAGCGACACGGTGGGATCCCCCACCGGCCCGAGCGGCAGCCCGATCTGGTCCACCCCGCCGGTCCAGGCCCACGCGAGCGTGGTGACCACCGAGAGGACGAAGGCCGTCGGAACGGCGGCGACCTGGACAAGCCGGAAGTGGCGGGGGCGTCGACTCACGAGGTGCCAGTATTGTGACCAAGATCCGGTTTGTCCAATACCCGACGCGGAACAATCGGACAAATAGCCGTCATGGAGACCCGTCTCGACCGCGATCGGCGGGGCTGCGAAACTGTCCCCTAATCGGTCGCAGGGGGATACGAAGGTGAATGGTTCGGTGCTTCCCGAGGACGTCCTGCGCGACGCGCCGTCGTACACGCCGCACGCGCACGAGCTCGCGGACCTCGAACTGCTGCTCTCGGGGGCGTATGCGCCGCTCACCGGCTTCCAGGACCGCGCCGACCTGAACGCATTGCGCCGCCGCGGCCAGCTCGCCGACGGCACGCCGTGGCCGGTCGCGGTGACCCTCGAGGTGCCGGCCGAGATCGCAAGCGACCTGATCCTCGAGGACCCGCTGCACCGCACGATCATCCTGACCGACCCGGAGGGCGCGCCGGTCGCGGCGCTGGAGGTCACCGACGCGTGGCCGGCCAAGGAGCGCACCTACGGCGTGGGCGGCACGGTCCGCCGGATGGGTGACGGCGGGCACGGGCCGTTCCAGCGGCTGCGGCGCACGCCCGCCGAGGTCCGGGCCCTGTTGCCACCCGGGCGGGTGCTCGGCGTGATCGCCGACCGGCCGCTGCACCGCCCGCAGCTCGCCCAGATCGCGCACGCGGCCCGCACCCTCGCGGCCCACCTGCTGATCCTGATCCCGGTGAGCGGGCCGGGCCCGGACGGGCTGCCGCCCGAAGCGCTGGTCCGGGCGATCTTCGCGGCCCGCGACCGGATGCCGCCGGCCACCATCGTGGCCGTGCCGCTGCTGAACCGGGGCGACGAGATGCGCGACGCGCTGCTGCGCGCGCGCGTCGCCGCGGCGTACGGCGTCACGCACGTGCTCTCCACCGGCGAGATGCTCTCCGGCGCGGGCCTGCGCGTGCTGGTCCCCCGCGAGCTGGCCTACGACAACCGCGACGGCCAGTGGCGCTGGCGCGACGACATCCCGCCGCGCAACCGCCGGCTCGCGATGACCCCGGCCGAGATCGACGACGTGCTCGACCGCGGCTTCCCGCTGCCCGAGTGGCACACCCCGCCCGCGGTGGCCAAGGAGCTGGTCCGGGCCCGCCCGCCGCGCCGGCACCGTGGTCTGGTGGTGTTCTTCACCGGCTACTCCGGCTCCGGCAAGTCGACCATCGCCCGCGGCCTCGCCGACTCGCTGCGCGAGTCCGGCGAGCGCACGATCACCCTGCTGGACGGGGATGTGGTGCGGCGCGAGCTCTCGGCGGGGCTGGGCTTCTCCAAAGCCGACCGGGACCGCAACGTACGCCGGATCGGCTGGGTCGCCGCCGAGGTGGGCCGCCACCGGGGCATGGCCGTCGCCTGCCCGATCGCGCCCTACGAGTCGGCCCGCGCCGCGGTCCGCCGGATGGCGCAGGACGCCGGGGCCGGCTTCGTGCTGGTGCACGTCAACACCCCGCTCGAGGTCTGCGAGCAGCGCGACCGCAAGGGCCTGTACGCGCGGGCCCGGGCCGGCCAGCTGCGCGGCATGACCGGCATCGACGACCCGTACGAGGAGCCGGCCGACGCCGAGCTGACCATCGACACCACCACCATCACCGTCCCCGAGGCGATCGAGCTCGTGCTCGCCTACCTCGTCGACAACGGCTGGGTGGAGCCGAAACTGTAGGGCGAAACCCGGCCTACCCCATCACGAAGGCGGAAGTGAGCCGTTTACCCCTCGGGGGCAAAACGCCCGAACTCACTCCACCCCCGAAAGGGCCGCCAACCGATGGAAGCGTCTCGCCCCGCGGATGTCTCGCACTACCTCGGCATCTTCCGCCGACACTGGTGGATCGCGCTGGTCGCGACGGCCGCGGGCCTGGGCGCGGGCGCGGCGCTGACCAACGCGCTGCCCAAGGTGTACGAGTCGTCGACCGCGGTCCTGGTGCAGGCCATCGACCAGGACACGAACGCGCAGGGCGGCCGCACCAAGGGGGCGGTCAACCTGGACACCGAGGCGCAGCTGGTCGGCTCGGGCGCGGTGGCCACCAAGGCGGCGGCCCTGCTGCGCAGCCCGCGGTCGCCGATCGAGCTGGCCCGGGACGTCTCGGTCGAGGTGCCGGCGAACACCACCGTCCTGATGATCACGTTCCAGGCGGGCACGCCGCAGGAGGCGCAGGCCGGGTCGCACGCGTTCGCCGAGGCGTACTTGCGCAACCGTGAGGAGACCGCGCAGAGCGGCCTGGACCAGCAGATCAAGACGCTGACCGCGAAGATCAAGCAGCTCACCACCACGCTGACCGGGATCAACGGGCGGCTCGCCCGGGCGGTGAAGGGCAGCCCGGACGAGGGCAACCTGATGAGCCTGCGCAACAACTCGCAGAACCAGTTGAACGGGCTCACCGGGCGGCTCAACGAGCTGACCACGACCACGGTCGGCGCCGGCAGCATCATCAGCGACGCCCGCCTGCCGGAGACCCCGAGCAGCCCGAACCCGATGGTCAACCTGTCCACCGGCGGCATGGTCGGACTGCTGCTCGGGGTGGCGCTGGCGTTCATGCGGGAGCGGTTCGACCGGCGGCTGCGCTCGGCGGCCGACGTGCGCGACCGGGGCCGGCTCAACGTACTGGCCGCGCTGGACGAGCGCACCACGCCGCACTTCGACGACGTGCTCCAGCCGTACGGGGCCGGCGGCCGGGTCTTCAACCGGCTGCGCAACGAGATCCTGGCGACGCTGAACCCCAGCGACCAGGTGATCGTGGTGACCGGAACCAGCCGCGGGTCGGCCGCCACGCTGGTAGCCGCGAACCTGGCCGCCGCGCTGGCCCGGACGGGCAGCGACGTCGTGCTGATCGGCGCGCACCTGCCGGACAGCGTGGTCGACGCCGCGCCGCTGGCCCGGATGCTCGGCGTCGCGGCCGTGCCGGGCCTGTCCGACCTGTTGGCCGGCCGGGTCGGGCTGGCCCGCGCGCTGCAGCGCACCCCGCGTATCCCCTCGCTGCGGGTGATCACCACCGGCGGCGCGGCCACCGCGGCCGGCCTCATGCAGTCGCAGCGGCTCAAGGACACCCTCGAGACGCTGCGCCGGCAGGGCGGGTACGTGGTGATCGAGGCGCCGTCGACCAGCAGCAGCGCCGACGCGCAGGGCCTGGCCAGCCTGGCCGACGCCGCCCTGCTCGCGGTCGAGCTGCGCAAGTCGCGCCGCCCCGCGCTGCTGGACGCGGCCGAGCAGCTCCGCCGGGTCGGCACCCCGCTGCTGGGCGCGGTGGTCCTGCCCCGGCTGCCCAACCTGCCGGCCGCCGAGGTCAACCCGCCCGCCGTGACCCTGACGCCGGCCGAGAGCGCCGACCTCACCCAGCCGATGCGCTTCCCGACCAACACGATGTCGGCCGCGGAGAAGGCCGCGAAGGCCGCGGCGGCCGAGAAGACCGCCGAGAAGCCGCAGGTCCGGCCGCGCACCGCGGAAGCGGCCGCCGAGATCACCGCGGTGATCGACATGTCCGGGGTGGCCAAGGACGGCGACGGGAAGTGACGCCGGTCGCCCCGGCCACCGCGGACATCCAACGGACCGGCGGCCCCGCGCACGGCGCGCGCAAGCCACTGACCCTGCCGGCCTGGCCGGTGGCGAGCATCCTCGCGCTCTATCCGTTGTGGTGGGCGCTCGGGCTCGGCGTACTGATCTTCGCGGTCCTGGCCGTACCCATGCTGTTCCTGCTTTTGCGACGCCGGGCCGCCGGCCGGACGCTGCGGCTGCCGCCCGGTTTCGCCTGGTGGGCCCTGTTCCTGGTGGCCGTGGTGGTGAGCATCGGCGCGCTCGGCGCCGACCCGGCCGGCACCGTCGCCGAGCACGCGACCGACCGCCTGACCGGCGCGGCCTACAAGCTGGTCATGTACCTGGCGCTGACCGTGCTGCTGCTCTACGCCGGCAACCTGACCGAGGCCGAGCTGCCCCAGCGCCGCCTGGTCAAGCTGCTGGGCTGGCTCTTCGTGGTGACCGTGGCCGGCGGGATCCTCGGCATGGTCGCGGGGAACTTCCAGTTCACGTCCCCGGTCGAGCTGCTGCTGCCGCACGGCGTACGCAACAAGGGTTTCGTGCAGTCGCTGGTGCACCCCTACGCCGCGCAGGTCATGGATCTCATCGGCGGGGAGAAGCCTCGCCCAGCCGCGCCCTGGGGGTACACCAACACCTGGGGCAACAACTTCTGCCTGCTGGCCGGCTGGCTGGTCGTCGCGGCCTGGCAGACCGGCCGGCCGCGGCACAAGCTCGGGGCGGTCGTCTGCCTGCTGGTCTCGATCGCGCCGGCCGTCTTCTCGCTCAACCGCGGCCTGTGGATCGGCCTGGGCGTGCTGATCGTCTACGTGGCCGCCCGCTACGTGCTGGCCGGCAAGCTCTGGATCATCGGGGTGCTCACGGTCGCCACCGCCCTGCTCGGCGTCGCGCTGATCGCCACCCCGCTCGGCTCGGTGATCACCGCCCGGCTCGACAACGGCAAGTCCAACGGCGTGCGGTCGTTCCTGATCGACCGGGCGCTGGACGGCTTCACCGGCTCCCCGGTGATCGGGTACGGCGGCACCCGGAACACCGCCGGCGGCCGCCAGTCGATCACGGTGGGCGAGAGCGCCGGCTGCGAACGCTGCGGCAACTTCACGGTCGGCGGCAACGGCCAGCTGTGGCAGCTGCTCTACGCGCACGGCCTGGCCGGCACGGCCGGTTACCTCGGCTTCTTCGGCTACGGCCTGTGGCGCTTCCGCCGGGACCGCAGCGCAATCGGGGTGGCCGGCGGCGCCGCGCTGGTCAGCTCGTTCACCGCGATGCTCTGGTACAACTCGCTGGTCACCCCTCTGGCCTTCATGGTTCTGGCCTTTGCGCTGCTCTGGCGCAACTCACCCGAGGGGGATCCGACATGAGTCCGGTGAAGACGGCTCCGGCCGAGCTGACCGCCGGCGACGCCGCGCTGCGCACCCAGTACCTGACCGAGGTGCTCGACCTGCTCTACCCGTGGCCGTGCCGCACCGACGGATCGCCCGGCACCCCGATCGCCGAATATCTGGTCGTCCCGGACGCCCGGCGGCCCAAGCTGCTGGTCCCGTCCGGCTCGCGCCGGGTCGCCGCCGCCGCGGTGCGCCGCTACGCCGAGCCGCAGTCCCGCTCGGCGAAGCTCAAGCGCGACGCGGTGATCGCCGCGATGCGGACCGGCGCCTCGGCCGTACTGCTGCGCGACCGGGTCCGGGTGACCGGCCCGTTCTCCTCGAGCATCGACGGCTACCTGAGCGAGCAACTGGGCCGGGAGCTCTCGGTCAGTGTCCACATCGGTCCGGCGCGGGCCAACCGCAAGCCGGTTCTCCAGCTCATCGGGCCGGAGGGCGACACGTTCGGGTTCGGCAAGCTCGGCACCGGCCCGCTGACCAGGCAGCTGGTCAAGGCGGAGACCGCGGCGCTCACCGCGCTGGCCGGCACCGGCCTGACCCGGCTGACCGTGCCCCGGGTGCTGCACGCCGGCGAGTGGCGCGGCCTCGAGGTGCTGGTCCAGTCGGCGCTGCCGGTCTGGCTGCCGCGCGCGCCGCTGACCCAGCGCCGGCTGGTCGCGGCCATGCTCGACATCGCCGGCTGCTGCGGCTACACGTCCGGCCCGCTGGACGAGAGCGGGTACTGGGGTGACCTGCGCGGCCGGCTCGCGGCGGTGGCCGGCCGCACCGAGGGCGCCGGCCTCGGCCCGGCGGCGGAGTTGCTGGTCAAGCACGCGGGCGACACCGTCTTCCGGTACGGCGCGTGGCACGGCGACTGGGCCCCCTGGAACATGGCGAACCTCGCCGACGCGCTGCTGGTCTGGGACTGGGAACGGTTCGCGACCGGGGTGCCGATGGGCTTCGACGCGATCCACCACGAGCTGCAGAAGCGGATCCAGTCGACCGGCGACGCCCAGGACGCGGTCGAGCAGACCGTGCGCCGGGCCGGGGAGCTGCTCGCGCCGTTCGGGGTGCCGCCGGCCGGCCGCGAGGTGACCGCGCTGCTGTACCTGGTGGACCTCGCGGTCCGCTATCTGACCGACCGTCAGGCCGAGGCGGGTGCCCGCCTGGGCGTGCTCGGCACCTGGCTACTGCCGGTGCTGATCCGCCGGGTCGAGGAGCTCTGAGGAGAGCGCGATGGACGTACGCAAGATGCCCGCGCCGATGAAGCGGGTCGTGCACCTGGGCTCCCGCTCGTACGGGCGGCTCACCAGCCCCGGCCGGATGACGCCGTCGTTCCTGATCTGCGGCGGGCAGCGCTGCGGGACGACCTCGATGTACCGGGCGCTGGCCGCGCACCCGGTCGTGCTCAAGGCGGTGCTGCACAAGGGCGTCCACTACTTCGACACCTCGTACGACCGCGGGCTCGGCTGGTACAAGGCGCACTTCCCGCTGCACCGCAGCGGCGACCGGATCGCGGAACGCTACGGAGTGCCGGCGCAGACCTTCGAGTCCAGCCCGTACTACATGTACCACCCGCAGGCGGCCGCCCGGATCGCCCACGACCTGCCCGGCGCGCGCCTGCTGGTGCTGGTGCGCGACCCGGTCGAGCGGGCGTACTCGCAGCACCACCACGAGGTGGCGCGGGCCTTCGAGTCCGAGCGGGACTTCGGGGCGGCGCTGGCGCTGGAGCCGGCCCGGCTGCACCGGCAGGAGGAGCGGCTGGCCGAGGACCCGTCGTACTACAGCTTCGCCCACCAGCACCACGCGTACCGGGCGCGCGGCGAGTACGCCCGCTACCTGAGCGTGATGGCCCAGCACGTGGGCCGGGAACGGATCCACGTGGTGGAGAGCGAGCGGTTCTTCACCGAGCCCGAGGACGTCTACGACGAGGTCTGCGACTTCCTGGGGCTGCCGTCCTATCTGGAGCGCCCGCCGTTCGAGCGGCACAACGCCCGGCCCCGGCAGGCCGACATGGATCCGGGGCTGCGCCGCGAGCTCACCGATTACTACCTGCCGCACGACGATGCGCTGGCCCGATGGCTGGGCCGGATGCCCATCTGGCGCCGCACATGACGGATTTGTTGCAGAAGTCGGGCGCGACAAAGGCCGTCGCGCGCGGCGGTCTGGCCAACATGATCGGCTCCGCGCTGGCCGGCGGCACCGGCTTCGCGGTCACCTGGATCGTCGCCCGTAGCCTCGGCCCGGATCAGGCCGGCGCGTTCTTCGCGTCGACGGCCGCGTTCGTGCTGGCCGGCGGCCTCGCCAAGTTGGGCACCCAGACCGGCCTGGTCTACTGGCCGTCCCGGCTGCGCGCCACCGGCCGGCCCGAGCTGCTGGGCGCCTGCCTGCGCACCGGCCTGACCCCGGTGATTCTCGCGTCCTTGGGCCTCGCCGTCGCGATGTGGCTCGCCGCGCCGGCCATCGCGCGCACCACCGCCCACGAAGCGGCGGACGTGGTCGGCGCGCACACCACCGGGCTGCGGGTGCTGGCCGTCTTCCTGCCGCTGCAGGCGCTGACCGACGCGTTGCTCACCGCCACCCGCGGGTACCGGGCGATGCGCCCGACCGTGCTGCTCGACCGGTTCCTCCGCAGCGCGCTGCAGTTGCTGCTGGTGGGCGCGGCCGGGTTGGCGGCGGCGTCGCTCCCCGTCGTCGCCCTGACCTGGGTCGCGCCGTATCTTCCGGTCACGGTGCTTTCGGCGTACGCGATCCGAAAGCTCTATCGCGCGAGCAAGCCGCCCGGAGCGACCACCCACCGGGCCGAACGGCGCGAATTGCGCCGCGACTTCTGGCGTTTCACCGGGCCGCGCGCGCTGGCCAGCGTGGCCCAGCTCGCGCTGCAGCGGGTGGACGTGCTGCTGGTGGCGGCGCTGGGTGGTCTCGTGCCGGCCGCCGTCTACGCGGTCGCCGGGCGGTTTGTCGTGCTTATCCAGTTCGCCAACCAGGGCATCTCCCAATCCGTGCAGCCGCGGCTGGCCGAGGCGCTGGCCACCGGCGACCGCGCGGGCGCCAACCACCTCTACCAGACCGCGACCGGCTGGCTCGTGCTGGTGACCTGGCCGATCAACCTGCTCGTGATCCAGCTGGCCCCGCTCTACCTGCGGCTCTTCGGCGGCGACTACGCCGCCGGGCGGCACGTCGTGATCGTGCTGGCCGGCGCGATGCTGGTCGCGACCGGCTGCGGCATGGTCGACATGGTGCTCGCGATGGCCGGGCGCACCTCGTGGAACCTCGTGAACGTGCTCATCGCGCTGGCCGTCACGATCGGCCTCGACGTGCTGCTCATCCCCCGGCTCGGCGCGCTCGGCGCGGCGATCGGGCTGGCCTGCGCCATGGTCGCGAACAACGTGATGCCGCTGATCCAGGTCGGCCGGGCCGTCGGCCTGCACCCCTTCGGCCCGGGCACCCGCGCCGCCGCCCTGCTGTCGGTGAGTTGTTTCGGCGCGCTGCCGCTGGTGGCCGGCCCCGCCGGCCTCGGCCTCGCCGTTCCGGTCTTTCTGGCGGGGGTCTGGCTGCTCCGCGGCCCGCTCGCGCTGGACGCCTTCACATGTCGACCTCGGAGGAGGACCCGTTGAGCACGGATTACACCAAGGTGTTTCAGGACACCGAGGCGGTCGAGAAGTACGAGAACGTCACGTACGCGCCGGAGAGCTACGCCTCGCAGATCAACCAGCGGCAGCGCGACTACCTGCGCACGCTGGTACGCCGCGAGTTCGGCCCCCGCGCGCCGGTGCAGCACGACTTCGCCTGCGGCACCGGGCGGGCCATCCGCACCCTGCACGGGCTGGTCCGCGAGGCGCACGGCTACGACACGTCGGCCGCGATGATGGCGAAGGCGGCCGAGGTCGGCTCGCACGCGCACTGGCACCAGGTGCCGCCGGACGGGCCGGTGCCCGAGCCGGTGGCGGCCGGCACCCCGGCGATCGTGACCATGTTCCGGCTGCTGCTCAATGTGGACGAGGCGATCCGCGACCGGGCGCTGGCGTTCGCGGCCAAGGCGCTGCCCGACCCGAACGCGGGCGTGCTGGTGGTGGAGAACCACGGCAACGCCGAGTCGCTGCGGCACCTGGGCGCGCGCCGGCATCGCGGGGACCGCTGGTTCGCCGAGCTCTCCCACGAGCAGGTGGAAAAGCTGTTGGACCGGCACGGGTTCGAGATCGTCGAGCGGCGGGGCTTCTCGATGATCACGCCGTCGCTGCACGGCAACCCGCTGGCCCGGGCGGCCGACGCAGCGATGCGGCGGCTGCCGGGGACCGACGGGTACGCGGTGAACGTGCTGTACACCGCTCGTCGTGCGTAAGCGCGTCTGGTCGGTTTTGGCGGTGGGTCTGCTCCTTCTCGCGGGTTGCTCCGGCCGCGACAAACCGAACAAACCACAGCCTTCGCCCGATCTGTCCGGCCGGCCCGCCGCGGTCGCCGTCAACCGGGGGCCGTTCCTCAGTGGACCCGTGCGCGCGCCCAAGCGCGGCGCGCTGGTCGGGGCGTGGATCAAACCCGACGAGCTGACCCACGTCGGCCGGCTCGCCGCGGTCGGCACCCTGGAGAACGACCTCGGCCGCAAGCTCAGCATCATCAACACGTACCGCCGCTTCGATCAGCTGGTCGGCACCCCCTCGGACAAGGAGTTCCTGGCCCAGGGCGCGACGTTGATGGTCAGCTGGGCCACCGGCGACAACCGGTCCATCCTGGACGGCGAGCACGACGAGCTGATCCGCAAGCAGGCCCGCGCCATCCGCCGGATCCACCGGCCGGTCCTGCTGCGGATGCGCTGGGAGATGGACCGCCCCAACCTGCGGGCGACCATGTGGTCCGGCGCCGACTACATCGCGGCCTGGAAGTACGTGCGCGCCATCTTCCGGCAGGAGCGGGCGAACAACGTCTCCTGGGTGTGGTGCCCCACCGCCGAGGGCTTCGCCCGCGGCGACGCGCCGGCCTTCTACCCCGGCGACGACCAGGTCGACTGGACCTGCGTCGACGTCTACGCCGGCGAGGTCTTCCAGCCGATCGGCCGGCTCATGGGCCCGTTCCTGACCTGGGCCGCGCAGCATCCCAAGCCGATCGTGATCGGCGAGTTCGGGGTGGCCAAGGCGTGGGGCTCGGCCGGCCGGGCGGCGTGGTTGGCCGACGCCGCGCGGACGTTCAAGGCCAATCCGCAGATCAAGGCCATCGCCTACTTCGAGTCCGACCCCGAGGGCAACGGCCCGACCAAGCAGTTCCAGCTCAGCGGGGACAAAGCGGCGTTCAAGGCGTTCCACAAGCTGGCGACGGACCCGTACTTCAATCCTTGATCGGCTCCAGGAACTCGAGCCGGTTGCCGTGCGCGTCCGGCGCGTAGAGCCGCCGGTGACCCGGGAAATGGGGATCCCACTCCACCGGGTGACCGGCGGCTTCGAGTTTCTCCGCCAACAGATCAAGACCGTTGACGAGTACGCCGGGATGGGCCTTCTGCTCCGGCACGAAGTCCGGCACCGGGCTGATGTGGACCTCCCAGCCCCCGGCCCGGAACCAGCACCCACCCCGGGCCGCCAGCACCGGGGGCTTCGGCAGCTCGGTCATGCCCAGCACGCCCGCGTAGAAGGCGCGGGCCGCCTCCTCGCCGCCGGGCGGGCAGAGCAGCTGGACGTGATGCAGGTCTTCGATCGTGAACGTCATGACTTAACAGTACGCGCGTACTGTTAAAGTCCGCCTGTGGATGCCCGCGATTTCTTGTCGCACCCAGGTGTTCTACTCGTCCCCACCCAGTGCCGGGGCGGGGGATGGACTGTGGGCGGCTGGAAGATCAAGATCGCGGGGCTCCGCCCCCCGCCCCGGCCATCGCTCGGAGATCTCGCTGGCGATGGTTGCGGTGGGGGCGTGGGTGATCTCCTCGCGGCGGCACCTGGAGGCGATCACACCGGTGGGTGGGGCGCAAGCAAACCCCGCTTGCACCCCACCCACCAGCGCGATATTGCCGGGGGTGCCGTCGCGAGGAGATCACCCACTCAGGGAAGGATGTGGGCGACTTAAGAGCCGGGATGGCGGGCGCTGCCTTTGCGGTTCGTTTGCGATTGCCGGGGCGCCGGTGGGCCGATGGTCTCATGATGTGGCGCTCATTCTCGATTGCCGAGACGGGATCCCGGATAGCGGCGGCGCGTCTCAGCACTTGAACGAACGGTCCACTATGCGAGAGGAAGCTCGGCCACGTGTCCGGAATTTGCGGCTATATCGGGCGAGAGTTGATCTAACGAGGCCGGCGGTGATGAATAGGCGTCAGCTTCAAACGGCAGCTTATCAAGATCGGCGGGCGGCCCCGGCGGCCGGCGGATGAGGGCGGGCGGTGTGGGTCAGTCGCGGGCGCGCACGCGCTGGGCCGGCGCCCGGGCGAGCAGCTTCAGGGCGTAGGGCGCGTCGTGTCGCAGGTAGCGGCCGGCCAGCCGGCGGGGCTCCACGCCGAGCCGGTGTGCCCACTCCAGGCCGGTGCGCTGCATCCAGCGCGGCGCCCGGGCCACGTCGCCGGCCACGAAGTTGACCGCCGCGCCGCAGCCGATGAACCAGCTCTGCGGGAGATCGCCGCGCAGCCGGCCGATCATGCGCTCCTGCTTGGGGAAGCCGAGCCCGACGAAGACCAGATCCGGGCGGGCGTCGACGACTTTCGCGCAGAACTCCTCGTACGCGATGGGGTCCTGCTCGAAGCCGAAGTCCGGGCAAAGCGTGCCGGCCACCCGCAGCCCCGGGCATTCCCGTTCCAGCCGGTCGGCGGCGCGGGCCGCGCCGTCGTTCGCCGGGGCGCCGCCGATCACGAAGATGGATCTCTTGTCGCGCGCCAGCCCGGCGGAGAGCGACCAGATCAGGCTGCTGCCGGCCACCCGCTCCGGCAGCGGGGTGCCGCCCAGCCTGCTCGCCCAGATCAGCGGCATGCCGTCGGCCACGATCAGATCGGCGTCGTCGAGGTGCTCGCGCGCCTCCGCGTCCGTCTGCGCCCGGCGCAGGATGTCGATGTTCGGCGTGATGATCCGGCCGCCCCGGCCACGGTTGAGGGCGTCGCGCACCACCGCGACGACCTCCGCCTCGGTGATCCGGTCGATACCCGTGCCGTCCAGGTCAACCCGGTCGAAAGCCTCGATGGTCACCCGTCGCCTCCTTCGCGGTTGTTGCCTCGTTATAGGAGCGAAACGAGCGAAGGTGGGCCAAAGTGGCACGGGTGTTATTTCTGGGTGGATTAGGACGTAGCGGCACGACGCTCGTCGAACGTCTGCTCGGCGAGCTTCCCGGGGTGTGCGCGCTCGGCGAGGTGGTCCACCTCTGGCAGCGCGACCTCCGCGACGACGAGCGCTGCGGGTGCGGCGCGCGCTTCTCGGCCTGCGGGTTCTGGCGGCGGGTCGGCGCGCTCGCGTTCGGCGGCTGGCACAACGTCGACGTCGACCGGGTGCACCACCTGCGGGCGGCGGTCGAGCGGACCCGGCACATCCCGCGGCTGGCCACGGCCGTGGAGGCGCCGGACGAGGTGCACGAGTACGCCGGGTACTACTCCCGGGTGTACGCGGCGGCGGCCGAGGTCTCCGGCGCCCGGATCGTCGTCGACTCCTCCAAGCACTCGGCGCTGGCGCACGTGCTGCGCTGGTCGGCCGGGTTGAACCTGCGGGTGGTGCACGTGGTGCGGGACGCGCGCGGGGTCGCGTACTCCTGGACCAAGACGGTCGCCCGGCCCGAGACGGACGGCGCCGAGGAGATGACGAAGTACTCGCCGGGCCGCTCGGCAATGCTGTGGAACGCGCACAACGCCGCCTTCGGGCTGCTCGCCCGGCGCGGGGTGCCGGTACGCCGGATCCGCTACGAGGAGTTCGTGTCCGATCCGCGGCTGGTGCTCGCCGACCTGGCCGCGTTCGCCGGCGTCTCGCTCGGCCCGTCGGATCTGGACTTCATCGAGGACGGGCACGCCGACCTCAAGGTGGGCCACAGCGCGGCCGGCAACCCGATGCGGTTCACGGTCGGCCGGGTGGCGCTGCGCCGCGACGACGCGTGGGTGTCGGCGCTGCCGCCGCGGCAACGACGCCTGGTCGGCGCGGTCTGCGCGCCCATGCTCCGGGCGTACGGATATCCGGTTTCCGTGGAGGCGCAGCGATGAACTGGCCCTCGGTCGGGGTCGTGATCCCCACCCGCAACCGGCCCGAGCTGGTCCGCCGGGCGATCGCGTCGGTGCGCGAGCAGCGTTACCCGGGCGACCTGAAAGTCCTTGTCGTGTACGACCAGACCGAGCCCGACTACCTGCTCGCCTCCACCGAGGGCGTACGGGTGCTGGTGCTGACCAACTGGCGCACGTCCGGCCTGGCCGGGGCCCGCAACACCGGGATCCTCGCGCTGGACACCGAGCTCGTGGCGTTCTGCGACGACGACGACCGCTGGCGGCCCGACAAGCTGCGCCGCCAGGTCGCGGCGCTGCTCGCCGACCCGGACGCCGAGATGGCGACGTGTGCGATCGAGGTCGAGTACGAGGGGCGGTGCACGCCGCGGCTGGCCGGGCGCAGCCGGGTGACCGTCGACGAGCTGGCCCGCTCCCGGATGGCGATGCTGCACTCGTCGTCGTTCCTGCTCCGGCGGGACGCGCTCGCCGAGGATGCGATCGGCCTGGTCGCCGAGGACGCGCCGGGCAGCCAGAACGAGGACTGGGACCTGCTGCTGCGGGCCGCGCGCCGGGCGCCGATCGTGCACCTGGACGAGCCGTTGGTGCGGGTGCTGTGGGGACGGACGTCTCATTACGCGTACGAGTACGCCACCAAGATCTCGTCGCTGCGGTGGATGATGCAGCGCCACCCCGAGATCAGCGGGTGCAAGCCCGGCGCGGCCCGGGTGTACGGGCAGCTGGCGTGCTGGTCGGCGGCGTCCGGCAACCGCAGTCAGGCCTGGCAGTTCAGCAAGGAGGCGGTGCGGGCCAACTGGAAGGAGCCGCGGACCGCGATCGCGCTGGCCGCGATGACGGGTGCGGTCAAGGTCGAGAATGTTCTCTCGGCGCTGCACAAGCGCGGGCGGGGTATCTAGCCCCACTCTTTTCACCACACCCGATCGCACGGTAGTGTTCGGGTGTGTTCGAAATAGTGCGGATGCTTTAATGCTCGCCCAACAGCGCCAGGCCGCCATCCTCGACCGGGTCCGGGCCGCCGGCGGCGTCCGGGTCAGCGAGCTGGCCGCCGAGTACGGCGTCTCCGACATGACGATCCGCCGCGACCTGGAGTCGCTGGCCGATCGCGGCCTCCTGGCGAAGGTACACGGCGGCGCGACCACGGTGAGCCCCGGCTCCGCCCACGAGCCCGGCTTCGCCGCCAAGTCCGTGCGCCAGCGCGCGGAAAAGGCGGCCATGGCCATGCACGCGGCCGGTCTCGTCTCCCCCGGCGACGCCATCGCGCTCTCGGCCGGCACCACGACGGCCGGCCTCGCCCAGCGGCTGGTCGACGTCCCGGCGCTGACCGTGGTCACCAACTCGATCCCGGTCGCCGACGTCTTCTACCGCGCCGGGCGGCCCGACCAGACCGTGGTGCTCACCGGCGGCACGCGCACCCCCTCCGACGCCCTGGTCGGCCCGGTGGCGGTCGCCGCGATCGGCACGCTGCACCTCGACATGCTCTTCCTCGGCGTGCACGGGATGAGCGAGCGCGCCGGATACACCACGCCCAACCTGATGGAGGCCGATGTCAACCGAGCCCTGGTGGAGGCGGCCGAGCGCCTCGTCGTGCTGGCCGACCACACCAAGTGGGGCACGGTCGGCATCTCGTCGATCGTCCCGCTCGAGCGCGCCGACGTGCTGATCACCGACGACGGGCTCGACCAGCAGGCCCGCGCGCTGCTGGACGAGACGGTGCCCGAGCTCGTGGTGGTGAGCGCGCCGTGACCTTCAAGGAGCGTACGGCCATCCGCCTGTCGGACGGCCGCGAGCTGATCTACTTCAACGAGGAGCCGCACAGCCACCGGGCCGAGTACCCGGACACCCGGCACCTCCCGCCCCCACCGCCCGCCTCGCAGCTGCGCTACGACCCGCTCGTCGACGAGTGGGTGGCGGTCGCGGCGCACCGGCAGACGCGCACGTTCCTGCCGCCCAGCGACGCCTGCCCGCTGTGCCCGTCGACGCCGTCGTTCGCCAGCGAGATCCCGGCGCCCGACTACGACGTGGTGGTCTTCGAGAACCAGTTCCCGGCGTTCAGCGATCGCATCAAGCCCGACGAACTGGGTCACTCAGATCTGGCCTCCCTCACCGACCTCGTGCCGGTGCGGCCCGGCATCGGCCGCTGCGAGGTCATCTGCTTCACCAGCGACCACAACGGCTCGTTCGGCAAGCTCTCGCCGTCGCGGGTGCGCACGGTGGTCGACGTGCTCGCCGACCGCACCGCCGAGATGTCGACGATCACCGGCGTCGCGCAGGTCTTCCCCTTCGAGAACAGGGGCGTCGAGATCGGCGTGACCCTGCACCATCCGCACGGGCAGATCTACGCGTACCCGACGGTGCCGCCGCGCACCCAGCAGATGCTGCGGGCCGCCGGTCGCTACCGCTCCCGGACGGGACGTGACCTCTACACCGACGTGCTCGCGGCCGAGCGGGCCGCCGAGGTGCGGGTGGTGGCGGCCAACGAGCATTGGACCGCGTACGTGCCGGCCGCGGCCCGCTGGCCGTACGAGGTGCAGCTGGCCCCGCACCGCAAGGTGCCCGACCTGCCCGCCCTCTCGGACGAGGAGCGCGACGCGTTCGGCCCGCTCTACCTGGACGTGCTGCGCCGGTTCGACGCGCTGTTCGGCAAGCCGATGCCCTACATCTCGGCCTGGCACCAGGCGGTCGTCGGCGAGGGGCGCGAGCTGGGCTACCTCCACCTGCAGCTGTTCAGCATCCGCCGCGCCGCCGACAAGCTGAAGTACCTGGCCGGCTCGGAATCGGCGATGGGCTCCTTCATCAACGACATCGTCCCCGAGAAGGCGGCCGAGACGCTGCGCTCGCTCTGAGATCACAGTTGCTTTCCGGATTCTCTTCCGAGATTGTCGGACTTATGGGATTCGCCTGGTCCAACATGTTCGTCACGCCCGAGGAGGATCCGCGCACCGACGGCGGCTTCGTCGGGGAACGGGACACACTGCTCGGCTACCTGCGCGACCAGCGCCTGACGCTCGAGCTGAAATGCGCCGACCTGACCCCCGAGCAGTTGGCGGCGCGCTCGGTCGAGCCGTCACCGATGTCGCTGCTCGGCCTGGTGCGGCACATGGCGGGTGTCGAGCAGAACTGGTTCCGGGTGCACCTGGCCGGCTTCCAGGTGCAGCGGCACTACCGCACCGAGCAGGACCGTGACCTCGACTTCAACGGCGCGGTCGCGGACCCCGAGGTGGTCGCCGACGCCTTCCAGACCTGGAAGAACGAGATCGCGTTCGCCGAGGACTACGTCGACTCCATCGAGGACCTCGGCTACGTGGGCGAAGGCGATCTGGCGCTGCGCGAGGTCCTGGTCCACATGATCGAGGAGTACGCCCGCCACAACGGCCACGCCGACTTCCTGCGCGAGCGCATCGACGGGCGCATCGGCCAGTAACCGGTTCCGCCGGCGCCGACCGCGCGGGGCGAGGCGAGGAGGGGCGGGGGGCCCGGGACAAGGCCCCCCGCAGGGAAGGGACAGGTCGCGCTGATCGCCGGGGAACCGACGGGCGCCCGGGACAAAGGCAACCATCGGCGGGCGAATCCTCGGCGGCGCGACCGTCTTTCGCTTGGAAAACGAGGGCCATATCCCCCGGTTACGGAAATAAACATGCAATTTGCGGCATACGTTTAAAGCTGCACCACCAGGTCCCGGTTCTCCCGGAGGAACGTGACGATCGGGTCCGGCGCCGTCGCCGGCGAGCCCGCCCGGAACGGCGGCTGCGGGTCGTACTCGATGCCGAGCTGCACCGTCATCGCGGCCTCCGGGCCGAAGACCTTGCCGAGCAGCGCGAGGGCCATGTCGATGCCGGACGAGACGCCGGCGGCGGTGGCGTACTTGCCGTCGAAGACGACGCGCTCGGCGGTGGGCTCGGCGCCGTAGTCGCGCAGGTGGTCGAGGGCCATCCAGTGCGAGGTGGCCCGGCGGCCGGTCAGCAGGCCGGCCACGCCGAGGATCAGCGAGCCGACGCAGACCGACGTGGTCCAGGTCGATATGGCGTCGGCGGCTCGCAGCCACTCGTGGATCGGGCCGGGCGTCAGCGGCGGCGCGTACCCGCCGGGGACCAGCACGATGTCGGCCGTCGGCGCTTCGTCAAGGGACGAGTCGGCGACCAGCGTCAGGTACCCGGTGTCGGTGCGGACCGGGCCGGCCTTCTCGGCGACGAACCGGACCTCGTTGCCGGGGAAGCGGCTGAGCACCTCGTAGGGACCCACCGCGTCGAGCGCGGTCATCCGGTCGTACAGCAGGATGTTGATCTGCATGGTCTTTCTCCTCAGAATCGTCGGCGATATTCGGCCGGGGACACGCCGAGGGCCTGGAGGAAGGCGCGGCGCATGGCCTCGGGGGTGCCGTAACCGGCGGTGCGGGAGACTTCGGCGACGCCGTCCGAGGTGTCCTCGAGGAGCCGGCGGGCGGTTTCCAGGCGTACGCGATCGACGTAGCGGCCCGGCGGCACCCCGATCTCGGCGGTGAACGCCCTGGAGAACTGCCGGGGCGAGAGGTTGGCGGCGGCCGCGAGGGCGGGCACCGAGAGATCGCGCTCGGGATGCTCGTCGATCAGCCGTTGCACCTCGCGCAGCGGCTCGCGGTGCGCGACCTGGCCGGCGAGCTGGGCGCTGAACTGGCTCTGGCCGCCCGGCCGGCGCAGGAACATGACCAGGCCGCGGGCGATGGCGAGGGCGACGTCGCGGCCGAGGTCCTCCTCGACCAGGGCGAGCGCGAGGTCGATGCCGGTGGTGACGCCGGCCGAGGTGGCGACCCGGCCGTCGCGTACGAAGATCGGCTCGGCGTCGACGTTGATCTTGGGGTGGCGCGAGCGCAGCGATTCACAGAACTGCCAGTGCGTGGTGGCTTTCCGGTCGTCCAGCAGACCGGCCTCGGCCAGCAGAAACGCACCGGTGCAGACCGACATGATCCGCTGGGCTCTGGCCCCGTTGGCCCGGATCCAGGAGACGACGTCTTCCGGCGGCTCGCGGGTGCCCTCGCCGCCCGGCACCACCAGCGTGTCCGGAACTTCCGACAAATCGCCGTCGGGGACGAGGCGAAGGCCGCTCGACGTACGAACCGGGACGCCACCGACGCTCGCCGTCGTGACGCGATAGCCGGCGTAGGTGAAGACCTCCAACGGGCCGGTCACGTCGAGGCTCTGCACCCCGTCGAAGAGCACGATCTGCACGTGGTGACGCATGAACCGATCGTCCCGGCGTACGCGTCATGACCGCAATGACGAAGAACCCACCTTTTACGACGTCGAGGCCGCCGGCATTCTGCCGGCGGCCTCGACGCAAAGCACAATCAACTGAGTTTGCGGGCCAGGTTTTCGTCGAGCGCGTTCATGAACTCGTCCGTCGTGAGCCAGGGGGCGTCGCGCGAGATCAGCAACGCCAGGTCCTTGGTCATCTGGCCGCCCTCGACGGTCTCGACGCAGACCTTCTCGAGCGTCTCGGCGAACTCGGTGACCGCCGGGGTGCTGTCCAGCACGCCGCGGTGCTTGAGGCCGCCGGTCCAGGCGAAGATCGAGGCGATCGGGTTGGTCGACGTCTTCTCGCCCTTCTGCCACTGGCGGTAGTGGCGGGTGACCGTGCCGTGCGCGGCCTCGGCCTCGACCGTGCGGCCGTCCGGGGTCATCAGCACCGAGGTCATCAGGCCGAGCGAGCCAAAGCCCTGCGCCACGGTGTCGGACTGCACGTCACCGTCGTAGTTCTTGCAGGCCCAGACGTAGCCGCCTGCCCACTTGAGCGCGGCGGCGACCATGTCGTCGATGAGCCGGTGCTCGTAGGTGAGGCCCGCGGCGGCGAACTGGTCGGCGAACTCGGTCTCGAAGATCTCGGCGAACAGGTCCTTGAACCGGCCGTCGTAGGCCTTGAGGATCGTGTTCTTGGTGGAGAGGTAGACCGGGTAGTTGCGGGCCAGGCCGTAGCGGAACGAGGCGCGCGCGAAGTCGCGGATCGACTCGTCGAAGTTGTACATGCCCATGCCGACGCCGCCCTGCGGGAAGTCGGCCACATGGAACTCGATCGGGGCCGAGCCGTCGTCGGGAGTGAAGGTCATGGTGAACTTGCCGGCGCTCGGCGCGACGAAGTCGGTGGCCTTGTACTGGTCGCCGTGGGCGTGCCGGCCGATGATGATCGGCTTGGTCCAGCCCGGTACCAGCCGCGGCACGTTCTGCATGATGATCGGCTCGCGGAACACGACGCCGCCGAGGATGTTGCGGATCGTGCCGTTCGGCGAGCGCCACATCTTCTTCAGGCCGAACTCCTCGACCCGCGCCTCGTCCGGCGTGATCGTGGCGCACTTGACGCCGACGCCGTGCCGCTTGATGGCGTTGGCCGCGTCGATCGTCACCTGGTCGTCGGTCTCGTCGCGGTGCTGGATCGACAGGTCGTAGTGCTCGAGGGGGACATCGAGGTAGGGCAGGATCAGCTGCTCCCGGATCTGCTTCCAGATGATCCGGGTCATCTCGTCGCCGTCGAGCTCCACGACCGGGTTTGTGACCTTGATTTTCGCCATCGGCCGGCGCTCCTCTCCCGAAACCATGTTTAGCAGTACGAGCGTACTGCCCAGCGGGTCAAGCTTGTCGACCGCCCCCGACCTGGCGTTATCCACACGTTCGAAATCAGGGGAGCGCGGCCTCCCACCCGCCCGGCACAATCCTCCTATGCCGCTCACCCACACTGTCGGCCGACTGACGATCACCGCGCTCGAGGATGCGGCCGGCCCGTATTTCATGCCACGCGACCGGGCGTTCCCCGATGCCACGGCCGAGCAGTGGGCGGCGGCCGACGCCGCCGACCCGGCCGCGGTCACCACCGACGGCGAGTGGTGGTTGCGTTTCACCAGCTATGCGATCCGGCTCGGCGACGGCCCGGTCACCCTCGTCGACGCCGGCATCGGCCCGGCCGGCGCGCTGGCCGCCGACTGGGCCCCGGTCCCCGGCCATCTCCCCGACGAGCTGGCGGCGGCCGGCATCGCCCCCGGCGACGTCACCGCGATCGTGCTGACCCACCTGCACAACGACCACATGGGCTGGGCCGTGCCGCGCGACTCGCCGTTCACCGCGGCCCGCGTGGTGGTGCAGCAGGCCGACGTCGATGTCTACAAGGCCAACCGCGATCGGGCCGGCCAGTTCGACCTGCTGATCGAGCCGCTGCTGGCCCAGGGCCGCCTCCAGGTCCTGGCCGGCGACGCGCCGCTCTCCCCCGGTGCGCGCATCGTGGCAACGCCCGGCCACACTCCCGGCCACCAGTCCGTCCTGGTGGAGGACGACGACGACGCCCTGCTGATCACCGGCGACCTGATGGTGCACATGCTCCAGGTGCTGCACCCCGGCCTGGCCTATTCGGGCGACACCGACCCCGAGGAGGCCCGCGCCACCCGGCAGCGCGTCCTCCGGGACGCGACCGAACGAGGCGTCACCCTGGCCGTCTCGCATCTGGGGCCGGCCTTCCACCGCCCGTAAGCGGCTGCCGAGGGACTGCTGCCGCGGCCGCGGCGGTCGCCCCTGCCGGGTATGACCGGCCGCGCCACACGAACTCATCGGACGGCGGCCACGTCGCATACCCACGACGTGGCCTTTCCCGTACGCGTCGATCAGAGGCTGGCGACGTCCGCCTGCTTGGCGCGCACCGCCTCGGCGGCCTCCTTGAGGCCGGCGAGCTCGGTGTCGGTCAGCTTCTCCTCGACGACCCGCTTGATGCCCTCGCGGCCGATCTGGGCCTCGACGCCCAGGTAGACGCCGGAGATGCCGTACTCGCCGTCGACCCACGCGCAGACCGGGAGGGTCTCGCCGGAGTCCTCGATGACGGCCTTGGCCATCCGGGCCGCGGCCGCCGACGGCGCGTAGTACGCCGAGCCGGTCTTGAGCAGCGCGACGACCTCGGCGCCACCGTTGCGGGTGCGCACGACGAGCTCCTCGATCTTGTCGGCCGGGAGCAGGTCGGCCAGCGGCTTGCCGTCGACGGTGCAGCGCGACGGGACCGGCACCATGGTGTCGCCGTGCGAGCCGAGGGTGAGCGCCTTGACCGTCCTGACCGGCACCTCGAGCGTCTCGGCGATCGAGTTGGTGAAGCGGGCGGTGTCGAGCACGCCGGCCTGGCCGAAGACGCGGTTCTTGGGGAACTGGGTGGCGATCTGGGCCAGCGCGGTCATCTCGTCGACCGGGTTGGAGACCACGATGACGACGGCGTTCGGCGCGTACTTCGCGATGTTCTCGGCGACCTGCCGCACGATCTTGGCGTTGACCTCGAGCAGGTCCATCCGGCTCATGCCCGGCTTGCGCGGCAGGCCGGCCGTGACGACCACGACGTCCGAGCCCTCGATCGCCTCGTAGCCCTCGCCGTTCGGGCCGGTGGTGACGCCGACGACCTTGGTCTCGAAGCCCTCGATCGGGCGGGACTGGTTCATGTCGAGAGCGAGACCGGCCGGCTTGCCATCGATGATGTCAGTGAGCACCACGGTGTCGAAGATGTCGTACTCGGCCAGACGCTGTGCGGTCGTCGACCCGTAGAAACCGGCGCCTACGACGGTTACCTTCTTGCCCATTGCTGTCCACTCCCAGTCTCCGGGACGATTTTCCGGACCGTATCAGTCGGTTGACGCGGTATTTCCCGCTGGTCGGGCTAACGAGAACTAAGCCACTCGGCACGCTCGACCACGTTCGTGAGCAGCATCGCCCGGGTCATCGGGCCGATGCCGCCGGGCACCGGGACGAGGGCGCCGGCCACCTCCCGTACGCCCGGATCGACGTCCCCGGTGTAGCGGCCCTTGCCATCCTCCCCCACCACCCGGGTGATGCCGACGTCGACCACCGTCGCGCCCGGCCGCACCATGTCGGCGGTGATCAGCCCCGGCACGCCGGCCGCCGCCACGACGATGTCGGCCCGCCGGGTATGCGCGGCGAGATCGACGGTGCCGGTGTGGCAGAGCGTGACGGTCGCGTTCTCGGTGCGGCGGGTCAGCAGCAGGCCGAGCGGGCGGCCCACGGTGGTGCCGCGGCCGACCACGGTGACCTCGGCGCCCTTGAGCGGCACGTCGTTGAGGCGCAGCAGGTGCACGATGCCGCGCGGGGTGCCGGGCAGCGGCCCGTCGAGGCCGAGCACGAGCCGGCCCAGGTTGACCGGGTGCAGCCCGTCGGCGTCCTTGTCCGGGTCGATCGACTCGAGGATCCGGCCGGTGTCCAGGTGCCTCGGCAGCGGGAGCTGGACGATGTAGCCGTGGCAGGCGTCGTCCTCGTTGAGCTCGGCGACGACCGCCTCGACGTGCTCCTGGGTGGCGTCGGCCGGCAGGTCGCGACGGATCGAGGCGATCCCGACCTCGGCGCAGTCGCGGTGCTTGCCATCGACGTAGGCCCGGGAGCCGGGGTCGTCGCCGACCAGGATGGTGCCGAGGCCGGGCACGATGCCGCGCTCGCCGAGCGCCTTGACCCGCGCGCGGAGGTCGTCCTTGACCGCGGCAGCGGCCGCCTTGCCGTCGAGGATCCTCATGTCAAATCCCTTTATCCGGAAACAATGGCGCCGTGCGCCGAGGCGAACAGCGCCGCCTGCGCCAGGTCGATCTTGGCGCCGCCGAGGTCGACGCCGCGAAGCTCGACCCGGTCGAGGTCGGCGCCGCGCAGGTCCGCGCCCTTGAGCACGGCGTCCTTGAGCCGGGCCCCGGCCAGGTCGGCGCCGCGCAGGTCGGCCCGGGTCAGGTCGGCGCCCATCAGGTCCGCCTCCCGCAACCGTAGGCCGCCGAGCCTCGCCGCGGTCAGATTCTGTCCCCGCAGCGACACGAATCCCCAGTCGCCGCCGTCCACCGTCATCGGCCGCAGACCGCAGTCGACGAACTGGCTGCCGGTCAGCTTGCAGCCGGTCAGCGTGGCGTCGAAGAAGTTGCAGCGCTCCAGCGTCGACTGCATGATCGCCGTCCGGTCGAGCGTGGCCGCGTTGAAGCGCACGTTGCCGAAGGTGCAGTGGGTGAAGACGCAACCGGTGAGCCGCGCCTCCGACCAGTCGACGTCGTGGAACGCGCAGTCCTCGTACCGGACGCCGTTCACCTCTTCCAGCGCCCAGTCCTCGCCGGAGAAGGTGACGTCCTGAATGAGGTCCGTCATGTCAGTGGTAGAAGTGCCGCGTGCCGGTCAGGTAGACGGTCAGCCCGGCCTTCTCGGCCGCCTCGATCACCAGGTGGTCCCGGATCGAGCCGCCCGGCTGCACCACCGCGGTGACGCCGGCCGCGATCAGCACCTCGAGCCCGTCGGGGAACGGGAAGTACGCGTCGGAGGCCGCCACGCTGCCCTTGGCCCGCTCGGCGCCGGCCCGGTCGACCGCGAGCCGGGCCGAGTCGACCCGGTTGACCTGGCCCATGCCGATGCCGACCGTCGCGCCCGCGTGGGCGAGCAGGATCGCGTTGCTCTTCACGCTGCGAATGGCCCGCCAGGCGAACGACAGGTCGGCGAGCAATTCCGGCGAGGCGGGCTCACCGGTCGCGAGCGTCCAGTGGGCCGGGTCGTCGCCGGGCGCGTCGATCCGGTCGGCCATCTGCACCAGCACGCCGCCGCCGACCTGCTTGATCTCGGCCGGCGCCGGCCTCCACGCCGGGGCGACCAGCACCCGCAGGTTCTTCTTCTCGCGAAGGATCTCGACGGCCTCGTCCGCGTAGGACGGCGCGACGACCACCTCGGTGAAGATCTCGGCGATCTGCCGGGCCAGCTCGACGGTCACCTGCTGGTTGACCGCGATCACGCCGCCGAAGGCCGAGACCGGGTCGCACTCGTGCGCCTTGCGGTGCGCCTCGGCCACGTCCTTGCCGACCGCGATGCCGCACGGGTTGGCGTGCTTGATGATCGCCACGCACGGCTCGGCGAAGTCGTTGGCGCTGCGCCAGGCGGCGTCCGCGTCGACGTAGTTGTTGTAGGACATCTCCTTGCCGCCGAGCTGCTCGGCCTGGGCGAGCCCGGCCGGCGCGTTCGGGTCGACGTAGAGCGCGGCCTGCTGGTGCGGGTTCTCCCCGTAGCGCAGCGTGCTCTCCCGCTTGAGCGCGATCCCCGCGAACTCCGGCCACGCTGCGTCATCACCGGCGCCTGGTCCTACGGACGGCGCGGAGAACCCGCGCCCCTGCGGGGCGAGTGTCGTCGCACACCAGTTGGCGACGGCCACGTCGTACTCCGCGATGTCCGCGAAAGCGCGGGCGGCGAGGTGCTTGCGCTGGGCGAGCGTGAAACCGCCGTCGTTGATCGCGCTCAAGATCAGCGGGTACGCGTCGACAGAGGTCACCACCGCGACGGACGGGTGGTTCTTGGCCGCCGCGCGGACCATCGCCGGGCCGCCGATGTCGATCTGCTCGACGCACTCGTCGACGCTCGCGCCACTGGCCACCGTCTGGGTGAACGGGTACAGGTTGCTCACCAGCAGGTCGAACGGCTCGATCTCAAGCTCGGCCAGTTGCGACTCGTGGGCCGGCAGGCGCAGGTCGGCGAGCAGGCCGGCGTGCACCCGCGGGTGCAGCGTCTTGACCCGGCCGTCCAGGCACTCGGGGAAGCCGGTCAGCTCCTCGACCCGGGTCACCGGCACGCCGGCGCCCTCGATCGTGGACGCGGTCGAGCCGGTCGAGACGATCTGGACGCCGGCGCCGTGCAGCGCGGTCGCGAGCTCGACGAGGCCGGTCTTGTCGTACACGCTCAGCAGCGCCCGCTTGATCGGCCGCCGTCCGTTGGAGCTCACGGGATCCGTACCTTCCTGTTCTCAATCGTCCAGCCCCCGCGCACCAGGCGGCCGACGTAGTCGACCAGCTGGGCGCGCTCGGCCACCTTGATGCGCTCGGTGAGCGTCTCCTCCGTGTCGTCGTCGAGCACGGGGACGGCCACCTGGGCGATGATCGGGCCGGTGTCGACGCCGGCGTCGACGAAGAAGAGGGTCGCGCCGGCGATCTTCACGCCGTACGCGAGCGCGTCGCGCGGGCCGTGGATGCCAGGGAAGGATGGCAGCAGCGCGTTGTGGGTGTTGATGTACCGGTCGCCGAACGCCGCGAGGAAGGCCGGGCCGACCAGCTTGAGGAAACCGGCCGAGATCACCAGGTCGGGCTTGAACTCGGCGACGTGCGCGGCGAGGGCGACATCCCAGTCCTCGCGCGACTCATACGCCTTCACCGCATCGACGAAGGCCGGCACGCCGGCGGCGGCCGCCCGCTCGAGCCCGGCGATGCCGTCACGATCGGCGCCGACCGCCACGACCTGGGCGCCGTAGGCCGGGTCGGCGGTCGCGTCGAGCAGGGCCTGGAGGTTGCTGCCCGATCCGGAGACGAGGACGACCAGGCGGGCGGGCGCGGGGTCGGTCACCCCAGCACCCTATCTCCGTGGCCCCGATCACTACGTTTTGGGTCGTGGGGCCTGGGGTCGTGGGGCCTGGGGTCCTGGGGCCTGGGGTCGCGGGGCCTGGGGTCGCGGGCCGAAGGTGCGGGCGGCGGCCGCGCCGATCGCGGCCGAGACGCCGATCACCGCGGTGGCGATCAGGCCGACCTGCCATGGGTCGGGGCCGATCGTCGCGAGCCGCCCGTCGCCGAGCGGGCCGCCCGAGGCCCGGCACAGCACGCCCAGCATCAGACCGGCCGCCGGACCGGCGAGCAGGCCCCCGCCAGCCACCAGCGACCACGGCGGATCCGCCCGATCACCCTCGCGGTTGAACCGCAGCACCAGCAGCCAGCCGGCCGCCATTCCGGCCAGCACCGGCACGGTCAGCAGCACCGCGCCGGCCGCGCCCATCGGCCCGTCCGGCAGGCCCGCCAGCAGCGGCAGCGTCGGCAGTGGACCGGCGGTCACCTCGGTGAGCCGGATCGCCGAGCCGGTGCCCAGCGCGAAGCCCGGCCCGAGCAGGTAGGCGGCCGCCCAGACCGCCGCGTTCCCGCCGTAGGCCAGGCTGAGCAGGGTGATCCCGGCCTGGCCGGCGACGCCCGTACGGTAAGCGGAGATCGTGTCGGCCGCCTGGCCGCCGCCGAACGCGACCGACAGGCCGGTGACAGCCGCGCCGGCCGCGAGCACGAACAGCGCGGCCATGACCCCGGTGCGCAGGCCGGCCCGCAGCGGCCCGGGGGTGCGGCGGGCCAGCGCGCTCAGCGCGTCGGTGCCGCGCAGCGCCCCGGCGAGCGCGCCGATCAGGCCGAGCACGAAGAAGTTGATGGCGGCGCGGGCCGGGACGACCTCGGTGCCCTTGCCGTCGACGGCGAGCGCGGCCACCGAGCCGAGCAGCGAATACATCAGCGCGATGCCGCCGCCCACCAGCAGCGTGTCGCCGACGCGGCCGGAGCGGCGGGCGCCGATCGCCCTGGTCACGTGCAGGCCGGCCCGGTTGAGCCGCCAGATGACCAGGAAGGTGAGCAGCAGCGGCGGCAGGCCGAGCGGGCCGATCGACGTGCCGATCGGCACGCCGTGGCCCAGCAGCCAGCCGGCCAGGCCGGCGTGCGCGGCGCCGCCGAGGCCGCCCTCGCCCTCGAGGGTGCGGGCGAGGCCGATGACGGCGGCGACCGGGATATAGCAGAGGACCGTGGCCCACAGCGTGGCGAAGGCCACCGCGATCGGCAGCGGCGCGCGGCGGGCCGGTCTCGCCGGCGGGCGGCGCTGGCCGGGCACCTTGACCGTCGGGCGCTCGCCGAGCCCCTTGTCGCCGACCACGACGGTCTGATGATCGACCGCCTCGGTGGGCCGATCCCGTTCCACCGGCTCGGTCGGCCGATCCCGCTCCACCGGCTCGGTGGGGCGATCTCTTTCCACCGGCTCGGTGGGCCGGCCGACCGGGACGGTCTCGCGCGCAGAGACCTGCGCCGCCTCGGCGACCGCGAAGGGGTCGTCCAAGTCGTCGGGACGGTCGGTTGGGGTCGGCATCGTCGCTTACTTTTCCACGCCGAGCGACGACCGGCGACGCAGATGCGACGGCGCGCCGCCAAACGAGTGGCGGCGCGCCGGGGTTACGCGCACCAAATCAGCTCATGACCTCGCGCATGAGCCGCGCGGTCTCGCTCGGGGTCTTGCCGACCTTGACGCCGACGGCCTCCAGGGCCGCCTTCTTGGCGTCGGCCGTGCCGGCCGAGCCCGAGATGATCGCGCCGGCGTGACCCATGGTCTTGCCGGGCGGGGCGGTGAAGCCGGCGATGTAGCCGACCACCGGCTTGGTGACGTTGGCCTTGATGAACTCGGCGGCCCGCTCCTCGGCGTCGCCGCCGATCTCACCGATCATGACGATCGCGTCGGTGTCGGGGTCGTTCTGGAACGCCTTGAGCGCGTCGATGTGGGTGGTGCCGATGATCGGGTCACCGCCGATGCCGACGCAGGTCGAGAAGCCGATGTCCCGCAGCTCGTACATCATCTGGTAGGTCAGCGTGCCGCTCTTGCTGACCAGGCCGATGCGGCCGGCCGGGGTGATGTCGGCCGGGATGATGCCGGCGTTGGACGCGCCCGGCGACGCGATGCCCGGGCAGTTCGGCCCGATGATGCGCGTCTTCTGCCCGCGGTCGATGTTGTACGCCCAGAACGCGGCCGAGTCCTGCACCGGCACGCCCTCGGTGATCACCACCGCGAGGGGGATCTCGGCGTCGATCGCCTCGACGACCGCGGACTTGGTGAACGCCGGCGGGACGAAGATGACCGACACGTCCGCGCCGGTCTCCTTGATCGCCTCGGCCACGGTCGCGAAGACCGGGAGCTGGGTGCCGTTGAACTCCACGGTGGTGCCGGCCTTGCGCGGGTTCACGCCGCCGACCACGTTGGTGCCCGCGGCGAGCATCCGGCGGGTGTGCTTGGAGCCCTCCGAGCCGGTGATGCCCTGGACGATGACCTTCGAGTCCTTGGTGAGCCAGATAGCCATGACGTCACTTCCCCGCAGCCGCGAGCTCGGCGGCGCGCTCGGCCGCTCCGTCCATCGTGTCCACCCGCTGGACCAGCGGGTTGTTGGCGCCGTCGAGGATGGCCCGGCCCTCCTCGGCGTTGTTGCCGTCGAGGCGCACCACGAGCGGCTTGGTGACCGTCTCGCCGCGCTCGGCGAGCAGGGCCAGGGCCTGGACGATGCCGTTGGCGACCGCGTCGCAGGCGGTGATGCCGCCGAAGACGTTCACGAAGACCGACTTGACCGCCGGATCGCCCAGCACGATCTCCAGGCCGTTCGCCATCACCTGCGCGCTCGCGCCGCCGCCGATGTCGAGGAAGTTGGCCGGCTTGACCCCGCCGTGCCGCTCGCCCGCGTACGCCACCACGTCGAGGGTGGACATGACCAGGCCGGCGCCGTTGCCGATGATGCCGACCTCGCCGTCCAGCTTGACGTAGTTGAGGTTCTTGGCCTTGGCCGCCTGCTCCAGCGGGTCGACCGCGGACTGGTCGACCAGCGCCTCGTGGTCGGGGTGCCGGAACGCCGCGTTCTCGTCCAGCGTGATCTTGGCGTCCAGCAGCAGCACCCGGCCGTCGCCGACCTTGGCCAGCGGGTTGACCTCGACCAGCGTGGCGTCCTCGGCCACGAAGGCCTGCCACAGCTTCACGGCGATGTCCACGATCTGCTCGGTGACCTCGGCGGGGTACTGCGCCGCCGCGACGATCTCGCGCGCCTTCGCCTCGTCGACGCCCTTGCTGGCGTCGATGGCGATCTTCGCGACCCGGTCGGGCTGCTCCTCGGCCACCGTCTCGATCTCCATGCCGCCGGCGACGCTGGCGATGCAGAGGAACGTGCGGTTGGCGCGGTCGAGCAGGTAGGAGAAGTAGTACTCCTCCTTGATGTCGGCCGTCTCGGCCAGCATCACCTTGCCGACCGTGTGGCCCTTGATGTCCATGCCCAGAATGTCGGTGGCGCGGGCCTCGGCCTCGTCGGCGCCGTCGGCCAGCTTGACGCCGCCGGCCTTGCCCCGGCCGCCGACCTTGACCTGAGCCTTGACGACGACCTTGCCGCCGAGCCGCTCCGCGATCGCGCGGGCCTCCTGCGGGGTCTCGGCGACGCCGCCGCCCAGCACGGGCAGCCCGTGCCGTTCGAACAGGTCACGCCCCTGATACTCGAACAGGTCCACGTGTCTCCTTTCGCTCGCGACGCCAAGCGCCGGCAAGCCGCACCGTTGCGTCCCGACCTGTGTGCGCGGCGGCCTTGTTGGCGTCGCCGGCGGAAGAGTCTCCGGGCCCGAGGGGCCCTCTTCCGCAGACTAGCGACCTGCACAGGCGCTCTGTAGCGGCGGGTGCGCGGTGTGCAAGACCGCACACCACCCACCCCTCGAAAAAGTCGGACGGCTTCGCGTAACCGGGCCCGGAAGGCGTCGTTGAGTGTGATGTCGGAGCGCTACGGCGGACCGAATGCGATACGGCCGATGCCCTGTCGGTCGAGGGGTGGCGGCGGGGCATCGTGCATGGAGAGGCCGGGCGTGTGAGGGGTGCGTCCGGCCTCTCCCCTTGCCATTTGAGCTGCTAGGACACCGGGGTCGGCACATTGGCGCGTACCCATTCGATGATGGATGCGGTGGTCGCGCCCGGGGTGAAAATCTTGGCGACGCCGAGACCTTCCAATTCGGCAATGTCGTCGGCCGGAATGATGCCGCCGCCGAATACCACGATGTCACTTGCGTCACGTTCCGCCAGCAGTTCGATTACCCGCCGGAACAGCGTCATGTGCGCCCCGGACAGAACGGACAAACCGATCGCGTCGGCGTCCTCCTGAATGGCGGTCTCGACGACCTGCTCGGGCGTCTGGTGCAGGCCGGTGTACACGACCTCCATACCCGCGTCACGCAGCGCGCGGGCCACCACCTTGGCGCCGCGGTCATGCCCGTCCAGCCCCGGTTTCGCGACGACGACCCTGATCCGTGCCTGCATACCGACCCTCCGTGTCCGGCGAACCCCGTTGTCCTGAACGAACGGTAACCCGCCGCGCGGCGGCGGGGTAGGCGGCTCCGGGTAACTGAGATCACCTTCGGTGACCGGAAATGTATTCAGAGTGACTTTGACATAATGGTTCTCGTCCAATCACACAGCGTGTGCGACGTGGTACCAAATTCGGACATTAGCTGCGCAATGCGGACCGGGAACTGTCAGCGAATTGGCGCTGCGACTTGTGACACGCGACCCGTTTCGTTACCGTGGCTCCCGGCTGTCATCCGGTTAACCCCGATCCGACAGCTCGGTCGGCCACCGTTCACCTCGAATTGAGGCGGGCGCAACCGGCCGACGCATTGCCATCGACGGAGGGTTTGTTCGTGCGCCAGCGCTTGTCGTCTGAGCCCGACCGGTATCGCGGCCGACGCCGCGTACCCACCCCTCCCCGCAGCCGCTACGCGGTTGTCACCACCGCCGCCTTCATCGGCGCCGGCGTGGTCGCCATCGGGGCCGGGAATCTGCCGGACCACAAGGACATCAACCCCGAGGTTCTGCAGGGTCTCGAGAGTGCGCACGTCGCCAGCGACGCCCTGGCCGCCCGCGACGACAACAACAAGGCCTCTCGTGGCGAGGACCGCGGCGCGGTCAGCAAGACCAAGGTCAGCGCCGAGCAGGCCGCGGCCGACGTCTGGCTGCTGCCCCTCGAGGACTTCACCTACACCTCGCCGTTCGGGGTCCGCTGGGGCAAGCTGCACGCCGGCATCGACCTGGCCGCTCCCGAGGGCATGCCGTACAAGGCGGTGCACGCGGGCAAGGTGATCCAGGCCGGCTACTACGGCGGCTACGGCTACGCGGTCACCGTGCGGAACGCGGACGGCACCGAGGTCATCTACGCGCACTCCCGGCGCGTGCTGGTGCAGGTCGGCCAGGAGGTCAAGGCCGGTCAGGTGCTCGGCGAGGTCGGCAGCACGGGCAACTCGTACGGCACTCACCTGCACGTCGAGGTGCACGTCAAGGGCCAGCCGATCGACCCCATCCCGTTCCTCCGCGACCGCGGCGTCGACATCAAGCTCCAGGTCGAGTCGGTGTACGCCGGCATGGCCGCCGCCGCTTCCTGATCTCGCACCCCGACCGGACCTCCACATCGAGGGCGTCCGGACTAGATCTTCTCGATCGGGGCGTGCCGGAGGATCAGCCACATCACCTGGTCACCGAAGTCGATCTGGGCGCGGGCGCCCGGCCCCTGGCCCTCGACGGCGAGGACCCGGCCCAGCCCGTACCGCTGATGGTTGATCCGGTCGCCGACCGCCACCTTCGGCGCCTGCGGCAGCTCGCTGGCCGTCGCGAGCTTGCTCGCGTCGATGCCCAACCGGCTCGCCAGCTGCTGCGCCTTCGGCGTGCCGCCGGCGAAACCGCCGCCGCGGCCCCGGTCGCTGTAGCCACGGCCGGCGCCGCCGCGACCGCCCACGCCGCCGCCGGTGCCCGACCATGACGTGTACGCCCCGCCCGTGCGCTCCCAGCGGACCAGCTCGGGCGGCAGCTCGTCGGTGAAGCGGGACGGCGGGTTGTACTGCGGCTGGCCCCACGCGCCGCGGGTGACCGCGCGGGAGAGGTAGAGCCGCTGACGGGCGCGGGTGATGCCCACGTAGGCCAGGCGGCGCTCCTCCTCGAGCTCGGTGTTGTCCCCGAGCGCGCGCATGTGCGGGAAGACGCCGTCCTCGAGCCCGGTCAGGAACACCACCGGGAACTCGAGGCCCTTCGCCGTGTGCAGCGTCATCAGCGTGACCACGCCCTGGTTGTCCGGGTCGTCGTCGGGCAGCTGGTCGGCGTCGGCGACCAGCGCGACCTGCTCCAAGAAGCCGGCCAGCGAAGCGGTGACCTCCTCGCCCTCCTCGGCCTGCGCCTCCACCCGCTCGGTGTACTCGCGGGCGACACTCACCAGCTCTTGCAGGTTTTCCACCCGGCCCTGGTCCTGCGGGTCCAGGCTCTCCTCCAGCTCGCCGAGCAGGCCCGAGCGCTGCAGCACCGCCTCGAGCACCTCCTCCGGCGGGGCGGTGGCGGCCAGCTCGCGCAGGTCGTCGAGCAACCGCACGAAGTCGGCGATCGCGTTGGCCGAGCGGGCGGCGATGCCGGGCGCGTCCTTCGCGTGCCGCAGCGCCTGGCCGAACGACAGGCGATCGCGGGACGCCAGCGCCTCGACGCACGCCTCGGCCCGCTCGCCGATGCCGCGTTTCGGGGTGTTGAGCACCCGGCGGATGCTGACCGTGTCGTCGTCGTTGATCACCGCGCGGAGGTAGGCCAGCGCGTCGCGGACCTCCTTGCGCTCGTAGAAGCGCACGCCACCGACCACCTTGTAGGGCAGGCCGACCCGGATGAACACTTCCTCGAAGACTCGGGACTGGGCGTTGGTGCGGTAGAACACCGCCACGTCGCCGGGTCGGATGCCGTCGCGGTCGTGCAGCCGGTCGATCTCGCGGGCCACCCAGTCGGCCTCGGCGTGCTCGGTGTCGGCGACATAGCCCACGATCTGCTCGCCGGGGCCCTGGTCGCTCCAGAGCCGCTTGGGCTTGCGCGACGGGTTCCGCTCGATCACCGCGTTGGCCGCGGACAGGATGGTCTGGGTGGAGCGGTAATTCTGCTCGAGCAGAATGGTGCGGGCGTCGGGGTAGTCGCGCTCGAACTCGAGGATGTTGCGGATCGTGGCGCCGCGGAACGCGTAGATCGACTGGTCGGCGTCGCCCACCACGCACAGCTCGCCGGGCTCGACGTCCCCATCCGACCGCCCCGCCACCGCCCCTGACCGGACTGAAGACTCCGCTGAAGCCCCCACCAGCTCCTTGACCAGCGTGTACTGCGCGTGGTTGGTGTCCTGGTATTCGTCGACGAGCACGTGCCGGAAGCGCCGGCGGTACGCCTCGGCGACGTGCGGGTGCGACTGGAACAGGTGCACCGTCGCCATGATGATGTCGTCGAAGTCCAGCGCGTGCGCCTCGCGCAGGCGGCGCTGATACAACTCGTACGCCTCGGCGAGCGCCCGCTCGTGCGGCCCCTTGGCCTTGGCCTTGAACTCCTCCGGCTCGACCAGCTCGTTTTTCAGGTTGGACACTTGGGCCGCCAGGCCCCGGGCCGTGTACCGCTTGGGGTCGAAGTCGAGCTCGCGGATCACCAGCTGCATGAGCCGGCGCGAGTCGTCGGCGTCGTAGATCGAGAACGTGCTCTTGAGCCCCGCGTGATCGTGCTCGGCCCGCAGGATCCGCACGCACGCGGAGTGGAAGGTCGACACCCACATCAGCCGCGCCCGCGGGCCCACCAGATGGGCGACCCGCTCCTTCATCTCGCCGGCGGCCTTGTTGGTGAAGGTGATCGCGATGATCTGCCCGGGATGCACGTCGCGGGCGGCGAGCAGATAGGCGATCCGGTGGGTGAGCACCCGGGTCTTGCCCGAACCCGCCCCGGCCACGATCAGCAGCGGCGACCCCGCGTGGGTCACCGCGTCGCGCTGAGGACCATTCAGCCCGGTGAGCAGCGACTCCGGGTCGGGCCGCCGCTTTTTGGGCGCCTCGCCCTCCCGCACGGCGGGCATGGCGAAGAGGGAGTTGGCCTGGGGTTCAGAGGAAGCTCGCATCGCGCTGGCAAGTCTAGGCCCACCCACCGACAAGATTTCCGCCGTCACCGCTCCGCCCGGAAGTGGCGCGGCGGAAGTGGTGCGGCGGAAACGAGGGTCTGTTTCAATCAGCGCACAACGGTGGTCCGGCCGAGGAGGCGCGGTGCGGGACTTCACGGGGCCGCACTACCGTGCGCGGCACGTCGGCGGGACGATCCTGGCCTTCGTCGTGGCCATCTCGGTCGGCGGGATGGTCACCGGAAAGGCGGACCCCGTCCGGGTGGTCCCGGCGGTCGCGGCGCCGATCACGGCCGGGGCGGCGCCCGGACACGACTCGGTGCAGGAGCTGCTGAGCAAACAGGCCGCGGCGCTGAACCGCGGCGATCTGGGCGGTTGGCTGCGGCCCGTCGCGCCGGCGCTGCGCCAGCGTTATCAAAACCTCTTCCGTACGCTGCGAGCGCTGAACGCCACAGTGGACTACCGCGTCGTCGACGGCGGCGACGTGCGGCTCACCTACTGCTTCGCCGGGCCGAGATGTCCCGCCGACTCGCCCCGGATCGCCCAGCGGCCACTGGTCAAGAACGGTCAGATCACCGCGCTGGGCAAACCGGCCAGGCCCACCGCCCTGCAACCCACTCCGTGGGAGCAGGGCGACCTCGTCTTCGCCCGGGGCAAGCGGGTCACGGTGGGTGCGCCCAAGGCCTTGCGGAATCGGCTGACGGAAGTGGTCGCGCTCGCCGATCAGGCCGCGGCCGTCGATGACAAATTCGCCGCGTACGCCGGCAATCGCCAGCCCCGATACCGCGTTTTCCTGGCCACGGGCAAGCTCTGGCGCACCTGGTACGGCGGGAAGGCCACCCCGTGGGCGGTCGGCTACATGCAACCGCTGGGCCGGGCCGGCGGCGACGTCGTTATCAACCCCAGTCGCTTGACCAGCCGAACGGCCCTGAAGGAGGTCATCCAGCACGAGCTCGGACACGTGGCGACAATCGGCGGCGTACCGACCAAACACGAGGATATGTGGCTGGTCGAAGGTGTGGCCGAATACATCGGGATGCAACCGGCGCGCGCGGCCGACACGTACAGCAAAAGGGCCTTGCGCCGGACCACCCGGCTGAACCCGCCGCCGCTCCGGGACGGAGCGGGCGAAAAGGAGGTCTCGGCCTTCTACGCACAGGGGCACTTCGCGGTGGACTGCCTGGTCACGAAGTTCGGCGAAGCCCGTGCCATGGAGTTTGTCCGGCTTAAGCTGCGGCTGGGGAATTCGCTGGATATGGCCGCCCGCAGCGTGTTCGGCGTGCCATTCGGAAAGGTCGACGCGACCTGCGCCGATTGGATAAGCAATCTAGTTGTCACCCGCCGGTAGTAGCGCTCACCAGCGTCTATGCAGCAGGCTGTCGGGAACCACCAACTTGATCGGGAGACCGACACCATGGACAGACGCCGAGTGCTGCGCCACCTCGCCGCACCCGCTCTTGCCTTCGCCCTTGTCACCACGCTGCCCGCGGCCCGACCGGCCGTCGCTCCGGCAGATTCGCCGGCGGAGTTCAAGCCGGTCACGGTCGCCTACCAGACCGGCCACGGTGCCAAGAACAACGTCGTCAAGGGCCAGTTCCTGAGCTACAACGACTTCCACGGCGCGATCGACCCGCCCGGCGGCAGCGGCGCGGTCGTGAACGCGTCCGGCACGTCGACCCCGGCCGGCGGCGTCGAATACCTGGCCACCTACCTCAAGAAGCTGCGCGCCGAGGCCAAGTCGCAGGGCCGCCAGACGCTCACCGTCGGCGCCGGCGACCTCATCGGCGCGAGCCCGCTGGTCAGCGCGGCCTTCCACGACGAGCCGACGATCGAGCTGATGAACGAGGTCGGCCTGCAGGTCACCTCGGTGGGCAACCACGAGTTCGACGAGGGCGTGGACGAGCTGAAGCGCATGCAGCGCGGCGGCTGCCACCCGGTCGACGGCTGCCAGGACGGCGACCCGTTCCGCGGCGCCAAGTTCACCTACCTGGCGGCGAACACGATCAACAACAAGACCGGCCTGCCGATCCTGCCGCCGATCGACATCAAGCTCGTGGGTGGCGTGCCGGTCGGCTTCATCGGCATGACGCTCGAGGGCACGGCCAGCATCGTCAACCCGGCCGGCATCAAGAACGTGCACTTCGCCGACGAGGTGAAGACGGCGAACACGTGGAGCAACGTGCTCAAGCTGTTCGGCGTCAAGGCGCAGGTGCTGCTGATCCACGAGGGCGGCGTGCAGGGCTCGGCCACCCCGACCCCGGGCGTGTCCGACTGCTACAACTTCTCCGGCCCGATCATCGACATCGTCAAGGGCCTCAACCCGGAGATCGGGCTGGTCGTTTCCGGCCACACGCACCGCTTCTACACCTGCTCGCTGCCCAACGCCAAGGGCACGTCGGTGGTCACCAGCGCCGGCACCAACGGCCAGGTGATCAGCGACATCGACTACTCGATCGACAAGCGCAGCGGCCGGTTCAGCGAGATCACCGCGCGCAACGTGATCGTCGAGAACGGCGTCTCGGACGGCGCCGGCGGCTGGCTGAAGGACGCGTCCGGGGTGTACCTGAAGAACCCCGCCACGGTGGACAAGAACGCCAAGAAGATCGCCGACAAGTACCGGACGGCGGTCGCCCCGATCGCGAACCGGGTCGTGGGCCGGGTCACCGGTGACATCACCCGGGTCAACACGGCGGCCGGCGAGTCGCAGCTCGGTGACGTGATCGCCGACGCCCAGCTGGCCCGCACGGTGGGCGACGGCGCTCAGCTCGCGCTGATGAACCCGGGCGGCATCCGCGCCGACATCGACGCCGAGGCGACCCCGGGCGGCGAGGCGGTCGGCGAGATCACCTACGGCGAGGCGTTCACCATCCAGCCGTTCAACAACCTGGTGGTCACCCAGACCCTCACCGGCGCCCAGCTCAAGGACGTTCTCGAGCAGCAGTTCACCGGCTACCAGGGACAGACGACCACGAAGATCCTCCAGGTGTCGAACGGCTTCACCTATACCTGGAGCGCCTCCGCCCCGCTCGGCTCGAAGATCAGCAACCTCGCGCTGAACGGCACGCCGATCGACCCCGCGACCAGCTACCGGGTCACCACGAACGACTTCCTGGCCAACGGCGGCGACGGCTTCACGCTGCTCACCGGCGGCACCGACCGCACCACCGCGCCCGGCTTCGACGTCGACGCGCTGACCGCGTACCTCGGCAGCAATTCGCCGGTCGCCCCCGGCCCGGCCGACCGCATCACCACGATCGCCTGAGCACCACGATCGCCTGAGCACCACGGTTCACCAGCGATCCGTTCGGGCCCGCCGGAGCGGGGGCGGTTGTCGATCGCGTCCCACGGTTCGGGCGGATTCCTTGCGGATCGGTTCCGGGCGGGGGCATACTCGCCTCGTGATCCAGGCGCGATTTTTTTACTACGGCACCGGAAGTCCGGCGACCGTAGGGCGCGTCTGAACGACAGACCTACATCAAGCCCCGGGCTTCACCGCCCGGGGCTTGATGCTGCCCGGGCCGGGTCGACCGGGGCGCGAGCACCCGAGGAGCACGACATGACCGCCGACGTGGTGGACCAGACGACCGGCGCGGGCGAGCCTCTGGCCGCCGACGAGATCCGCGCCATGCGGGAACGCATCGACGAGATCGACCAGGCCATCATCGACCTGTGGCTGGAGCGTGCCCGCCTCTCCCAGGCAGTGGGCAAGACCCGCATGGCCAGCGGCGGCACCCGCCTCGTGCTCTCCCGCGAGCGCGAGATCGTCGACCGCTTCCGCGCCGCCCTCGGCCCCGACGGCACCCAGATCGCCCTGATGATCCTCCGGGCGGGCCGCGGCCCACTCTGACCGGGCCAGCTACGAGGCACTGGTCGCCCGATCGCCACGCTCGGTCGCCGATTTCTGGTCGCCGACGTCTGGTCCGCGCCTGGTCGCGCAGCTTCTGTCGTCAGTTGGTCGGGCGGGCACCCGACATTTCCGGTAAATCGGAACGGCGTGGCGGAGCGTCGTCCAGCTTTGATGAGGTGCCGTCCACACGAAACGCGAACTCATCAAGGTCGCGACGCGGTGACGGCGGGCGCTTCTAGCACTGATGAAGTACTGCTCGCGCAGTGCACGAATTCATCAAGATCGCCTCGGGGCAGCGGGAGCAACGCCCAACGGGCGAGCAGGGTGAGCGCGCCCAACGAGGTGAGCGCGCTCAACGCGGTCAGCGCGCCGCACAGGGCGAACGCGCCGCACAGGGCGAACGCGCCGCACAGGGCGAACGCGCCGCACAGGGCGAACGCGCCGCACAGGGCGAACGCGCCGCACAGGGCGAACGCGCCGCACAGGGCGAACGCGCCGCACGCGGCCGGCGCGCCCAACGGGGTGGAGCGTCGGTGGAGGGGTAGAAACGTCGGCGGAGGGGTGGCGAACGGGTTGGGCGAGTCGCTGGGCCGGTCGTTGGCGGACGGCCCGGTGTTGCACTCAGCCGGGGCCCCGCGAAGGGAACTGTGCCCCGACTCGTACCAAATGCTTCCCGGCCGTCAATAGCGGTGAATCACGTCGCGGATCTCGGCGTAATGGCAGGCCGAAGGGTGGGTCGAGCGCTGCCGGATCTGCAGCAACGGCTCGTGGTCGGCGCAATACGGCTGGGCCTTCCAGCAGCGGGTGCGGAAACGGCAACCCGACGGCGGATCGGCCGGCGACGGGACGTCGCCGTCGAGGACGATGTGGTCGCGGCGGCCGCGCAGTCGTGGGTCCGGGACGGGTACGGCGGAGAGCAAGGCCTGCGTGTACGGGTGGGTGGGCTGCTCGTAGATGGCCATGTGGTAGCCGGTCTCCACGATTTTGCCGAGGTACATCACCGCGACCCGGTCGGAGATGTGGCGGACGACCGAGAGGTCGTGCGCGATGAAGATGTAGGACAGGCCCAGCTCGCGCTGCAGGCGCTCGAGCAGGTTGATCACCTGGGCCTGGATGGAGACGTCGAGGGCCGAGACCGGCTCGTCGCAGACGATGATCTCGGGGCGCAGGGCGAGCGCGCGGGCGATGCCGATGCGCTGGCGCTGGCCGCCGGAGAACTGGTGGGGATAGCGGTTGATGTGGTCGGGGTTCAGGCCGACCAGGTCGAGCAGCTCCTGGACGGCCCGGGCGGCCCCGGCCGGCGGGACGGCGTCGGGGTGGATCTCGAAGGGCTCGCCGATGATGTCGCCGACCGTCATGCGGGGGTTGAGCGACGTGTACGGGTCCTGCAGCACCATCTGGATGTTGCGGCGCGCCCGGCGCAGGGAGTGGCCGGACAGCCTGGTCATGTTCTCGCCCCGCACCATGACCTCGCCGGAGGTCGGCTTCTCGAGCCCGACCAGCAGCTTGGCCAGGGTCGACTTGCCGCAGCCGGACTCCCCGACGATGCCGAGCGTCTCGCCGCGCCGCAGCTGGATGTCGACGCCGTCGACCGCGCGGACGGCGCCGACCTTGGACTTGACAACGATGCCCTGGGTGATCGGGAAGTGCTTGACCAGGTTGCGGGTCTCCAGCACCAGGTCGGAAACGTCAGACACCGAGGACCTCCCGGATGAAGTGGCAGCGGGCGATGCGGTGCTGGGCGATCCGGTACGCGGGCGGCTCCTGCTGGCCGCAGACCGGCCGGGCGTACCCGCAGCGGGGGCGGAAGGGGCATCCGGCCGGGATGTCGGTGAGCGCCGGCGGCAGGCCGGGAATGACGTTGAGCTGCCGGCCCTTGAGGTCGAGTCGGGGGATCGACTCCAAGAGCGCTTTCGTGTACGGGTGCGCGGGGCGCCCGTAGATCTCGTGCACCGGCGCCTCTTCCACGACCTTGCCCGCGTACATGATCGAGATCCGGTCGGCGACGTCCGCCACCACGCCCATGTCATGCGTGATCAGGATCAGGCCCATGTTGCGCTGCCGCTGGAGCTCGGCCAGCAGGCCCATGATCTGCGCCTGGACCGTGACGTCGAGCGCGGTGGTCGGCTCGTCGGCGATCAGCACCTCGGGGTCGAGGGCGAGCGCCATGGCGATCATGACGCGCTGCCGCATGCCGCCGGAGAACTGGTGCGGGTAGTCGTTGATCCGCTCCCGGGCGGCCGGGATGCGCACCTGGTCGAGCAGCTCGATGCTGCGCTGCTTGGCGTCCTTGCGGGACATGCCGCGGTGCTTGCGGAACAACTCGGCCATCTGGAAGCCGACCGAGTAGACCGGGTTCAGTGCGGACAGCGCATCCTGGAAGATCATCGCGATGCGGTTGGCCCGCACCTTGCGGCGGTCCTCCTCGGTCAGGCGCAGCAGGTCGACGCCGCGGTAGAGCACCCGGCCGCCGGTGATGTGCGCGGGCGGCGTGTCCAGGATGCCCATGACCGCCTGGGCGGTGACCGACTTGCCGCAGCCCGACTCGCCGAGCAGCGCCAGCGTCTCGCCGGGGTTCAGGTAGAACTCGGCGCCGTTGACCGCCTTGGCCACGCCGTCGCGGGTGCGGAACTCGACGTGCAGGTCGTCGACGTGCAGCAGCGGCGCCCGCGGGTCGAGGCCCGGGAGCACGTCCATCTGTGCCTGGATGTCAGTCACCACGATCACCGCAGCTTCGGGTCGAAGGCGTCGCGGACCGCGTCGCCGAGCATGATGAAGGCCAGCACGGTGGCGGCCAGGAACACCGACGGCCAGATCAGCGGGCCGGCGGCGACCCGGACGTACCCGGTCGCCTCGGAGATCGAGATGCCCCAGCTCACCGCGTCGCCCTTGAGGCCGATGCCGAGGAACGACAACGTGGCCTCGCTGGCGATGTTGATGCCGAGCAGGATGGTCAGCACCACGACGTAGGGCGCGACCGCGTTGGGCAGGATGTGCCGGAAGACCAGCCGGCCCGATCCGGCGCCGAGCATCCGGGCCGCGGCCACGTAATCCTGGCTCTTCGCCTGGATCACTGATGAGCGCATGACCCGGGCCGCGGTGGTCCAGCCGAGCACGCCCAGGGTGACGGTCACCGCCAGCACGCCGTCGTTGCCGGCGCCCGCGCCCAGGCGCTTGGCCAGCACGATCGCGCCGAGCAGGAACGGGACGGCGAGCATGACGTCGACGAAGCGGGACAGCAGCGCGTCGAGCCAGCCGCCGAAGAAGCCGGCCGCGAGGCCCACCGCCATGCCGATCACCCCGGCGATCAGGGTGGCGAAGACGCCCACGACGATCGAGTACCGGGCGCCGTAGATGGTCTTGGCGTAGACGTCGCAGCCCTGGAAGTCGTAGCCGAAGATCGCGCCGCCGCTCGCGCCGGCGTGCTTGCGGCTGAGCGCGCAGTCGTGCGGGTCGGCCGAGGTGAACAGCTGCGGGAACGCCGCCATCAGCAACACGAGCGTGATGATCACGAGCGCCGCCCAGAAGATCTTGCTGCGGCGCAGGTCGTGCCAGGCGTCGGCGGCGAGGCTGCGTGACTTGCCGGCGCCGCGGTCGCCGCCGGCCGCGGGCAGCACCGGCGTCTCCGCGGTCAGGGCGTTCATGTCACTCATAGCGGATCCTGGGGTCGAGGGCGGCGTAGAGCAGGTCGACGATCAGGTTCACGACCAGGAACACGATCACCAGAACGCTGACGAAGCCGACCACCAGCGGGCCGTCCTCGGTGCGGATACCGCGCCAGAGGTTGAAGCCGACCCCGGGGATGTTGAAGACCTTCTCGGTGATGATGGCGCCGGACATCAGCCCGCCGATGTCGACGCCGATCAGCGTGATCACCGGGATGAGCGAGTTGCGCAGCACGTGCACGCCGATCACCCGCTTGCCGGTGAGGCCCTTCGCCCGGGCCGTACGCACGTAGTCGGCGCGCAGGTTCTCCGCCACCGAGGCCCGCGTCACCCGCAGCTCGGTGGCGACGACCAGGCTGCCCAGCACGGCCGCGGGTAACAGCAGCTGCCAGAGCGAGGCGTCCCGGCCGGCCGTGGCCGGGAACCAGCCGAGCTTGATGCCGAACACGAGCTGGGCCAGCGGCGCCAGCACGACGATCGGCATGGCCAGCACCACCAGCGTGAGGAACAGCGTCGTGTTGTCGAAGATGCTGCCCCGCCGGATGCCGGAGACGACGCCGGCGACCACCGCGACGGTGGCCGCGATGAGGATCGCCAGCAGCGAGAGCCGCAGGGTGACCGGCCAGGCGTCGGCCAGCATGTCGGCGATCTTGCGGCCGGTCAGCGAGGTGCCGAAGTCGCCGGTCAGCAGTCCCTTGACGTAGTACCAGTATTGCTGGAGGAAGCTGTCGTCCAGGTGGTAGCGGGCGGTGAGCGCCGCCCGCTGGCTCTCGGTGAGGGGGCGTTCGCCGACGAGAGCCTGCAGCGGATCGTCCGTCGCCGCGAACATCAGCGCGTACACGACGAAGGTGGCGCCGAAGAAGGTGAGGACCATCTGCAGGAGGCGCCGCACGATGAAGCGGAACATGGTGAGGCCTTTTGTGCCAGGGCGTAAGTGCGGTGGCGCCACGGTTTCAGATCGACCGTGACGCCACCACTGACCGAGCGGTCAGAAATGAGGACTATTCGCGACGGTGGAGATCGGGCAGGTCGCCGCCCGCCTCACAGTTCGGCTACTTCGATCTTGTAGATGTCGACCTTCTGGAAAAGGTCCATCGACACGCTGGTGACCTTCTCGGAGTGGCCGAACACGTTCTGGCCGTACCGCAGCGGAAGAACCGGCATGTCCTGCGCGAGGATGTCCTCGGCCGCCTGCCACTTCTTCTCGGCCGCGGCCGTGGTCGTCGCCTCCGAGCCCTCGCGGACCAGGCTGTCGAACGCCGGGTTGCTGTACCCGTAGTAGTTCGAGGAGCCGTCGGTGGTGAACAGCGGGCCGAGGTAGTTCTCCATCAGCGGGTAGTCCATCAGCCAACTCAGCCGGATCAGGCCGACCGGCTGCTTCTTCTCGACCTTCTTGAGCATGTCGGCGAACTTCGGCTCCGGCGTGCCCGTGCAGTTGACGCTCAGCGACGACTTGATCTGGTTGCACATGGCGTCGACCCAGGCCTTGTGGCCGCCGTCCTGGTTGTACGAGATCTTGATGTCGGACGGGCCGCCGGCCTGCGTGTAGAGCTGCTTGGCCTTGGTCGGGTTGTACTCGCAGTTCTCCTTGCAGGTGTTCGGCCGGTAACCGGCGACCACCGGGGAGACGAAGGAGAACGCCGCGGTCTCGGAGCCCAGGAAGATCTGCTCGGCCATCTCCTGGCGGTCGATTGCCATCGAGATCGCCCGGCGGACGTCGCGGTTCTGGAACTCCTTCTCGTAGATCGGGAAGCCCACGAACGCGAAGGCCGAGCTCGGGCTCTTCTGCAGGCGGTCGCCGAGGTCGCCGGAGGCGGCGGCGAGGCTCTCGATCGGAATCCTCGTCTCGACGTCGAGGTTGCCCGCGATCAGGTCGGCGTACTGCGCGCCGAGGTCCTGGTAGATCTTCCAGGTGATGCCGTCGACCTTGGGAACCGTGCCCTTGAAGTCGGCGACCTTCTCGACCTGGATCTGCGAGTCGTGCTGCCACTTGCCCTTCATCTTGAAGGGCCCGTTGCCGATGGGCGCCTCGCCGAAGCCCTCGGCGATCGCGTTGCCGTCGGGCGTGAACGCGGCCTTGGGCAGCGGGTAGAACGCGTCGTAGCCCATCACGGACTCCCAGCCCGCGAAGCCGGCCGACAGCGTCACCTTGAAGGTGGTGTTGTTGACCTTCTGCAGGCCGGTGAGCTTCTTCGCCTTCGGCTCGGCGGCCTTCTCCGGCCCGCTGCCGTCCGGGTCGACCGACTGCATCTGCGCGTAGCCGTCGATGCGGCTGAAGAAGTACGAGGCGAGCTGGCCGTTCGGCCCGTACGCGCCGTAGTTCCAGGCGTTGATGTAGTTGTCGGCCGTCACCGGCTCACCGTTGCTGAAGGTGAAGCCGGGGCGCAGCTTGACCGTCCAGACCTTGTTGGCCTTGTCGTGGGTGATCGACTCGGCCGCCACCAGGTACGGCTCGCTCTTCTCGTCGAAGCGGACGAGCGGGTAGAACAGCGACGACAGCACCTGCGAGCCGTTGTTTTCCGTCGTGTTGGTCGGAATCAGGCTCTCCGGCTCGACGATACCGATACTGATCGAGTTCGACAGGGTCGCGTCGTCGTCCGAGGAGCCGCTGGAGCAGCCGGCCGCCAACAAGGCGATGGCGGCCGCTCCGGCCGCCACCTTCCATGGGCCATTCCCACGCATGTGGAGGATGCCTCCTTCAGGGCGCTCACGGGGGTCGTGTGAGTCGGCAGCAACTGTGACACAGCGAAACGGAAGCCCGGAGGCCCGTTACCAAGCCGATACTAGCCACAGCCACTTTTGACACCCTCGGACGGCGGCCTGAGCTGCGATTATTCCCTTCCGTACACGCCCTGCGACGGAGCGTCAGACCAGGCGGCGATCGGCCGCCCATCGTGACAATTCGTAACGGTTGCTCATCTGGAGCTTGCGCAGGACGTTGGAGACGTGGGTCTCGACCGTCTTGATCGAGATGTACAGCTCCTTGGCGATCTCCTTGTACGCGTACCCGCGCGCGAGCAGCCGCAGCACCTCGCGCTCGCGGTTGGTGAGCTGGTCGAGCTCGGGGTCGGCGACCGGCACGTCGGGCCGGGAGGCGAACGCGTCGAGCACGAAGCCGGCCAGCCGCGGGCTGAACACCGCGTCGCCGTCGGCCACCCGCTTGATCGCGGCGGCCAGCTCGTCGGGCGAGATGGTCTTGGTGACGTAGCCCCGGGCGCCGGCCCGGATCAGGCCGATCACGTCCTCGGCGGCATCGGAGACCGACAGGGCCAGGAAGCGCACGTGCGGGTGGCTGCGGCGCATCGCGTCGAGCACGGCGCGGCCACCGCCGTCCGGCATGTGCACGTCGAGCAGCACCACGTCCGGCTCGCTGGCGGCGATCTTGCTGACCGCCTCGGCCACCGTGCTCGCCTCGCCGATCACGTCGACGTGCGCGCCCAGCTCGGCGCGCACCCCGGCCCGGAACATCGCGTGGTCGTCGACCAGGAAAACCTTGAGACGGCCACCCTCTTGATCGGTCATCGTGCCGACTCCTTCCCAGCCGTCATGCTCTCTCGGGTGACGGGCAGCATGAGGCGGACCTCGGTGCCCTCGCCGGGCGCGCTGCGGATCTCGGCGCGCCCGCCGTGTCGGTTCATCCGCCCGATGATCGACCCTCGGACGCCGTGGCGCGAATCCCCCACGCCGTCGATGTCGAACCCCGCCCCGCGATCGCGGACGAAGACGCTCAGCTCATCGCCCTCGACCTCGGCGTAGAGCGACACGGTCTGCACGCCGGCGTGCCGGGCGGCGTTGACCAGGGCCTCGCGGGCCGCCGCGACCAGCGCGGCCACCCGGTCGTCGCATTCGGTGTCGCCGACCACGACGGTCTCGACGCTGATCGCGTACGTGTCCTCGACCTCGGCGGCGGCCTGCTCGAGGGCGGCCGCGAAGCGCTCGGTCGGCGAGGCGGTGGGTTTGTAGAGCCAGTTGCGCAGGCTGCGCTCCTGGCCGCGGGCCAGCCGCTGCACCTCTTTGATGTCGGCCGAGTTGCGCTGGATCAGCGCCAGCGTGTGCAGCACCTGGTCGTGGATCATCGCGGCGACCTCGGCCCGCTCCTGCTCGCGGATGCGGCCCTCGCGCTCGGCGCGCAGCTGGTTGAACATGCGCCAGAGCAGCGGCGCGGCGACCACGCCGACGCCGAGCAGGCCGACCAGCGCGAAGATCACGCCGTTGATCACCGAGGAGAGGGAGCCGGCCGGGGCGTACACGGCGACGACGCCGATGATGCCGGTGGCGACCAGGACCCCGCCGCCCACGAAGCGGAACAGGAAGAAGCGCCGGTCGCTCTCCGCCACCACGGCGGCCAGCCAGGGCGTCTGCGGCAGGTTGTTGCCCACCCAGTGGCCGCGGCGGGTCGGGTCGGACTGGTGCCAGATGATGCCGGCGCCGACCGCGACCACCGCGATCAGCCAGCCGACCGTGCCGGCCACACTATTTTTGAAGACCAGGGCCTGCAGCAGCACGACGCCCAGGCCGATCGCCGCGAACGGCAGCAGCATGGCGAGATCACGTCGCGGCGGCGGCTCACCGGTGGGAACCTGTTGCGGCAGGACCGCCCAGAAGGCCGCGTAGAGCAGAAGGCCCAGGCCACTGAACCCGAGGAGCACGACGAGAGCGATGCGGACCGCCAGCAGCGGAACACCCAGATGCTCCGCCAGGCCGGCGGCGACCCCGGCGATGATCCGGTGGTCGCGGGGCCGGTACAGCCGGCGGGTGGGTGGGGTGACGGCGGTGGTGATGACTCCTCCTCGGTCCTGTCATCCGATCGTCACACGTCCGGCCGCCTCCGACCACGGGGAATGTCCCCCGGTATCCGGCGGCCCGGATCTCAGGGTGGCCTCAGGGTCGGCGCCGGAAGCATCTCAGGCCGCATCCGGGACAGGATCGATGGCATGACCGACGAAGCCGACACCACTGCTTCCTCCTCGCCCGGCGCACCGCCTTCGTCGGGCCCCACGTTCACCGGCCCTTCATTCACCCGAGAGCATCTGGTACGCCCGCGGCAGGGCCGATACGTCGCCGGCGTCTGCGCGGCGCTGGCCCGGGCCACCAACACCGACCCGGTGCTGTGGCGGGTGCTCGTCGCCGTGCTGGGCGTTCTCAGCGGCGTCGGCGTCCTGCTCTACCTGATCGGGTGGCTGATCATCCCGGCCGAGGGCGACACCGCGTCGCCGATCGAGTCGCTGCTGGGCAAGGGGCGCTCGGGGATGGCGCCGCTGTCGGTGGTGCTGCTCGGCGCGGCCGCGGTGGTCTCGTTCGGGTTCATCGTCCACGACGGCATGCGGGCCAGCCTGCTCGCCGCGGCCGTCATCGTGGGCGCGGTCCTGCTGATCAAGCGCAACAACGGCGACAACGGACCGGCCACCCCTCCGCCCCCGCCAGATGCGACATTTCCCCCGGCTCCGCCTGCGGATGCCCCACCGGCGACGACCGCGTTCGACGCGCCGACGGCCCCGTTCGAGCCGCCGACGACCGCGTTTGCCGCGCCGGCCGCTGCCGCACCGGCCGCGGAGCCGGTGACCGCGCCGCTGCCGCCGCTGGCGCCGCAGCCACCCACGCCCCCGATGCCGCCGTACGCGCCACCGGCCTCCGGGTACCGCCCGCCGTTCGCGCCGCACGGCCCGTGGGCCAGCACCCCGCCGGCTTACCAGCCGCCGCAGCCGCCCCCGCGCGCGCCCAAGCCGCCGAAGCCGCCGCGCGAGCGCTCCAAGCTGGGCCGTCTCACGTTCTTCGCGGTGGTCATGGTGATCGGCCTGATGGCCGTGATCGACATGGCGGGCGCGCGCATCGCGATCTCGGCTTACTTCGCGGCCGCCCTGGTCACGATCGCGCTCGGCCTGATCGTCGGCGCCTGGTTCGGCCGGGCCCGCGGGCTGATCGCGCTGGCCGTCCTGGTCTCGATCGCGCTGGCCGTCTCGACCGGCGTCGAGCGCTGGGGCGGCGAGGTCGGCAACAGCGTCTACCACCCGCGCACCGTCACCGAGATCGCCGACCGGTACGACTTCACCGCCGGCAACGCGACCCTCGACCTGCGCGACGTCACCTTCACCGACCAGCCGACCGTGACCACCCTGACCATGAAGTTCGGCCAGCTGCGGGTCCTGCTCCCGCCGACCGTCGACGCCACCGCCACGCTGTCGCTCGACACCGGCCGGGCAGTGATCTTCGGCAAGGAGTACACCGACAAGAGCGTCAGCAACGAGTCGGCGACCGACCTGGGCACCGACGGCGAAGGCGGCGGCTCGCTCAAGCTCGACCTGCAGATGGACACCGGCAACGTGGAGGTCATCCGATGAAGCCGCACCGCACCGACGGGGTCTCCCTGAGCTTCGGGCTCATCTTCCTGCTGGTCGCGCTCTGGTGGGCACTCTCCCGGGTGGTCAACATCCACCTACCGGCCATCGGCTGGCTGGTGGCCGGCGGTCTGATCGTGTTCGGCGTGCTCGGGCTGCTCGGGGCGATCCGCTCCGGCCGCACCCCGGCCCCGCAGCCGGCGCCGGTCGCGCAGCCGGCCGTCACCGAGCCCGAGGTCCCCGGCGACCTGCCGCCCGAAGTGCACGCCTCGATCGTGCGGGAGCTCCTCGAGGAGCCCGCCGAGCGCTTCCGCAAGGAGCACCCCGAAGCCGGCAAGGAGCAGCCCCGCGAGGCCGGCGGGGAGAAGCACGTCGAAGCCGGCCAGGAGGCCGTTGAGGAGCAGCATCCGGAGGCCGGCAAGGACCGGGCTCACCAGGACTGACGGTAACGATCATGAGGCCGGGCAATATGCTCGGCCTCATGACGCCGTTCCCCACCGTGTCCCAGGCACCCATCGTCGGCATCGGCAGCACCGCCGCCCGCGCCCTGACCGCCGAGTTCGCCCGGCACAACGCGGCCACCTCGGCCCTGGTCGTCGGCGCCGATCACGCGTCGCTCGTGGTGGCGTCCGCGGTCGAGGCGCTGCTGCCGGGCGACCAGCTCACCCTGGTCGCCGGCGAGCGCAGCACCGCCGAGCTGCTCCGCGATCACATCGCCGGGCTGGGCAGCTGGATCGCCGACCGGGTCAAGGTGGTGGACACCCTCGACGAGGCCACGCCCGCCGACGTGGTGATCGTCGGCGAGCCGGTAACCGGCACCGCCCACGAGGTGCGGGCGCTGCTCGACGCCCTCGGGAAATACCTGAACGAGGGGGCCGTGGTCACGCTGGCGACACCCGCGGTCCCGGGGCGCACCGGCGGAGCCGCGGCCGAGCTGTTCCGGCAGGGCGCGCTGTTCGGGGTGGGGTCCGACCTGGTGGTGCGCAACTCGCCGCCGCTGCGGGTGCACAAGCTGCGGTTCACCGCCGCCGACCCCCGGGTCGCGGCGACGCTGGCCCCGGCGTACCGGCCGTCGAGCGTGCCGGTCACCCGGACGATGCACATCGACTCCAACGGGGTGGCGGCCGCCGGCATCGCGCTCGGGCTGGCGGCGCTGGCGCGCTCCGCGCGCCCCAAGTCAAAGCTGTGGCTGATCCCGGCGCTGGCGGCGGCCCCGGTGGCGGCGTTCTTCCGCGACCCGGAGCGCGAGGCGCCCACCGACCCGGCGGCGATCGTCGCGTCCGCCGATGGCCGGGTGCTGTCGGTCGAGCGGATGACCGACCCCCGGTTCGGCGAGGGCGAGTTCCTGCGGATCGCGGTGTTCCTGTCGGTGCTGGACGTGCACGTCAACCGCGTGCCGGTGGCGGGCCGGGTGGCCGACTACTTCGTCGAGGACGGCGGGTACGCGAACGCGATGACCGCCGCCGCCGAGCACAACGTGGCGGCGTACACGGTGCTCGACACCGAGCACGGCACGGTGGTCGTCGCGCAGCGGACCGGCCTGATCGCCCGGCGGATCGTGCAGCGGGTGCCGATCGGCACGCTGGTGGCCCGCGGCGAGCGGATGGGCCTGATCCGGTTCGGCTCCCGCACCGACGTCTACCTGCCCGCGGACCGGGCGGAGCCGCTGGTCGCGGTCAACGAGAAGGTGGTCGGCGGCGCCTCGGTCATCGCTCGCTGGCATTGACCACGCGCGGCGGCGCCTCGGTCATCGCTCGCCGGCGCTGACCATGCGCTGGGTGCCGATCACCGAGAGCAGCCGCATCGCCTCCGCCGACGAGGAGCCGGGGACCGGCGTGTAGATGATCAGGCGCTGGTCGCGGTCGGCGATGTCCAGGACGTCGCAGTTGACGGTCACCGGGCCGACGACCGGATGGGCGAACGTCTTGCGCAGGGTCGGCTCGGCCTCGACGTCGTGGGAGGCCCACAGCGTGCGGAACCGCTCGCTCCCGGCGTGCAGGTCGCGGATCAGCTCGGCGATCCCGGGATCGCGGGGGTAGCGGGCCGAGACGGCGCGCAGGCGCTGGGTGGCGTTGCGCGCGAACGCGTCGGCGTCCGAGACGCCGTACAGGTGCGGGCCGAGAAACACGCGCCGGACCAGGTTGCGATCACGCCGGGGCACCGCGGAGAAGTCCTCCATGAGGGCCGCCGCCAGGTCGTTCCACGCGATCACCTCGAAGCTCGCGGAGATCACCGTGGCCGCCGCGTCGGGCAGGCGTTTGATCAGCTCGAGGATGCTCGGCCGCACCTCGCGGGACGGACCCGGGGACGGCGCGGGCGGGGCGCCGGCCAGCTGATGCAGGTGGGCGCGCTCGGCGTCGGAGAGGCGCAACGCCCGGGCCAGCCCGGTCAGGATCTCGGCCGACGGGCGCGGCGCGCGCGCCTGCTCGAGCCGGGTGTAGTACTCGGTCGACATGTGGGCCAGCTGGGCGATCTCCTCCCGGCGCAGGCCGGGCGTGCGGCGCCGCCGGCCGGCGGGCAGACCCACGTCGGCGGGGGTGATGCGCTCGCGGCGGCTGCGGAGGAAAAGCGCCAGCTCCTGTCGATCCACCCGTCCAGTGTCCTCCGCGCCGGCCCGGCCACCCAGGTATCGACGATGCCTGGATGCGCCCGCCGGGTCCGCCGGAGGCTGGCCGCATGACACTTCTGCTCGAGAACAAGGTCGCGTTCGTCAGCGGGGCGGGCCGAGGCATCGGCGCCGCCGCGGCTCGGCTCTTCGCCCGGGAGGGGGCGAAGGTGCTGCTGGCGGCGCGGACGGAGGACCAGCTCAAGGCGGTCACCGAGGAGATCCGGTCGGCTGGGGGCACCGCCGAGTACGTGGTGTGCGACCTGGCCGATCCGCCGAGCGTGCGGGCCGCCGTCGACCGGGCCGTCGCGGTGTACGGGCGGCTCGACGTGGCCTTCAACAACGGCGCGACGATCACCCCGCCCCGGCCCGTCGACGAGGTCACGGCGGACGAGTTCGACCGGCTCTACGAGGTGAACCTGCGCGGGGTGTGGGTGGCGATGGTCGCGCAGCGGGCGGCCGGGGTGCGGTCGATCGTCAACAACTCGAGCGTGGGCAGCCTGACGGGCAACCCGCGGCTGCCCGCGTACGGCGCCATGAAACGGGCGGTGAACAGCCTGACCGAGTCGGCGGCGATCAACTTCGGGCCGGACGGGGTCCGGGTCAACGCGATCGCCCCGGGAAACACCCGGACCGAGATGATCGCCGCCTGGGAACAGTGGTCGCCGGGGCTGGTGGAGCGGATGGTGGCGCAGACGCCGCTCGGCCGGCAGGCATCGCCCGAGGAGATCGCGGAGGCGGCGGCGTGGCTGCTCAGCGAGCGGGCTTCGTTCGTCACCGGGGTGGTGCTGCGGGTCGACGGCGGGGCCCGGGCCTGAACCAGCGGGATGAGCAATGCCGGGAACGGCAGGAAGGGCCGCCCGATGCCGGACGGCCCTTCCTTTCGAGTGCTGGGCGCGCTAGGCGCGCCGGGCGCGGGCCCACATGACCGGGCCGCTCAGCAGGTACGCCATCACCACGACGGCGAACGTGAGCCGCGGGTCGACCAGGGCGCCCACCACCGGGACCAGCCAGATCCACGGCGGGAGCTTGAGCAGGCGGGCCACCTTGGCGTACGGGAAGCTGGAGACCATGGCGAAGGCCAGGACCGCGACGCCGCCCAGCAGGACGGTGCCGGGCACGGGCAGGCCGATCAGCACCGTCACGGCCAGCACCGCCGCGGCCATCGTGGTAGGAACCCCGCAGAAGAACTTTCCGTCCTTCGGCGAGACGTTGAAGCGGGCCAGGCGGATGGCGGCGCAACCGGCCACCAGGACGCAGGCCACCGCCGCCGCGGCGGTGGGCACGGTGTGCGCCAGCGAGGCGTAGACGACGACCGGGGCGGCCAGGCCGAAGGAGCACATGTCGGCCAGCGAGTCCATCTGGGCGCCGAACGGGCTCGCGACGCCCAGCTTGCGCGCCAGGGCGCCGTCGATGCCGTCGAACGCGACGCAGGCGACCAGGCAGGCCGCGGCCGGCCGGACGTCGCCCTGCATGGCCAGGAAGATGGCCAGCAGGCCCAGGCTCAGGCTGGCCAGGGTGCACGCGTTGACCAGCGCGAACCGCAGCCGGCGGGACGCGGTCTGGGCGCCGGGAAGCAGCGGGACGGTCGTGGCGACCGGCTCGCCGGGCTCCACGAGAACCGGGTCGGGCGCAGCGGGGAGCGCGAGAAGCGCGGGGGCCGCGACGGGGTCGGGGCCGGTGTAGATGACCTCGGCCCGGGTGGCGGTGGCGGCGCGGCCCGCGTCGGCGGACCGGCGGGCCACCCGCACCAGCAGTGCCTGGCGGGCAAGGGTGCCGCCGCGGCGCAAACGGCCTGCCCAACGGCGACCGGCGGGACGGGGACTATCCGTCGTTCGACGCCGGCGCCAAGGGGTTCTCGGCACGTGTCTCCTCCATGGGATCGGTATGCCCACCGGCAACTCTTGCGGTGGGTCGTGGCCCCCTAACCCGCCGCACGCTCCGTCACCGGAAATGCGGGGGTTACACCATTGCACAGCCGAGCGATCTTGGCGAGAGATCGACCGGCACCCCGAACTACGAGCGCGCGGGCGGGATCGGGTGCATTTTCCCTCTCCCTGTGACGATTTTAACTCGCGCGTTCCGCATCGATCCGGTCCACAGCCTCGCGGGCCAGCTCGGTGAGCGTCAGGGCGTCGACCTCGGATCTGGTGAACCAGGACGCCTCGGCGGTGGAGCCGCCGGCCGCCTCGGTCACTACGGGTTCTGTCGGCAGGTCCACCCGAACCCTGAACAGGACCCGGATGACGTGCCAGTCGATGGGGACCCCCTCCGGCCCAACGGCGGTGGGGTCGTATCGGTGCGAAATGCCCAGCAGGCCGGTCACCCGGCCGTGTTGCGACGTCTCTTCGAACAACTCGCGGGCCAGCGCCTGTTCCGGAGTCTCGCCGTGATCGGTGCCACCGCCGGGCAGATGCCAGAGGCCGGCGCCGGGGTAGCCGGCGGAGATCCGGGTGAGCAGGATCCGGCCGTCCGGGCCGGTGGCGGCCGCGTACGCCCCGAAGCGCTGCACCCGCCGCGGCCGGAAGATCTCCTCGGGGTTGTCCGCGATGTCCGGGAAGTCGGCCGGAAGGCCGAGCTGAGCGGCGGTGAACGGCATCAGCGGCAGGCCGGCCGGGGTGACCCAGTCGACCAGGTCGGTCGTGCCGTCCGCCTCGGCGCGCAGGGTGCCGCCGACGATCGTCACGTCGTAGATGATCCGGTCGGTGTGCTCGAGGTTGCCGCTCGGCAGGCGGAAGACATCGGCCGTCACGGCGCGCAGCGCGCCCGGGCGCACCCGGAGGCCGGTCTCCTCGGCGAACTCGCGCACGACCGCCTCGTCGGGGTGCTCGCCCTGCTCGACGCCGCCGCCGGGCAGCGTCCACATGCCAGGGAACTCGCTGGCCGCGGAGTTCCGGGCGAGCAGCACCCGGCCGGCCTCGTCGCGACAGACGCCGTAGGCCCCGACCCGTCTGATCTTCACCCGGCTAGGCTAGCCGGGCCTTTTTCAGCGCCTCGGCGGTCACCTCGGTGAACTGGTCGTCGTCCATCGCGGTGACCTCCGTGAGCGGCATCCAGCGCGCCTCGGAGGTCGAGCCGCCGACGTCGTGGATGGTCACCTCGGTCGGCGCGTCGACGATCACCCGATAGAAGGCGCGGACGCCGTGCCAGTCGATCGGGTAGCCCTCGGGGCCCAGCGAGGCCGCGTCGCGATGGCTGGCCACGCCCAGCAACTCGATCAGCCGGCCCTGCTGGCCGGTCTCCTCGACCAGCTCGCGGATCAGCGCGGTGCCGGGCTGCTCGCCGTAGTCGGTGCCACCGCCGGGCAGGTGCCAGCGGCCCGCCCCGGGATAGCCGGGAGCGATCCGGGTCAGCAACAGGCGGGTCTGCTGGGCGTCGGTGGCGATCGCGTACGCCGCGAAGCGCTGCGCCCGGTGCAGGCCGTCGGGGCCGGGATAGGCGTAGAACGACGGGAACTCCGGCGCCGGCTCGGGCCGCAGGTCGGCGCTGGCCGCGCCCAGGCCCAGCGCGTCGGCGGTGAACTGCCGGAGCTTGAGCCGGGCCAGCTCGTCGCGGGTGTGCCAGCGGGCCAGGTCGGTGGGGTGGCCGACCCGGTCGATCAGCGTGCCGCCGCGGATCGACACCGCGTAGATCAGGCGGTCGGTGTGGATCGTGACGCCGCGGTGCGGCAGCGACCGCATGTCGGCGAGCACGTCGCGCAGCCCGGTGACGGCGACGGACAGGCCGGTCTCGGCCGCGGTCTCGCGGACGACGGTGTGGTTGGGATCTTCGCCATGGTCGACTGCGCCGCCGGGGAGCGACCAGACGCCGGGGGTGCCGGAGCGGCTCGAGGCTCGGACGAGCAGCACACGACCGCCGTCGTCGGTGGCGACGGCGTACGCGGCGATTCGCCGGAGTGGTTCCAGTGCGGGGGTCACGGGCGGCAATTCTGCCCGGAATCTGTTACCTACAGAAAACGTCTGTCAGATTCCTGACAGAGGGATGGCGGTGCGTAACCGCAGGTTACGGCGTTGACGCCTACTTTTGGCTGTTGGTCCACTACGAGGAGTGGCCGGGATTTCAGGGTCGTTCTCGGGGCTGTCACCGAGGTCGCCGGGCCGGTCGAGCGTCCAGCATGGTGGCATGACTGACGCACCCTACCGCCAGCTCCTCCGCCCCCAGGACGACCGCATCGTGGCCGGCGTCTGCAGCGGCATCGGCCGCTACTTCGGCGTCGACCCGGTGCTGATCCGGGTCGCGTTCGCCATCTTCGCCGTGGTGACCTGGGGCGTGGCCCTGATCGCCTACCCGGTCTGCTGGTTCCTCATCCCCGAGGCGCCGGCGCCGGCCGCGCCCGGCTGGCGGCCGCCGACCACCCCGTGAGCGCCCCGCCTACTCCCACTCGATGGTGCCCGGCGGCTTGCTCGTGACGTCGAGGACGACCCGGTTGACCTCGCGGACCTCGTTGGTGATCCGGGTCGAGATGCGGGCGATCAGCTCGTACGGCAGGCGGGACCAGTCGGCGGTCATCGCGTCCTCGCTGGAGACCGGGCGCAGCACCACCGGGTGACCGTAGGTGCGGCCGTCGCCCTGCACGCCCACGCTGCGGACGTCGGCCAGCAGCGCCACCGGGAACTGCCACACCTCGCGGTCGAGGCCGGACGCCGCCAGCTCCTCGCGGGCGATCAGGTCGGCCGCGCGCAGGACGTCGAGCCGGTCGCGGTCGACCGCGCCGATGATGCGGATCGCCAGGCCCGGGCCGGGGAACGGATGGCGGTCGACCATCTCGTCGGGCAGGCCCAGCTCGCGGCCGAGGGCGCGCACCTCGTCCTTGAACAGCGTGCGCAGCGGCTCGACCAGCGCGAACCGGAGGTCGTCGGGCAGGCCACCGACGTTGTGGTGCGACTTGATGTTGGCCGTGCCGGTGCCGCCGCCCGACTCGACCACGTCGGGGTAGAGCGTGCCCTGCACCAGGAACTCGATGTGCCGCTCGGCGTCGAGCTCACGGGCCGCCGCCTCGAACGTACGGATGAACTCCCGGCCGATGATCTTGCGCTTCTGCTCGGGGTCGGTCACGCCGGCCAGGTGGCCGAGGAACACGTCGGCCGCGTCCACGACCTTGAGCCGGATGCCGGTGGCGGCGACGTAGTCCTTTTCCACCTGCTCGGCCTCGCCCGCGCGCAGCAGGCCGTGGTCGACGAAGACGCAGGTCAGCTGGTCGCCGACGGCCTTGTGCACGAGGGCCGCCGCGACCGCCGAGTCGACGCCGCCGGAGAGGCCGCAGATGACCTGCTTGTCGCCGACCTGGGCGCGGATGGCGGCCACCTGGTCGTCGATGATGTTGCTCGGGGTCCAGGTGGGCTCGAGGCCGGCGATGTCGTACAGGAAGCGCTTGAGCATCTCCTGCCCCTGCTCGGTGTGCGCCACCTCGGGGTGGAACTGCACGCCGGCGCGCCGGGCGGTGAGGTCTTCGAACGCCGCGACCGGGGCGCCCGGCGAGGAGGCGACGACCGTGAAGCCCTCGGGGGCCACCGCGACGCTGTCGCCGTGACTCATCCAGACCGGGAGGCCGGCCGGCAGGTCGCGCAGCAGGGTGCCGCCCTGGGCGGTGAGGTGGGTACGCCCGTACTCGCGGGCGCCGGTGTGCGCCACCGTGCCGCCCAGCGCCTGGGCCATCGCCTGGAAGCCGTAGCAGATGCCGAAGACCGGCACCTCGTTGTCGAACAGGGCGGCGTCGAGGGTGGGCGCGCCGGTCTCGTACACGCTGGACGGACCGCCGGACAGGATGATGGCGGCGGGGTCCTTGGCGAGCATCTCGGCGACCGGCATCGAGTGCGGCACGATCTCGGAATAGACGCGCGCCTCGCGGACGCGGCGGGCGATCAACTGGGCGTACTGGGCGCCGAAGTCGACGACGAGCACGGGACGCGGGGTACTCACCCCGGAAATGCTACCGACGGACGGTGACCGCCCGGACGTTGCCCGCCCGGTCGTAGGCGCGGACCACCACGGTCCTGGCCTTCTTCGGAATGCCGAACCAGCGCAGGTAACCCGCGTACCGGGAGACGACCTTGCCGTTGACGACCAGCTCGAGGCGGGCGATGCCGGAGGCGTCGGTGGCGCGGGCCGTCACCGACGTGGCGCGGGGATAGACCTTGATCGCCGGTGGCGTGTTGTCGGTGCGGACGTAGCGGCGGACCAGCGCCACGTTGCCGGCGCGGTCGTAGGCGCGCAGGTCGAGGGGGACGTTGGCGGTGGTGGGAGCGGAGTTCCAGCGGAACGAGTACGGGGCCGACGTGTCGGTGGCGATGAGCTTGCCGCCCGCGTACAGCTGAACTCGCTGAACGCCGTGCTGGTCCGCGGCCGCCGCGGTGACCGTGACCACTCCCCTGGCTCGCGTGGGTGTGGCGCCGAAGGCGACGATCGGCTTGGTCTTGTCGCCGGCGTAGGGCAGCGCCGCCAGCGAGCGCAGGGCGTCGACGCGACCGCCGGTCAGCGCCTTGCGGATCGCCGCGGCCGAGGGCCGGGGATCGGTCGAGGCGAGCAGCCCCGCGACACCGGCGACGAACGGGGTGGCCGAGGAGGTGCCGCAGTACTGCCCGATCTTGCCGTTGGGCTGCTGGGCGGCGTTGCAGCCGGGAGCGGTGACGTTCACCCAGCTGGCGCCGTAGTTGGACCAGGAGTAGCGGCGGTCGTGCTCGTCCACCCCGCCGACCGCGAGCACCGACGGGATCGCCGCCGGGTAGTGCGGCTGCGCGGAGCCCTGGTTGCCGGCCGCCGCCACCACGAGCGAGCCCTTCGCGTCGGCATACGTGACCGCGTCGCGCAGCAGCTTGCTGTCGTCGGCGCCGCCCAGGGAGAGGCTGATGACGGTGGCGCCCTGGTCGGCGGCGTAGCGGATGCCCTTGGCGATCGTGTCGTAGCCGCCGTTGCCCTTCGCGTCGAGGACCTTGACCGGGAGGATCCGGCAGTACCAGCAGACGCCGGCCACACCGGTCTTGTTGTAGCCGGAGGCGGCGGCCACCCCGGCCGCCATCGTGCCGTGGCCGTTGTCGTCGGCCGGGTTGTCGTCGTCGTTGACGAAGTCGTGGCCGGTCAGCATGCGCGGGGCCAGGTCGGGCAGGCGGGTGACGCCGGTGTCGACGATCGCGATGGTGACCCGGGCGTTGCCGCGGACGGCCGACCAGGCCTCGTTGACGTGGGTGCGGACGATGCCCCACTGGCCGGCGTAACCGGGGTCGTCGGGGCGGATCGCGTCGGCGTGCGCGACCGGGGTCCCGCCGAGAGCGAGCAGAAGACCCAGAAGTACGCGCATCGACCCGCCCCCGTGACATGAAAGGAGCCGGCCACGGTGGCCGGCTCCTCCACGTTCGGTTCGCGGTCAGATCTTTTCGGTTCCGCGCGGTAGCAACCGGGTTGCCGCTCATGACGCCATTGAGCGATGGGGATGGGTCCTCTACTGTTCCGCTGTGCAAAACCGGAAGCTGTTGTGGTGGATCGTCGGGGCCGTCGTGGTCGTCCTCCTGGGCGGTGGCGGGATTGCCCTGGCCGTCGCCACCAAGCCGGCGCGGACCGAGCCCCAGGCGGCTCCGCCGTCGTCCGAGCCACCGCCCGCGGCTTCGCCGACTCCCACGCCGTCGCCCGCGGAGAGCCCCGGGGCCGACATCACCGGGCCGCTCGACCTCGTGCTGCTGGGCGTCGACACCCGGGTGAGCGTGCCGGGCTGGGAGCCGCATTCCGACACGATCATGCTGCTGCACGTCGAGCCGGGACTGAAGAAGGCGTACCTCTACTCGCTGCCGCGCGACCTGCGGGTCAAGATGCCGGCGTTCGCCAAGGCCGGGTTCGGCGGCGGGACGTACAAGCTGACCGAGGCCATGGGCCGGGGATCGCGGGTGCCGGGATCCAAGAAGCACAGCGTGCAGCAGGGCTACGAGCTGCTCACCCGGACGCTCACCAACTACACCGGGATCAAGCAGTTCCAGGCCGGAGCGATCCTCAACTTCGGCGGGCTCGACAAGCTCGTCGACGAGCTGGGCGGCATCGACATGGTCGTGGACCAGAAGGTGAAGTCGCACCACCGCAAGCCGGACGGGTCGCTGCGGCCGCTCAAGCCGGGTGGCGGCGACTACCTCGGGGCGCAGGCCGTCTACCGGCCCGGCAAGCGGCACTTCGTGGGCTGGCAGGCGATCGACTACGCCCGGCAGCGGTACGGCCTGCCCGACGGCGACTACGACCGCACCCGCCACCAGCGGCAGCTCGTGCGAGCCATCCTCGACAAGGCGCTCAGCCAGGGCCTGGCCGAGGACCCCGGCAAACTGCAGTCGGTGATCACGGCCCTCGGTGAGACGCTGGTCTACGTCGGCGGGCGGACGCCGCTGGAGTACGCGTACGCGCTGCGCGACCTGAGCCCGGGCGCGATCACGCTGGTGCAGCTTCCGGGCAGCGGGGTCGGCAGCGGCGGCGCCTACCGCGGCGAGCAGCTCACCGCCGAGAGCAAGGGCTTCCTCCAGGCGGTCGCGAAGCGGCAGATCGCGCCCTACCTGGCCAAGCACCCCAAGCTGATCAATAAGTAGGCGCCTTCTGGCCGTACAGCCAGGCCTGGAAGAACGCGCCGAGGTCCTGGCCGGAGATCTTCTCGGCCAGCGAGATCAGGTCGCCGGTGTTCACGTTGCCGTCGCGGTGCGCGCTGGTCCAGGTGGTGAGCAGCTTGTCGAAGGCTTGGTCGCCGATCTTCCGGCGCAGCGCGTACACGGTCATCCCGCCGCGGTCGTAGACGGCGCCGCCGAACAGGTGCGCGACGCCGGGGTTGCCCGGCGTCTGGGACCAGTCGAAGCCGGCGTACGTCCGCTCGAAGCTCTGCTTGACCGACTCGGTGCCCTCGTGCTCCTGCCACAGCCACTCGGCGTAGGTGGCGAAGCCCTCGTTGAGCCAGATGTCCTGCCAGCGCTCGAGCGCGACGCTGTCGCCGAACCACTGGTGGGCCAGCTCGTGCGCGACGACCGTCGGGTTGGGCCCGCCGTCGAAGAAGCCCTGGCCGTACGTGGGCCGCGACTGGGTTTCCAGCGCGTAGCGGATCCGGGTGTCGTCGATGACGATCCCGCCGTACGAGTCGAACGGGTACGGCCCGAACTTGGTGGCCAGGAAGTCGGCGATCTCGCCGGTGCGGGCCATCGACGTCGCGGCCGGCCCGTCCGCGGGCAGCGACGCGGGCACCGCGGTCACCATCGGCTTGCCGTCGTGGGTGGTCGTGGTGACGCGGTACTTGCCGATGACCACAGTGGAGAGATAGCTGGCCAGCGGCGAGCTCTCGGTCCAGCGCCAGGTCGTCCAGCCGGCGGCGCTGGTGCGCGGGCCGGGCACGCCGATGCTGAGCGCGGTCAGCCCGTCCGGGACGGTGATCGCCAGGCTGAAGGTGGCCTTGTCGGAGGGGTGGTCGTTGACCGGGAACCAGGTGCTCGCCGACTCGGGCTGGCCCAGGGCCAGCGCACCCTTGGCCCCGGCGCTCAGCCAGCCGCCGTCGCCGAGGGTCTTGTTCGACAGCTGGCCCGGAGTGCCGCCGTAGTCCACGACGACGGTGAAGGCCTTGCCCCGGCGCAGCCCCGACTTCGGAGCGATGACCAACTCGTTGCCGTCGGCTCTCGAGGTTGCCACCGCCCCGTCCACGGCGACCTTGGTGGCGGCGAGATGCACGAGGTCCAAATTGAATTGGGACAAGTCCTGGGTCGCCGTGGCGGTGATCCGCGCGGTGCCGGTGAGCTTGCTGGCGGCCGGGTCGTACCGGACATTTAAGTCATACCCGGAGACGTCGTAGCCGCCGTTGCCGTAGGTGGGGAAGTACGGATCACCGGCTCCGGCGGCGCCCGGCCGGTAAGCGGGCGCGGCGGCGGGTGCCGGATGGCCCGCCGAGCACGCGCCCAGCAAAAGCACAGCAACCAGACATCCCGCACGCCTCATGCGACCGAGAGTAGCCACCGTCTACCGGTCGAGGACCAACGCCACCTTCTGGAACTCCTTGACGTCGCGGTACCCGCACTTGGCCATCGCCCGTTTGAGCCCACCGAACAGGTTCAGCTGGCCGTCGGGCCGGTCGGCCGGGCCGTACAGCAGCTCCTCCAGCGTGCCGTCCGGCTCGCCGGCGATGCAGAAGCCGCCGCGCGGCAGCGACGGGTGGCTCGCCGAGGAGTGCCACCAGGCGCCCCCGGCCGGCGCGCCCTGGGCCAGCGACAGCGGCTCGCCGAGCATCACCGCGTCGGCGCCGCAGCCGATCGCCTTCGCGATGTCACCCGATGTGCTGATTCCACCGTCGGCGATCAGGTGAACGTAACGGCCGCCGGTCTCGTCCAGGTAGTCGCGGCGGGCGGCCGCGGCGTCGGCGATCGCGGTGGCCATCGGCACCCGGATGCCCAGGACCGTGTCGGTGGTCGACCACTCGTCGGCGCCCACGCCCACGATCACGCCGGCCGCGCCGGTGCGCATCAGGTGCAGCGCCGTCTTGTAGTCGGTGCAGCCGCCGACGATGACCGGCAGGTCGAGGTCGGCGATGAACTCCTTGAGGTTGAGCGGCTCGTCGGTCGTCGAGACGTGCTCGGCGCTGACCAGCGTGCCCTGGATGACCAGCAGATCGACGCCGGCGTCCAGCACCACCGGGGCGAGCGCGAGGGTGTGCTGCGGCGACACCCGCACCGCGACGGTGACGCCGCCCTCGCGGATCGCCCGGACCCGCTCGGCGATCAGCTCCGGCTTGATCGGCTCGGCGTACACCTCCTGGAGGCGCTTGGTGGCGTCGGCGTCCTCGCCGAGCGACGCCAGCTCCTCCAGGATCTTGGTGGGGTCTTCATATCGCGTCCACAGGCCCTCGGCGTTGAGCACGCCCAGGCCGCCGAGGCGGCCCAGGGCGATCGCCGATTCCGGGCTCATGGTGGCGTCGGACGGGTGCGCGACACAGGGGATCTTGAAGGGGTACGCGTCGACGCGCCACTCGGTGGACACGTCGTCCACGTCGCGGGTGCGCCGGCTCGGGACGATGGCGATGTCGTCCAGGTGGTAACCGCGCTGCGCGGTCTTGCCGAGACCGATCTCCACGACGTCACGCATCTCTGCAGTCCTCTAATCAGCGGGAGTGATAGTTCGGAGCTTCGACGGTCATCTGGATGTCGTGCGGGTGGCTCTCCTTGAGACCGGCGGCGGTAATCCTGATGAGCTGCCCCCGCTCCTGCAAGTCGGGGATGGTCTCGGCGCCCGAGTAGCCCATCGCCAGCCGCAGGCCGCCGACGAGCTGCGCGACCACCCGGGACAGCGGGCCGCGGTAGGGCACCTGGCCCTCGACGCCCTCCGGCACGAGCTTTTCCTCGGGCACGTCCTGCTGGAAGTAGCGGTCCTTCGAGTACGACTTGGCCTGGCCCCGGGTCTGCATCGCGCCGAGCGAGCCCATCCCCCGGTACGACTTGTACTGCTTGCCGTTCACGAAGATCAGGTCGCCGGGGCTCTCCTCGGAGCCGGCCAGCAGCCCGCCGAGCATCACGGTCTCGGCGCCGGCCACGATCGCCTTGGCGATGTCGCCGGAATACTGGATGCCGCCGTCGGCGATCACCGGGACGCCGGCCGGGCGGCAGGCGCGGGCCGCCTCCATCACCGCGGTGATCTGCGGTACGCCGACGCCGGCCACGATGCGGGTGGTGCAGATGGCGCCCGGCCCCACGCCGACCTTCACCGCGTCGGCGCCGGCCGCGACCATCGCCTGGGCGCCGGCGAAGGTGGCCACGTTGCCGCCGATGATGTCGGTGGCGGTGTCCCGCTTGAGCCGGGCGATCATGTCGAGCACCTGGCGCTGGTGACCGTGTGAGGTGTCCACGATGATCGCGTCGACGCCGGCCTCGATCAGGCCGCGGGCCCGCTTGTACGACTCGTCGCCGACGCCGATCGCGGCCGCGACCCGCAGCCGGCCCTGGTCGTCCTTGGTGGCCAGCGGATACTGCTCGGACTTGGTGAAGTCCTTCACCGTGATCAGGCCGCGCAACCGGCCGCCCTCGTCGACCAGCGGGAGCTTTTCCACCTTGTGCCGCTGCAGCAGCGCCTGCGCGTCGTCCTTGCTGACCCCGACCGGCGCGGTGAACAGCGGCGACCTGGTCATCACCTCGCGCACCTTGACGCCGTGGTCGGTGACGAAGCGCATGTCGCGGTTGGTCACGATGCCGACCAGGATGCCGTCGCCGTCCACGACCGGCACACCGGAGATGCGGTACCTCGCGCACAGCGCGTCGACCTCGCGCAGCGTGTCGTCGGGGCTGCAGGTGACCGGGTTGGTGATCATGCCGGACTCGGAGCGCTTCACGAGATCGACCTGGGCCGCCTGGTCCTCGGCCGAGAGATTGCGGTGCAGCACGCCGATGCCGCCCTCGCGGGCCATGGCGATCGCCATGCGCGCCTCGGTCACCGTGTCCATCGCGGCGGACAGCACCGGGATGGTCAGCCCGATGGTGCGGGTGAGGCGGGTGTTGGTGTTGACCCGGCTCGGCACGATGTCCGATTCGACCGGTTGGAGCAGCACGTCATCGAAGGTCAGACCGAGTGGAACCGTACGGGCCGAGTCGCTTTCCACGGAGCATCCCTAACTGCCGGAAGACGGATGGTTCATCGTACCCATCCACCCCGTACGCCCCCGCGCGACGGACAGGACGTGCGGGCCAGCACACTTCCGTCCGAGGTGAGTACGGTATGAGGGTGCAGGATGAGCCCATCGACCCGTTCAACGGCGACCCCACCGACCCGGCGGCGGAGCTCGAGGACCTCGGCGACGACGCCGAGACCGAGCCGCTGACCGAGGCGGAGCGGCAGGATGTCCTCGAGGACCTCTCCGACCTGGAGATCTACCAGGCGCTGCTGAGTCCCACGGGGATCCGAGGGCTGGTCATCGAGTGCGAGGACTGCCACGAGCCACACTACTTCGACTGGGATCTGCTCCGGGGCAACCTGCGGCATCTGCTGTCCAGCGGGCGGCCGCGGGTGCACGAGCCGGCGTACGACCCGGACCCCGATCACTACGTGACGTGGGAGTACGCGAGGGGTTACGCCGACGGCGTACACGACACGTTGACGGAGGGGACCGACGACTGAGCTGGCTGGCTCCGCTTCGCTCCGCGGGCGATCGCCCCTTCGGGGCTGATGAGCGGGCAGGCGATTTCCGGCGCCGCAAACCCCGCGGCGACGAAAAACCGACTGCCCGCTCATCAGCGGGGCGATCGCGGGTACCGAGTTAAGCCACTAATCCGGCGCGGAAGCCGGCGGCGACCGCGTGCGCGCGGTCGCGCGCCCCGAGCTTGCGGAACAAGCGGCGGGCGTGGGTCTTGACGGTGTCCTCCGAGACGAAGAGCTCGCGCCCGATCTCGGCGTTGCTCTTGCCGTCGGCCATCCCCCGCAGCACCTGCAGCTCACGCTCGGTGAGCGTGAGCCGCCGGCCCGAGGGCGCCGGGTCGGCAACGCCGACCTGGGTCTCGTTGCCCGGCCAGGCCACCATCGGCCGGCCGGTGGCCGGGTCGATCGGCGCGTCGCCGCGCTGGGCGGGCACCATCGGCGAGTTCGGGAGCATGGCCGGCACGGCCGCCGCGTTCGGCGACCCCATCGGCATGCCGTTCTGATAGGCGGCGGCCCGCGCCGCTGGTGAGTTGTTGTTCCGCGCGCCGCCGGCGACCCCCGCCGGCTGCGCGTTCGTTCCGTTGATCGGCATGCCCTGCGGCCGCACCGGCAGCAGGAGCAGCAGCAACGCCTTGGCGACGACGCTGACCAGGTCGTGCTCGACGCCACGGATGACGCCGCGGGCGCCGGCCGAGACGGCCGCCGCGGCGACCCGCGGATCTTCGGCGCCGAAGAGCACCACCTGCGCCTGCGGGGAGCGGGCGAGGACGCGCCGGGTGAACCCGACGCTGTCGGGACGGGTCACGGCGGTGTCGGCGAGGACCACTTCGGCCGGCCGTTCAGCCAGTCGGATCATGGCCTCGGTCTCGCTGACCGCCGTCCGGACGACGCCGGTCATGCCGAGCCGGGCCGCGGTGGACGCGACGGTCTGGGCCGCCAGCGGGGTACGGACGCACACGAGGACGGTACGCACAGTGATCCTCCTTCTCTCTCAGAGGAGATCACGCGAGGGCCGCAGCATTACGCGCTTTAGATGGAAAAAATGGGAAAGATCGGTATCAGTTGCTCTACCGATGTCATGCGGCTCGCGAACACATCGAAGATCGGTGTGTGAGCCGGGGATCACCGGGGTAACACCCGGCCAGGCCTGAGCAAGGCCCCTCATGATCGAGGAGGGTGTTTGATGTCGAACGTTCGCAGGCTGCCCGGGCCCATCGCCGACCTCTGGGACTGGCAGCGCCTCGGCCTCTGCCGGGGCCGGGACAGCGCGCAGTTCTTCCACCCCGACGGCGAGCGCGGGTCGTCCCGCAACCGCCGCGAGGCGAAGGCCAAGGCCATGTGTGGCGCCTGCCCGGTGCGGGCGGAGTGCGCCGCTCACGCCCTTGCGGTGCGCGAGCCCTATGGAGTCTGGGGAGGCTTCAGCGAAGCGGAGCGGCTGCGGCTGCTCGCCGTCGGCTGGGAAGACCTCGCGGACCGTCATCACGGACGAGTCGACCTTGCTCGTCTCGAGGCCCGCCTCGGCCGGCCCCACAAGTCGGCCGTGCCGGCGCAGCGGCAGGCCCCGGCGGCCTGAGACCGCCCGGCGCGGGAGACTACCCCGACTACCCGGTACCTGGTCGGAGACCGCTGGGTACCGCGGTACGGCGACCCTTCAACAACCGCATCGGTGGACATACAAGCCACCGTATGAGCGACTTGCGTTCCCGAGCCGCACTGGTAGTGCGACCGCGCACCAATGGCACTAGCCCACGCTGACCTGCACGGAATGCCATCCCGTCGCCCCGTCCGGCGCCGGGTCCGCGGGCGTCGAGGTCTGGGTGTACCCGGAGTTGTCGGTTGCGCGTACCCGGATAGTGTGCTTTCCCTCGGTCGCCTGCCAGGAGTAACTCCACTGCCGCCAGGTGTCGCTCGAGACCGTCGCCGCCAGCGTGGCCTCGGCCCACGCGCCGCCGTCGATCTGGATCTCCACCAGTTTGATGCCGACGTGCTGGGCCCAGGCCACGCCCGCGATCACCACGGTGCCCGGCGAGCGCTCGGCCCCGTCGCGCGGCGTGTCGATCCGCGACTCGGTCTTGATCGGCGCCTGCTGGGCCCAGCCGCGCGGCACCCAGTAGGCATCGAAGTCCGCGAATCGCGACAGCTCGATCTCGGTGATCCACTTGCAGGCGCTGACGTAGCCGTACAGGCCGGGCACCACCATCCGCACCGGGAAGCCGTGGTTCACCGGCAGCGGCTCGCCGTTCATCCCGATCGCGAGCAGCGCGTCCCGGCCGTCGAGCAGCGTCGCGGTCGGCGTGCCGCAGGTCCAGCCGTCCACCGCCCGCTGCACGACCTGGTCGGCGCCGGGCAGCGGACCGGCCTCCTCGAGCAGTTGATTGATCGGCGTGCCCAGCCACCGCGCGTTGCCGATGAGATCACCGCCCACCTCGTTCGACACGCAGGCCAGCGTCACGTACCGCTCGATCATCGGCCGCTGGAGCAGCTGGTCCCAGGTGATGGTGATCGGATTGCGCACCATCCCGTGGATCCGCAACTGCCACGTCGCCGGATCGACCTGCGGCGGATACAGCGCCGTGTCGATCCGATAGAAGTCCTTGTTGGGCGAGATGTAGGGCGTCGCCCCCGGCGCCTGCACACCGGCCGGCAGCGGCGGCGCGGTCTGCCGCGCCGCCGGCAGAACGACTTCCTTGCGCGCCGCGGTCACGGCCTTGCGCGAGGTGAGCAGCCGTCCGCCGACACCCGCGACCAGAGCGGCGCCGGCCGTGATCCCGCACGCTTTGAGGAAGCGCCGCCGGCTTTCGGGATCAATTTTGCGGTACGGGCCGGGTGACGCTCCCCGGCGCGGGGCGACGGCGCCGTCGTGGTCCGGGCCGTCTCCCGCCGCCGGGCCGGCGCCGACCCGGGCCGGTTCGACCATCCGGGCCGGTGGCGCCGAGGCGAGGTCCGCGCCCGCCAGGTCCAGCAGATAGCGCAGCACCCAGACCGCCAGCCCGGCCCCGACCAGCGTCGGCACGGCCGCCAGCGCACCGGCGTCGTGCCGGGTCACCGCCGCCGCCACCCCGATCGCCGCGAACAGCCCGATCCCGGCCAGCGCCCACCGCCACGAGCGCAGCGCGACCACGCCCACCCCGTACGCGTAAATCGCCAGCAGAATCGCGGTGCCGGTGATCAACGCGGTCTTGTCGTGCACGCCGAACACCTGCACGCCGAAGTCCTTCACCGGCGCCGGCACGTGATCGACCACGACCCCGCCCACCGCCAGCAGCGGCGCCGACAGCGGCCCGGTCCAGACCGCGACCACCTCGGCGACGCCCACGGCCGCCCCGGCCGCCGCCACGCCGGAGAGCCCGGCGCGCACCAAAAGATTCACCTCATCATCGTGCCGCGCGAACGGACCGCCGACGACTTTCGTCATCGGCCGGTAAGAATTTCGCTCCGGCTACGGCTCTTCGGCATCCGCGAGCCGGCGGAGCACGCCGAGCCCGGTCCAGACCTGGTGGGCGAAGTAGGCGCCGAGGCCACCGAGGAAGAGGATGCCGGCCGCGGCTCCGCTGTCGCCGCGCGCCAGGGCGACCGCCGAGATCGCCACCCCGCCGGCGAACAGCAAGCTGCCCAGCACTTTGAGGAGCAGCGAAAGTTGCGTCCGGGTGCTCGCCCGGCGGAAGCCGGTAAGCACCTTCTGCACCCGGATGGCGGCGGCCTGAAGCCCGGCGGGCGGGACCGGCCGGGGTCGCGGCCGGGGGATCGAGCCCGGCTCGCGGGGTGGCTGGCCGACCCGGATCTCCGGGCCGACCCGCGCGTCGATGGCCGCCACCGCCTGCGGGCCGTTCGCCGACAGGGTGGGCTCGACCCGGATCGCGGTGCCGTCGGCGCCGAAGAGCTGGCGCGCCCCGTCGGGCCAGGCCCGCACCAGGACGCAGTCGTCGAACCGCACGGTCGTCAGGGTGCCGCCGGCCGTCGCGGTGACCCCGTCGGGACCGACCACCAGCCGTTCGCCGGAGTCCTCGAGCGAGGCGTACGCCGTGCCGGTCACCGCGGACGCCGAGGCGAGCGGAGCCGCGGCGAAGCCGGCCCAGTCGGCGGGCTCCGGCGCCATCAGCAGGCCGGAGTCCCAGGCCGCCGCGGCCACGTCGGCCACGTCCGCGACGGTGACCGCCCGGGCGGCCGCGAGCGCATCCTCGACGTCCTCCACCGGGCGGCCGCTGAGCAGGGCGAACGCCTGGGCGGGCAGGCGCGCCGCGGACTCCTCCCCGTGCCGCAGCGCCTCGGCTCGCTGGTTGACCACCGCGGCGACGTCGGCCGGGTCGATCCGGCCGAACCGCAACGCGGCCAGCACGTCGACGAATCCGCCGAGGACCGCGCCGTGCTTCTCGGGCAGGGCGTCGGCGATCGCGGTGATCACGGCGGAGTCGGCGCCGACCGGCTGGTAGTCGGTCTTGGCGATGTAGGACAGGCCGGCCTCCTGACGCAGTTCGCGGAAGAGGACCCGCTCGAGCACCGCGGCGAAGACGCCGGCGGCGGTGGAGCGCGGCACCATCGCGTCCCAGGCCACGAGGCCGGGCGAGCCGGGAAAGAACGCCGGCGTGCCGGGCAGCGCCGAGGATGGCGCCGGCGCGGGGCGGCGGGCGCCCGCGGGCAGGTCCAGCCGCAGGTCGGCGGGCAGGGCGTCGCCGGCCACCCACAGCACGACGTTCTCCCGGGTGAAGTAGCGGGCCACCCAGGCGCGGAGGTCATCTTCGGTGATCGCGGGCAGACCCCACTCGGGGTAGGCGACGGTGCCATAGTCGCGCCCGCCGTGCCGCCACAGGGCCAGCGGCTCGGCCACCCCGGGCGTACGGCCGTTCGCCTCGGCCTGGAGCAAGTCGCGCTCCGCCGCCAGCCGCCGCATCGGCAGATCCCGCAGCGCGGCGCACACTCCGTTGAGGAATGTCGCCACGTCCTTCTCGGCGCCTCGCATGTGGAAGTAGGTGAACTCGACCCCGGTGGCGCCGTTGTAGTGGTAGTCGGCGACCCCGACCGAGTGCAGCGCCAGGTGCTCGACCAGGTGGGTGATGCCGCGGCGGGCCAGCGGCTCGTCCGCGATGCCGACCCGGAAGACCAGGCCGGCATGGCTGGGCCCGGTGGCGGGCGCCAGCAGCACGGGTACGCCGTCGCTCTCGAACTGCTTGATCATCGGGCGTCTTCCACGGTCCGCCGGGCTTCGGCCCGCCGCGCCGGGATCACCGTGTGCGGGTCGCCCAGGTAGTCCCACGGTCGTTCGCTGCCGAAGTTCCCCAGCAGCGCGAACGCCGCGTCGGCCGATCGCAGGTCGCCGGCCAGGCTGAACGCCATGGCGAAAACGCCGGCCGCCCGCACCCAGCCGATCGTGCGGCGGAAGTCGGCGTGCCAGATCGATCGCTGCGCGGCCTCGACGAGCTCGGCCTGCCGGTCGGCAAGGTACTGCTGGTCGTCGGGCTCGGGCAGATCGGTCCAGTGCTCGATGTGGGCCTCCGCGACCAGCGACCCGGCGTGCGAGCCGGGCGGCGCGGCCAGCATCGCCTCGCGGGCGAACGCGTGCAGCTCGTCCCAGTTGCCGGTCCACTTCGGGCACAGCTCTTGCAGGAGCTGCACCTGGCCCGGCACATGGTGCGGATCGGTCGCGGCGAGCCGGTCGTACCGGCGGCGCGCCTCGGGGCCGCCGAGGGACAGCCCCCGCGCGGTGGGCAGCCGGCACACCCAGACCGCCGGGTCCTCGGGATGGCGGGCGGCCGCCTCGATCAGCACCTGCTCGGCCTTGCACAGCCAGCCGTGGAACTCGGCGAATTGCTCCCGGCTCACGAACTGCGCCGGCCGCCGGGTGCGGATGCGCCAGCCGACCTCGGTGAAATGCGCACCGAGCATCGCCGCGGCCGCGGCGTCGGCCGGGTCCTTGGCCAGCACCCCGTGCAGGAAACCGGCCAGGTCGAAGCGCTCGGCCCCGATGCGGATGAGCTCGGTCCGCTCCGCCGGCTCGACCCGGTCGAGCACCGCCCGCGCGTCCGGCCAGCTCCACCCGGCGAGTGCTTTTCGCAGCTCGGCCACCTCGGGATAGATCCATCCCGGATCGAGCACGACGTTGCCGTTCACCGCCACGGCGCGGAGCATAGATGATCTCCACGGGTCCCGCCGTCCGCCTTCCGGGCGGGTTTCCGGCGGGTTTCAGGCCAGCAGCATGGGATCTTCGAGGAGGTGCTCGAACGCCAGCTCGGCGGCGCCGATCAGGGCCGCGTCGTAGCCGAGCTCGGGGGTGCGCAGGCGGATGTGCTCGCGACAGGCCGGCAGCGCGATGGCGTTCAGGCGGCTGCGGATCTGCGCGGCCGCCACCAGGTAGACATCCCGGAGCGTGCCGCCGAAGATGACGGCCTCCGGGTTGAAGATGTTCATGAGGTTGCCCACGCCGAAGCCGATCCACTCGCCGACCTGGCGCACGGCGAACTGGGCCTGGCTGTCGCCGCGCATGGCGGCGTCCACCACGCCGAGCACCGCCTCGCGACCGCATTGGTCGCTGCGACCGGCGTGCTTGAGCAGCGCGAACTCGCCGATCTCGGTCTCCCAGCAGCCGCGCGAGCCGCAGCTGCACTCCCGGCCGTACGGGTTGACCACCATGTGGCCGACCTCGCCGCCGTATCCACCGTGGCCGGCCACCCGGCGGCCGTCGGCGATGATGCCGGCGCCGACGCCGACGTCGCCGTAGAGATAGACAACGTTGTCGCAGCCGGCCGCGGCGCCCCGGCTGTGCTCGACCAGCGCCGACACGTCGGCGTGGTTGCCCACCGTGAGCTGGCCGGCGTCGCCGAGCTCGGCGCGCAGCGCGGCGCCGACCGGCTCCTCGACCCAGCCGATCGTGGGCGCGAGCCGCACCATGCCGTCCTGGCGCCGGACCATGCCGGCGACCGCCACGCCGGTGCCGATGTAGCGGGCGTCGCCGGAAACCGCGGCCCGCATCTCGTGCACGAAGCTCGACAGGGGCTGCACCGCGTCCAGCACCTGCATGCCGCGCGGCCGGTCGGTCTCCCGGCGGTCCAGGATCTGTCCGCCGAGGCCGACCCGGGCCGCGCGCAGGCGGTCGACCTCGATGCTCAGGGCGTACGCATAGACCTTGGCCGACTCGGGCCGGACGACCAGCGACGGTCGCCCGGCCCGGCCGACGGTCTCCCGCGGCGCCGCCTCGCTGACCAGCCCTGCGGTGGTCAGCTCGGCGGTCAGGGCCCCGATGGTGCTGCGGTTGAGGCCGAGCCGGCTGGTCAGTTCCGCCCGGGACGTCGCGCCGTGCACGTGCACGTATCGCAGCAGCGTCCCGAGGTTGTGCCGGCGAACCTCCTCCTGGCTGGGGCCGGCCCGCATCAGCGTGCCGTCCCCGCACCCAGGATGTCGTTCACCGGTTTCCGGTGGACGCCGCTCTGCGCCGCGCGAGGGCATCGACGCTGGCGGCGATCAGCAGGATCAGGCCGGTCACGATGTACTTGGTGCCGGACGAGTAGCCCATCAGGCCCATGCCGTTGTCGATCACGGTGATCACCGCGCCACCGATGACCGCGTTGATCGCCTTGCCCTTGCCGCCGAAGAGGCTGGTGCCGCCGATGACCGCCGCGCCCACCGAGTACAGCAGGATGTTGCTGCCGCCGGTGTTCGGGTCGACCGAGTTGGCCCGGCTGACGGCGAGGATGCCACCGACCGAGGCCATGAACGAGCCGATCACGAAAACCGAGATGCGGATCCGGTCGACCGGGATACCGGCCCGGCGGGCCGCCTCGGTGTTGCCGCCGACCGCGTAGACGTGCCGGCCGTAGGTGGTGCGGCTGAGGATGAACGTCCAGATGACCAGGAAGACCGCGATGATCGGGGCGACGATCGGCACGCCCTTCACCGAGTTGAGCACCGGGTTGATCGAGCGCTCCTGGGTGAGCAGCGCGGTGGCGACGAGCAGCACGATCGCGAGGCCGGCGATCCGCATCGCCACGATCCCGATCGGATCGGTCACCAGGTTGCGGGCGGCGCGGCTGCGGACCTGGTTGAGCTGGGCCGCGGCGTAGCCGACGATCGCGATGATGGTGAGGATCCAGCTGATGGCCACCGACAGGTTGCCGTTGGCCAGCTTGAGCACGAACGTGTCGTTGATCGAGATGTTCTTGCCGCCGCCGAGCAGCTTCAGCAGGATGCCCTGGAAGGCGAGGAACGCGGCGAGGGTGACCACGAAGGACGGGATGCCGAACTTCGCGACCAGGAAGCCGAGCACGAAGCCGATCACGATGCCGGTGACCATGGCAGCGGGGATGGCGCCGTACCACGGCCAGTCGTGATTGGTCAGCAGGATCGCCATGATCGCGCCGCAGACGCCGGAGGCGAAGCCGGCGGAGAGGTCGATCTCGCCCAGCAGCAGGACGAAGACCAGGCCCATCGCGATGAAGACGTACTGCGCGCCCTGCGAGAACAGGTTCGCGAAGTTCAGCGAGCTGAAGAACGTGTCCCGGGCGACGCCGAAGATCAGGCAGAGAATGATCAGGCCCAGGACGGCCGGCAGACTGCCGAGGTCACCGCCGCGGACACGGCCCCAGTAATCGTGGATGTGACTCGAGACGGTCGGCTTGACGACCTTGACGCCGCCGGCCGTGGTGGTCGTGGTGGTGCTCACTGGTCGCCTCCGGGCGTGATGTCGACGACGTCGCCGTTGAACTCGGACGGCTTCTCGGGGGGCAGGCCGATGTTGCCGCTGCGTCCGGCGGTGATCAGCTCCACGACCTGGGAGTGGGTCACGTCCGTGGCCTTGACCTGGGCGGCCATCCGGCCCAGGTAGAGTGCCGCGATCCGGTCGGACACCGCGAAGACGTCGTTCATGTTGTGCGAGATCAGCACGACCCCGAGGCCGTTGTCCGCGAGGCGGCGGACCAGCTCCAGCACCTGGGCGGTCTGCGCGACGCCGAGCGCGGCGGTGGGCTCGTCGAGGATCACGATGCGGCTGTTCCAGAGCACCGCCTTGGCGATCGCCACGGTCTGCCGCTGGCCACCGGAGAGGCTGGCCACGAGCTGCCGGAGCGACTTGACCGTGCGGACCGAGAGGCTCGCGAGCGTGTCGCCGGCCATCTGTTCCATGGTGGGCTCGTCGAGGACGATGCCGCGCTTCTTCTCCCGGCCGAGGAACATGTTCTGGACGATGTCGAGGTTGTCGCAGAGGGCGAGGTCCTGATAGACGACCTCGATGCCGAGCGCGGAAGCGTCGCGCGGGCTGTGGATCGCCACCGGGTTGCCCTCGAAGGTGATCGTGCCCGAGTCGATCGTGTAGATACCGCTGACGCACTTGACCAGCGTCGACTTGCCGGCGCCGTTGTCGCCGACGAGAGCCGTGACCTCGCCGGGGTAGACGCTCAGGCCGACGTCATGCAGGACCTGAACGGGACCGAAGCTCTTGTCGATCCCGCTGAGCTCCAGAAGGGGTGTCGCGGCCACGCTGGTTCTCCTTCGCTAAGTGACCGGTTTCGTCGTGGCTCCGCCACAGGCGAGAAGGGTGGGGGTGACCCAACTCCGGCGCCGCCCACCCCCGGTGCCCCGGGAGTGAGCGGCGCCGTCGTCAGCCGTTCGGGACTAGCCCGTCACAACTCGGGTCAGCTGATGCCCGCGTCCGTGCACGCCTTGGCGAACTCGGCGGTGCAGACCTCCGCCTTGGTGACGAAGCCGTCAGCGATGACGTCCTTCACGTTCTCCTTGGTGATGGCCTGCGGGGTCAGCAGCACCGAGGCGACGTCCTTCTTCGACTCCGGGTCGGTGACCTTGCCGGTGGCCGTGGTCGGCTTCTGGCCCTTGGCGATCGCGATGGCCAGCTCGGAGGCCGCGTCGGCCTCCTGCTTGATCGCCTTGTAGACCGTCATGCACTGGTCGCCGGCGAGGATGTTCTGCAGACCCTGAACGGTAGCGTCCTGGCCGGTCACCGGGACCTGGCCGTTGAGCTTGTTCTTCTTCAGAACCGAGATGACCGCGTTGCCGAGGCCGTCGTTCGCCGCGAGGACGCCCTTGATGTCCTTCTTCTGGGTCAGCATCTGCTCGAAGATCGTGCCGCCCTGCGCGTTGTCCCAGTCCGGAACGGACTGGTTCGGGCCCTTGACCAGGGTGCCGTCGGCGTACAGCGGGTTGAGCACCGAGTCGTAGCCCTGGGCGAACAGGGTGGCGTTGTTGTCGGTCGGGGAGCCGTTGAGCTCGGCGACGACCGGCTTGGTGTAGTTCTTGGCCTTGAGACAGTCGACCAGGCCCTGGCCCTGCAGCTCGCCGACCTTCACGTTGTCGAACGACACGTAGTAGTCCGCGCCACCGTTGAGGGTGAGGCGGTCGTAGTCGATCGTCGCGATACCGGCGGCCTTGGCCTTGTCCAGCACGGCCTTGCCGGTGCCGGAGTCCAGGTTGACGATGATGAGGACCTTGACGCCGCTCGAGATCATGCCGTCGGCGATGGTCTGGAACTGGGTCTTGTCACCCTGCGCGTTCTGGATGTCGGCCTGCACACCGGCCGCCTTGAAGGCGTCCGTGAGGTACTTCAGGTCCGCGGTCGCCCATCGAGCCGAGCTCTTGGTGTCGGGGAGGATGACGCCTACCTTGCCGGTGGACGAGCCGCTGTCGCCGCCGCTACCGGAATCGCCGTTGTCGTCGCCACAGGCGGCCATGCTGCCGGTCGCCAGGAGGCCGACCGCGGCAAGGGCGAACAGTCCCTTACGCATTCCTTGTGTCCTTTCGGGTAAATCCGGGCCTTCGATCGGATTCGATGGTGTGCGCTGCGGGAGTGTCGCTCCCCGAGACGCCGAGTGATCAGGAGCTAGTTTGTTGTGCCCGGCAACGTATTCCCGTTGCGCCCCGTCGCACAAGCCGTGCGCCCCGGCGATCTCATAACCCGGCATAACAATCCGGCAACACGGCGGTGACACGGGTAATCGGGCCCTGCCGATGGCCGGAGGACTGCCCCGGACGATCGCCTAAGGTCGCTCACATGGTGACGCTAAGTCACTCCCATGCCTGTTCTCGTCCGATCTCGGGATAAAGATCCCCGAGGTCAGTAACGTTGTCGTAACGGCTTGGCACCGATCGAGTTTTATGCCCTGATTGCGGCGGTAACAGCGCCGGTCAGCCGGATCAGATCGCGCGGCGCCAGGCCCACCTGAAGACCGCGGCGGCCCGCCGAGACGAACATGCGGTCCAGCGCGAGCGCCGACGAGTCCACCACCGTCGGCAGCTTCTTGCGCTGACCGAGCGGGCTGATGCCGCCCCGGACGTAACCGCTGCTGCGCTCGGCCGCGGCCCGCTCGGCGAGCACGGCCCGCTTGCCGCCGGCCGCGCCGGCGAGGGCTTTGAGATCGAGGTCGCCGGTGACCGGCACGACGCCGACGACCAGCCCGCCGTCGACCTCGGCGATGAGGGTCTTGAAGACCCGCTCGGGCCCGATCCCCAGCGCCCGCGCCACGAGCGCGCCGTAGTTGGGCGCGTCCGGGGAGACGTCGTAGGGGTGCAGGGTGTGCTCGACCTGCTGGTCGCTGAGCACGGCGGTCGCCGGGGTGCCGGCCGCGGGCTTCTTGGCCATAGCCCAGGAACGTACTCCTGCTCAGATCGGGCTCAGATCGGGCGGCAGAGCAGCGCGGTGGGCGCGCCGGCCACCCGGGTCAGCACCATCGACGCCGCCTCGGGCCCGGAGAGGCGCAGGTCACGGCGGAGTTGATCGGGCTCGAGGGCGGAGCCGCGCTTGCGGATCTCGAGGCGGCCGACGCCGCGCTCGCGCAGCAGGGCACGCAGCCGTTTCAAAGAGAACTGCAGCACATCGGTTATCTCCAGGCGGCGGCCGAACGCGGTGTCGGCGGGCTCGTCGGCGTACACGTAGGCGATCTCGCGATCGGCGAGGCGACCCCCGACGCTCGCCGCGAACTCGGCGACCAGGTGCGAGCGCACGACGGCCGGATCGGGGTCGTAGACGTAGCGGCCCACCGGGCCCACCGATGCCTTCGCCAGGCCGCTGCCGGTGATCCCGCCCCTGCGGGAGCCCAGCAGCGTGGCGCGGCGGGGGACCTCGGCCAGCGGGCCGCACCAGAAGGCGGCCTCGACCAGGTCACCGTCGACGCTCACCCACTCGCCCTCGGCGCCCGGCGGCAGCAGGGCGTGGTCGATGCCGGGCGCCAGCTTGAGCACCGTGCGCGGCACCCGCTCGGCGAGCCCGGCGACGAAGTCCCACGGCGGCGAGTACGAGCCGGGGTCGAACACCCGGCCGCGGCCCGCCCGGCGCCGCGCGGGGTCGGCGAAGACCGCGTCGTAGTCCTCGACCCGGACCGAGGTGGCGTCCGCGCAGTCGACCGTGATCCGATCGTCGAGGCCGAGGGCGCGCACGTTGGCGGCGGCGACCCCGGCGGTCAGCGGGTCGGCGTCCACGGCGTACACGAAAATCCCGGCACTTGCCGCCGCCAGCGCGTCCGAGCCCAGGCCGCACCCCAGATCGGCCATGGTCCGGACCCCGGCGGCCGCGAGGCGCGCCGCCCGGCGCTCCGCCACCACCGCTCGCGTCGCCTGCTCGAGCCCGGGACGGGTGAAGAACATCCGCGCGGCCCGCTCGCCGAACTTCGCGGTGGCCTTGCGACGCAGCTCCACCTGAGTGAGCGCGGCGGCGGCGAGCTCCGGATCGACGCCCGTCGACCTCAGCGCCGACGCCGCCGCCAGCGGATCGCCATGATCCACAGCCGCGGCGGTGGCCAGGGCGTTCACCCCTTCGGGGGTATGGAGGCGGGCCAGGAGTTCCGGAGTCACGAAGGCATTCTCCCCGGCGTGCCGAGACTGGCACTCTGGTTGACGGAGTGCTAGTTCCGGCATAACCTCGCGGTTAGCACTCTCAACATGAGGGTGCCAACCGGACGCCCTCATGGCGGACGGTTAGGCACCAGGCGGACCGGCACCCGCGACGACGGCCCCGCCCGGTGGCATGAGGCATGAGACCGGCCTGGTTCATGGCCGGCAAACCTGTACCCAGGAGGGTATGCCCGTGACTACCGCGACCAAGGTTGCGATCAAGCCGCTCGAGGACCGCATCGTGGTCCAGGCGAACGAGGCTGAGACCACCACGGCGTCGGGCATCGTGATCCCCGACACCGCCAAGGAGAAGCCGCAGGAGGGCACCGTCCTCGCTGTCGGCCCGGGCCGCATCGACGACAAGGGCAACCGCGTCCCGATCGACGTCCAGGTGGGCGACACGGTTCTCTACTCGAAGTACGGCGGCACCGAGGTCAAGTACGCCGGCGAGGAGTACCTGGTGCTCTCCGCCCGCGACGTCCTCGCGGTCATCGAGAAGTGACCTACTGACAGTGCTCGCCGCCCTGGCCCGGCTTCCGGGTCAGGGCGGTGGCGCGTGAAGGGACCTATACATGGCGAAGATTCTCAGCTTCTCTGACGACGCGCGGCACCTGCTGGAGCACGGCGTCAACACGCTCGCCGACACGGTCAAGGTCACGCTCGGCCCGCGTGGGCGCAACGTCGTCCTGGACAAGAAGTTCGGCGCGCCCACGATCACCAACGACGGCGTCACCATCGCCAAGGAGATCGAGCTCACCGACCCGTACCAGAACCTCGGCGCCCAGCTGGTCAAGGAGGTGGCGACGAAGACCAACGACGTCGCCGGCGACGGGACCACCACGGCGACCGTTCTCGCCCAGGCGCTGGTCCGCGAGGGCCTGCGCAACGTGACCGCCGGCGCCAACCCGCTCGGCCTCAAGCGCGGCATGGATCAGGCGGCCGAGGCCGTCTCCAAGGCGCTGCTGGCCAAGGCGGTGGAGGTCGACGACCACAAGGCGATCGCCAACGTCGCCACCATCTCGGCCCAGGACGCCACCATCGGCGAGCTGATCGCCGAGGCGATGGACCGGGTCGGCCGCGACGGCGTCATCACCGTCGAGGAGGGCTCGGCGATGCTGACCGAGCTCGAGGTCACCGAGGGTCTGCAGTTCGACAAGGGCTTCATCTCGCCGAACTTCGTGACCGACGCCGAGTCGCAGGAGGCCGTCCTCGAGGACGCGTACATCCTGATCACCACGCAGAAGATCGCCAGCATCGAGGAGCTCCTCCCGCTGCTGGAGCAGGTGCTGCAGTCCGGCAAGCCGCTGCTGATCATCGCGGAGGACGTCGAGGGCCAGGCCCTGTCCACCCTGGTGGTCAACTCGATCCGCAAGACCGTCAAGGTCGCCGCGGTGAAGGCGCCCGGCTTCGGCGACCGGCGCAAGGCGATGCTGCAGGACATGGCGATCGCCACCGGCGGCGAGCTGATCGCGCCGGAGCTCGGCTACAAGCTCGACCAGGTCACCCTCGACATGCTGGGCCGGGCCCGGCGCATCGTGGTCGACAAGGAGAACACCACCATCGTCGACGGTGGCGGCAAGACGTCCGAGGTTGCCGACCGGGTCGCGCAGATCCGCAAGGAGATCGAGGCGTCCGACTCCGACTGGGACAAGGAGAAGCTGGCCGAGCGGCTGGCGAAGCTCTCCGGCGGCATCGCGGTGATCAAGGTCGGCGCGGCCACCGAGGTCGAGATGAAGGAGCGCAAGCACCGCATCGAGGACGCCATCTCGGCGACCCGGGCGGCCGTCGAGGAGGGCACCGTCCCCGGCGGCGGCGCCGCCCTCGCGCAGGTCGCCAAGGATCTCGACGGCGGCCTCGGCCTGACCGGCGAGGAGGCGATCGGCGTCGGCATCGTGCGCAAGGCGCTGGTCGAGCCGCTGCGCTGGATCGCGCAGAACGCCGGCCACGACGGCTACGTCGTGGTGGGCAAGGTCGACGAGCTGGGCTGGGGCCACGGCCTCAACGCGGCCACCGACGAGTACGTCGACCTGGCCGCGTCCGGCATCATCGACCCGGTGAAGGTGACCCGCAACGCGGTCTCCAACGCCGTGTCGATCGCCGGCCTGCTGCTGACCACGGAAAGCCTCGTGGTCGACAAGCCGGCCGAGCCGGAGCCGGCCGCCAGCGGCGGCGGGCACGGGCACAGCCACGGTGGCCACAGCCACCAGCACGGCCCGGGCTTCTGATCGTTCGTTCCACCGATAAAGGGCGCGCCGGCCGGCGCGCCCTTTTCGCGTCCCCACCCCACCCTGGCGCGGCGCGTCACCCTCGCCGCTGGGCGTTCAGCCTCGGCGCGACGATCACGGCGTCAGCGGGGTGACGCCGACCGTGTCGGCCAAGGGCTCGTCGGTGTCCTCCGGGGTGCGCTCGCCGTGCCAGGAACGCCACAGCGACGCATACGGGCCGTTCGCCGCGACCAGTTCGTCGTGCGAGCCCAGCTCGGTGATCCGGCCGTCCTCGACGACGGCGACCCGGTCGGCGTCGTGTGCCGAGAAGAGCCGGTGCGCGATCGCCACCACGGTGCGCCCGTGCAGCACCGCGGCCAGCGACCGTTCCAGGTCGCGCGCCGCTCGCGGGTCGAGCAGCGACGTGGCCTCGTCGAGCACCAGAGTGTGCGGGCCGGCCAGGACCAGCCGGGCCAGCGCGATCTGCTGCGCCTGCGCCGCCGACAGCGGATGACCGCCGGCGCCGACCGTTGTCGCCAATCCGTCGGGCAGCGCCAGCGCCCAGTCGAGCGCGTCCACCGCCGCCAGCGCCGATCGCACCCGCTCCGCGCCGGCGTCGGGACGCACCATCGCCACGTTGTCCGACACCGAGCCGATGAAGACGTGATGCTCCTGGCTGACCAGCGCCACCTCGGCGCGCAGCTGGTCGAGCGGCAGATCGCGGAGCGGTGTGCCGCCCACCGTGATCGTCCCGCCGGTGGGCTCGTGCACCCCGGCCAGCAGCCGGCCGAGCGTCGACTTGCCCGCCCCGGACGGGCCGACGATCGCGAGCCGCTCCCCCGGCTCCAGCGTCAGGTCGATCCCGTGCAGGACCTCGCGCCCCGGCACGTACGCGAAATGCACGTCACGGACCTCGATGCGGGTCCCATCCGGCCGCGCCGCCGCGGCCGCGACCGGCGGCTCGTCCGCCGCGACGCCGAGCAGGCGGGCCAGCGACGCGGTGCCCACCTGCAGCTCGTCGAGCCAGCCGAGCAGCCGGTCGAGCGGATCGATCAGCAGCTGGACGTAGACGACCGCGGCGGTGAGCTGGCCGAGAGTGACCGAGTCGTGCAGATAGAGCAGCCCGCCGACCAGCAGCGTCGACACCACCGGCAGCACGTAACCGACCTCGACCGCGGGGAACCAGACGGTGCGCAGGAACAGCGTGTATTTCTCGGCCAGCCAGGTGCGGCGCAGGTCGGCGTCGGTGCGCTCGATCCGGCGGCGCCGGCGGCGCAGCGCGTCGACCGTGCGGGCGCCTTCGACGGTCTCGGCGAGGCCGTCGGTCACCATCGAATACTCGGCGTTCTGCTTCAGATAGGCCGCCGGGGACCGCCGCAGATACCACCGGGTGCCGGCCCACAGGATCGGGACCGCGGTCAGCAGCGGCAGCGCGAGCAGCGGGGTGACCACGGCGAGCGCGCCCACCACCAGCAGGATCGTGATGACCGCGATCATCGTCTCGGGCACCGCGAGCCGCACGCAGCGCGACATCGCGTCCACGTCCCGGGTCGTCCGGGTCAGCAGGTCACCGCTGCCCGCCCGCTCCACCGTGGACAGCGGCAGGGCGAGCACCCGCTCGACGAACTCCTCGCGCAGGCCGGCCAGGACCCGCTCGCCGAGCTGGGCGGAAGACAGGTATGCAAACCGGGTCAGCACCGCCTGAAGCACCACGAAGCCGGCGATCAGCGCCGCGAGCCGGTCGACGAGGCCCGCGCCCCGGCCGTGCTGGATGCCCTCGACCAGCTCGCCCAGCAGGCGTGGCCCGGCCAGGCCGGCGATCGCGGCGAGGACGTGCAGCGTGACCGCGCCCCAGAGCACCCGCGGATAGCGCCGGAACAGCTCGCGGACGTACCGCCGCACCTGCGAGTTGTCGGCGACCGGCAACAGCGCGCTCATGCCGGGCCTTCGTCTCGCAGCACCGTGCGGGCATAGCGGGGCTCGCGGTCGAGCAGGGCGTGGTGGGTGCCGGTGGCGGCCAGCCGGCCGCGCTCGACGAAGCAGACCCGGTCGACCCGGTCGAGGACCAGCGGGCTGGACGTGCAGATCACCGTGGTGCGGCCGGCCCGGGCGGTGATCAGCCGCTCGGCGATGCGCGCCTCGGTGTGCGCGTCGACCGCGCTGGTCGGCTCGACCAGGATCAGCGTATCGGGGTCGGCCACCAGCGCCCGGGCCAGGCGCAGCCGCTGCTGTTGCCCGCCGGAGAAGGACCGGCCGCGCTCGGCCACCTCGCTGTCGAGCCCGTCGGGCAGCGCCTCGACGATGTCGGTCGCGGCCGCCGTGTGCAGCGCGGCGGGCAGCGAGCCGCGGTCGTGCGGGTCGAGATCGTCGCGCAGCCGGCCGGTGAACAGGCGGGCGTCGTTGTCGGCCACCAGGATCCGCTCGCGGACCGTGGCCATCGCGAACTCCCCGAGCGGCCGGCCGCCGGCCGTGCCGCCCTCGGCGTAGCGACCCAGGCGGTCGGCGATCTCCGCGGCCTCGGCGGGCGCGGTCGCCACGATCGCGGTGATCTCGCCGGGGTGGATGACCACACCGGACCGTGGGTCGGCGAGGTCGCCGGCCAGCCGCTCGGGCCGTAGCGGCGCGGACGGGTCGGGCAGGTCGGTGACGGCGCCGAGCATGGCCACGACCCGGCGGCCCGCCACGTGGCCGCGAGTGATCTTGTCGAGCGTCTCGGTGAGCTGCCGCAGCGGGGCGACCAGGAAGGCCGCGTACGCGTAGAAGGAGACCAGCTGCCCCACCGTGATCCGGCCGCTCAGCGCGAAGTGTGCGCCCAGCCAGGTGACCAGCACCAGGAAGACGCCGGGCAGCAGCACCTGGGCGGCCTCGAGCAGGGACTCGACCCGCGCGGTGCGGACCCCGGCCGCCCGCAGCGACTGCGACTCGGCGCGATAGCGCTCGGCCATCACCGCCTCGCCGCCCACGCCGCGCAGCACCCGCAGGCCGCCCACCAGGTCGGCGGCCCGGCCGGTGAGCAGGCCCTGCTGCTCGCGGGTGACCTGCTGCCGGTGGTGCAGCGGCTTGATCAGCAGGCCGACGACGGCCATCAGGATCGGCACGCCGAGCACCACGACGAGGCCGAGCGGCACCGAGGTGTACAGCAGGATGACTGTCACCGTGACGACCGCGACCAGCGAGCCGGTGCCGCGGGCGGTGATGTCGACGGCAGCGCCGAGCGCCCGGATGTCGGCGGTGCCGATGGCCACCACCTCGCCGGTGTCGAGCCGCCGGGACAGCGCCGAGCCGAGCCGGGCGGCCTGCCGCACGGTGATCTGGACGGTGACGAACATGGCGCCCACGAAGTTGACCACCGCGAACCGGTGCCGGGACACGCCCGCGATCGCCTGGCCGGCGCCGGCGGCGAGCAGCACGAGACACCAGAGCAGCAGGTCGTGCTCGTCGCGCCGGGTCGCGGCGTCGATGGCCCGGCCGATGATGGCGGGCACGACGGCCTGGCAGAGCATCCAGACGACGGCCAGCACGATGGCGGCGGCGACGGTCAGCTTGAAGCGCCGGACCAGCCAGCCCAGGAAGTGGGTGGCGGACCGGCCGTCGGGTACGCCGGGGTCGGCGTCGGGCAGCGCGCGCATCAGGTCCCCGACGTTACGGACGGGGTCTGACAGTTTGCGACCCGTTTCCTACCGGCGCCCGGCCTCGGGCCGGTCCGATCGGTGCTACCGATCGACCGGACTGAAGTCCCACACGTGCGGTGCGCGGGCCACCAACTTGGCCGGCGGCGCGGGCAGGCTCTCCGGGGTGCTGCGCCATTTCGAGATGACCACAATGCGGTGGTCGGTCGACGAGTACACCTCGCTCGACACGTGCTGCGGCAGGACCTCGATCCGGGGCACCGCCACGTCGCAGACCCAGGTCAGCAGCTCGTCGAAGCCGCTGCCGAGGGCCCGCACCTCCCACATCCGCGCGATCATGCTGGCTTCCTACCCCGCCACGCTGACCGAGGTCAATGCCATCGAGGAATCGGCGGGCAGATCGAGACGCGACGGCGCGACGCCGGCCGCCACCAGCCGCGAGCCGAGGGCGGCGACCATCGCGCCGTTGTCCGTGCACAACTGGGGGCGCGGAACGCGTACGCGAATCCCGTGCTTTTCCGCCTTTTGCTCCGCCAGGGTGCGCAACCGTGAATTGGCCGCCACCCCACCCCCGATGATCAGGGTTTCCACGCCGTGGGCCCGGCACGCGTCGATCGCCTTGGCGGTCAGCACGTCGCAGACCGCCTCCTGGAAGCTCGCCGACACGTCGGCCACCGGCACCGGCTCGCCATCGCGCTCGCGCGCCTCGACCCAGCGCGCGACCGCGGTCTTGAGGCCGGAGAAGGAGAAGTCGAAGCGGTGCGCCGCAAGGTCTTTGGGCGCGGTCAGTCCACGAGGGAACGCGATCGCGGCCGGATCGCCCTCGCGCGCCCGCCGGTCGATCACCGGGCCGCCCGGGAAGCCCAGCCCGAGCAGGCGCGCGACCTTGTCGAACGCCTCGCCGGCCGCGTCGTCGATGGTGGCACCGAGCGGGGTCACGCCGTTGGTCAGGTCGTCGACCAGCAGCAGCGACGAGTGCCCGCCGGAGACCAGCATCGCGACCGCGGGCTCGGGCAGCGGACCGTGCTCCAAAGTGTCCACCGCCACGTGCGCGGCGAGATGGTTGACGCCGTAGAGGGGCTTGTCGGCCGCCAGCGCGTACCCCTTCGCGGCGGCGACCCCGACCAGCAGCGCACCGGCGAGCCCGGGACCGCTGGTCACCGCGATCGCGTCGATGTCGGCCAGGGTGACCTCGGCCTCGTCGAGCGCGCGCCGCATGGTCGGCACGATCGCCTCGAGGTGGGCGCGGCTGGCGACCTCGGGCACCACCCCGCCGAACCGGGCATGCTGCTCCACACTGGACGCCAGCGCGTCGGCGAGCAGGGTGTGGCCGCGCACGATGCCCACGCCGGTCTCGTCGCAGGAGGTCTCGATCCCGAGGACCAGGGGCTCGTCAGGCATTGCGCATCATCACCAGGGCGTCGGTGTTGCTCGGTTGGTAATAGCCGCGCCGGATCGCGACCGGCTCGAAGTCGTACATGGCGTACAGCCGCTGGGCCGGCGCGTTGTCGACGGCGACCTCCAGCAGCGTCTGCTTGACGCCGCGCCGCGCGGCCTCGGCCAGCAACGCCTCGAGCATGGCGCGCCCGACGCCGCCGCGCTGGGCGGTGCGGCGGACGGCGATGTTCTGCACCCAGGACTCGTCGGCGGTCACCGAGAGACCGGCGTAGCCGAGCACCTGCTCGCCGTCGAGCGCGACCAGGTAGAAGTTGCGCTGGGCCAGTTCGTTCCAGAACATCGCCGACGACCATTTCTCGACGCCGAACAGGTCTTCCTCGATCGGCAGCACCTGGGCGATGTGCCACCACCGAAAGCGTTCGATGCGCACCCGGCCGTCACCCACCCGGCCGACACCCACTGGGCCGTTCTCACCCACGGGGCTCTTGTCTCCCACCAGGTCTTCGGCGGCCATCAGGTCAGCACGGGCTTGCGGCCGGCCGGTTCGACGGCGTCGGGACGCCGCAGGTAGAGCGGCGTGAGCGGCTCGCTCGGCACGGCCTCGCGAATCCGCTCGGCCGCGAGGGCCACGAGGGCGGCGCCGGGTGGATAGAGGAGATGCTCTTCCACGGGTACGCCGAAGATGTCCCCATATTTGAGGCCACCCTCGCCGCACACGCGCTCGTAGTCGCCGGTCACCTCGGCCGGCTTGGCCACCTCGGGACCGGCGGTGCGCACCCCGTCCAGATAGGTCGCGTAATAGACCTCGCGCCGGCGCGCGTCGGTGGCGACCAGCACCCGGCCCGGGCCGGCGGCGCGGCCGAGCCCGTCGAGCGAGCACACGCCGTACGTCGGGATGCCGAGCGCCTGCGCCATGCTCGCGCCGGTGGCCAGCCCGACCCGCAAGCCGGTGAACGGCCCCGGCCCCAGCCCGGCGACGATCGCCGCGAGGTCGGCCGGGCGGGCGCCCGCCTCGGCCAGCACCGCCGCGATCTCGGGCGCCAGCCTCTCCCCGTGCGCGCGGGGGTCGACGGTGCGCCGCTCGGCGACCCCGCGCAGGCCGTCGGCGGTGACCTCCACCAGCGCGGCCGTCGACGCGGGGGTCGCGGTGTCCAGAGCTAGAACGAGCACGTGCCGACCCTAACGCGGATCCCAGTCGATCAGCGGGCGACCGCCGTCGGCCAGGGCCTTGTTGGCCGCGCTGAACGGGCGGACGCCCAGGAAGCCCTCGCGATTGAGCGGGCTGGGGTGGCCGGCCTCGAGCACCGCGTGTGCCGGATTGGTGATCAGCACGGCCTTCTTGCGGGCGTACCCGCCCCACAGCAGGAACACGACCCGCTCGCTGCGGGCGTTCAGCGCCCGGATGGTGGCGTCGGTGAAGGCCTCCCAGCCCTTGCCGCCGTGCGAGGCGGCGGCCCCGCCGCGCACGGTCAGCACCGCGTTGAGCAGCAGCACGCCCTGCCGGGCCCAGCCGGTGAGATCGCCGGACTTCGGCGGCGCGACGCCGACGTCCGCCGCCAGCTCCTTGAAGACGTTGCGCAGCGACGGCGGGATCCGGACGCCGTCGCGGACGCTGAAGCTCAGCCCGTGCGCCTGCCCCGGCCCGTGGTACGGGTCCTGGCCGAGGATCAGCACCCGGGTCTCGGCCGGCGGGCACAGCCGGTACGCCGCGAACAGGTCCTCGATCGGGGGATAGATGGTGTGCGCCGCATACTCGGCGGCCACGAACTCGCCGAGCTTCGCCGTGCCTTCCGGGTCGAGGAAGGGGGTCAGCTCGTCCCGCCACTCGGCCGGCAGCAGGTCGGGAAGATTCACTGGCTCTCCAGTCGGGTCAAGCGGGTGGCCCAGTCGCCGCCGTGCGGCACCAGCTCCACCACCCGGGTGTCGTCGTCCAGGCGGTCGATCCGGACCTGGAGATATTCGTCGTTGAGCTGCTCGACCAGGCCCGCGCCCCACTCCACGACGGTGACCGCGTCCTCGGCCGAGGCGTCCAGATCGAGGTCGTCGATCTCGGCGCGCGGGTCGGGCCGGTCGCCGAGACGGTACGCGTCGGCGTGCACCAGCGGGACGGGACCCCGGTGCACGCGGGCGATCACGAAGGTCGGCGAGGTGATCGCGCCGTCGACGCCCAGCCCGGCGCCGATGCCCTGCACCAGGGCGGTCTTGCCGGCGCCCAGCGGGCCGGTGAGCAGCAGCAGATCCCCGGCCCGGAGGATGCCGGCCAGCCGCCGCCCGAAGGCCCGGGTGTCCTCGACCGTGGCGAGCTTCATGAGATCTTCTCCACGAACGGCAGCATGGCGGCGTTGACCTCGTCGGACTTCTCCAGCATGACCATGTGGCCGGTGTTCTCGACGGTTACGAGCCGGGCGTCGGGCAGCCGCTTGATGATCTCTTCGGAGTGCGCGACCGGGGTCAGATAGTCCCGGTCGCCGACGATGACCAGCACCGGGACCCCGCGCAGGGCGGCCAGCGCCGGATAGCGGTTGTGGTTGTACAGCGTCGTCAAATACCTGGTCAGCGTCTCGACCGAGGTCTTGCCGTTCATCCCCTCCACGAACGAGACCAACGACGGGCTCGGCTTGGCGTCGCCGAAGCCGTACCGCCGGGTGAGCAGCCAGGCCAGGTCGGAGGAGGCGAACCGGGCCCGCTCGATCACGTTGCCGCCCAGGTGGGCGGCGGTCCCCCAGAGCGGGAAGAACGGCGCGCTGGCCCGCGCGACCAGCGACGGCAGCGCCAGCTTGGCGCGGTCGACCAGCCGGGCCGAGGTGGAGATCAGCACGACGCCGGTGACCCGGTCGCCGAACCACTGCGGATACTTCTCGGCGAACGACATGATGGTCATGCCGCCCATCGAGTGGCCGACCAGGATGATGTGGCCGTCCGGCACGGTCGCGTCCAGCACGGCGGCGAGCGACTCGCCGAGCCCGGCGATGTCGTAGTTGCCCGACTTGAGCCTGCCCGACCGGCCGTGGCCGGGCTGGTCGTAGAAGACCAGCCGATGATCACCGCGTTCGCCGAACAGCTTGCGCTGGAAGTAGAACGTGCCCATGTCCAGCGCGAAGCCGTGCACGAAGACGATCGTCGGCTTGTCGGTCGGCTCCGTCGGCTCGACCACCTCGACGTGCAGGTCGGTGCCATCGGCGGCGGTGACGGTGAGCTGGGCGTCGAAGGGCTGGTCGCCGAAGTCCTCGTCGGCGTGCGGGTCGCCGGGGGCGTTGACCGAGCGGCGGACCAGCGCGCGCTCGACCGCGAACGCCGTGGCCAGGCCGGCCGCCACCACGCCGATCGCGGCGCCGGCGATGCCGACCTGTTTGGCCCGGCGCCGCGGGATCTTGGGGCTCACGCGGCCGTCACCGTGCCCGCGGCGCCGTCGTACACCCGGGGGACGCGCGAGCTGCCGAACCGGGTCACGATCTCGTAGTTGATCGTGCCGACCACCTCGGCCCAGTCGTCGGCGGTCGGACCGCCGTCGTCGCCCGGGCCGAAGAGCGTGGCGATGTCGCCGGCTGCCACCTCGTCGTCGCCGACGTCGAGGACGATCTGATCCATGCAGACCCGGCCGGCCACCGTGCGGCGCTTGCCGCCCAGCTGCACCGGCCCCGCGTTCGACGCGGCGCGCGGCACGCCGTCCGCGTAGCCGAGCGGCACCAGTGCCAGCGTCGTCTCGCGCTCGGTGAAATAGGCGTGGCCGTACGAGACGCCCTGACCGGCCGGGACGCGCTTGGTCTGCGCGACCCGGGCCCGCGCGGTCATCGCCGGGCGCAGGCCGAACGTCTCCCCCGGCACCGGCGACAGGCCGTAGACCGCGATGCCCGGCCGGACCAGGTCGTAGTGGGCGTCGGGGCGGGTGAGCGTGGCCGCCGAGTTGGCGATGTGCCGATAGCGCGGGGCTATCCCGAGCCGCTCGGCCACGGCCAGCCCGTCGGCGAACGCGGCGAGCTGACGGTCGGTGATCTCGTCGCCGGGCGCGTCGGAGCTGACGAAGTGGCTCCACACCCCGACCACGTCGATGACGCCGTCGGCCTGCGCCTTCGCCGCGGCCTCCAGCACCGCCGGCCATTCGGCCGCCGTGGCGCCACCGCGCGAGAGGCCGGTGTCCAGCTTCAGGTGTACGCGTGCCGGCCGCTCCGCGCGGCGGGCCGCCTCGACCAGCTCGCCGACCATCGGCAGCGAGCTCGCGGACAGGTCGATGCCGGCCGCGACCCCGTCGTGCAGCGGCATGCCCGGCGAGTGCAGCCAGGCCAGCACCGGCACGTCCAGGCCGGCCCGGCGCAGCTCCAGCCCCTCGCCGAGGGTGGCCACGCCGAGCCAGGTCGCCCCGCCCGCCAGCGCCGCCCGGGCGGACGGCAGCATGCCGTGCCCGTAGCCGTCGCCCTTCACCACCGCCATCACCTCGGCGGTCGTGCCGGCGCGCATCAGCGCCACGTTGTCCCGGATGGCGTCCAGATCGATCCGGACCTCGGCCTGCCACATGATTCCCAGCCTACTGATCGGTATGACGATTTCCGTTACGGCGGCCCACCCGCTCGACCTGTGGATCTGGTGCGTCGCGACGAGCGGAAGCGGCGCCCTCGGGCCACCGGCGGCTCACTCCAGCAGCGCCGCCACCGCCGGCCGGAGCGCGGCCGCGACGTCGGACGAGGTCACCGGGCCGTCGTCGGCCGCCCAGCGACCGGCCAGGCCGTGCGCGTACGCCGCCGCGATCGCCGCCCGCTCGGGCGACAGCCCACCGGCCAGCAGCGAGCCGAGCAGGCCGGCGAGCACGTCGCCGCTGCCGGCGGTGGCCAGCGCGGAGCTGCCGGTCGGGTTGACCCAGACCTCGCCGCCCGGCGTCGCCACGATCGTCCGGTCGCCCTTGAGCAGCACCACCGCGTTGATCCAGGCGGCCAGCCGGCACGCGGCGCCCACCCGGTCGGCGCCGGGCGCCTCGCCCGCCAGCCGCTTGAACTCCCCGTCGTGCGGCGTGATCACCAGCGGCGCGTCCCGGCGCAGGTCTTCCGCGTGCGAGCCGTCCACCAGCAGCGTCAGGGCGTCGGCGTCGAGCACCACCGGCACCGACGTGGCGAGCACCGTGCGCAGCGTCGTGCGCGCCTCGTCGTCGGTGCCGAGGCCGGAGCCGCACACCCAGGCCTGCACCCGGCCGGCGTCGAGGACGCGGCTCACCGCGACCACCGACGGATGCGCCCGAACCACCTCGCGGTGGGCGCTCCCCGCGTAGCGCACCATGCCGGTGGGGCCGGCCAGCGCTCCGCTCGTCGACAGCAGCGCGGCCCCCGGATATTGCGCCGACCCGGTCGCGATGCCGACCACGCCGCGGGTGTATTTGTCGGAAGCCGGGCCCGGGGCCGGCCACCACTCGGCGATGTCGGCGGCATCCGGCACCCGCACCGCGGGGCCGGCCCTCAGCACCGGGCCGAGCCCGATGTCGACCAGCTCCACCTGCCCGCAGCGCACCGCGGCCGGGCCGACCACGTGGGCCGGTTTGAGGCAGCCGAAGGTCACCGTGACGTCGGCCGTGACCGCCTCGCCCGGCACGTCGCCGGTGTCGACCGCCACCCCGCTCGGCACGTCGACCGCGACCACCGGCGGCCGGCCGCCGGAGCGCCCGCGCAGGTCACCCAGGCGGGCGACATGACCCGCCGCCGGCGCCCGGAGCCCGCCGCTCGCCCCGATGCCGACGATGCCGTCCAGCACGAGATCGGCCCGGTCGGGCATCTCCCGCACCGAGCGGCCGCCGGCCGCCCGCAGCGCCGCCAGACCCGCCAGGTGGACCCGGTCGGGCCGTAGCAGCAGCGCCCGCACCTGGGCGCCCCGGCGGGCCAGCGCGGCGCCCGCGTAGAGCGTGTCGCCGCCGTTGTCGCCGCTGCCGACCAGGAGCAGCACCCGCGCGCCGTACACCCCGCCGTCGTCCTCCAGAAGCAGCGCGCAACGCCGGGCCAGGCCGGCCGCGGCGCGCTGCATGAGCGTGCCCTCCGGCAGCGTCGCCATCAGCGCCTTCTCGGCCGCTCGCACGTCCGCGACCCGCCATGCCTGCCGCATCCGTCCTGCCCTCCCAAGCCGTTCGTGATGCCGTCGGTTCTACGGCCCGGGTACGACAATTTCGCGTTCGCGCCGGCCGGGCCGTTGCTCAGGACTCGGCCACGACCATCGCCGAGGCGATGCCGCCGTCGTGCGAGAGCGAGAGGTGCCACCGGGCGATGCCACGCTCCGCCGCGGCCGCGGCGACCGTACCGGACACGGTCAACCAGGGCCGCCCGTCCGGGTCGGCGACCACCTCGCAGTCGTGCCAGAGCAGGCCGGCCGGCGCACCCAGCGCCTTGGCCACCGCCTCCTTCGCCGCGAACCGGGCGGCGAGCGACTCGGCCGAGCGCGGACTGCCGGAGCCGCTCAGCCGCTCACCGTCGGTGAACAGCCGATCCCCCAGCAGCGGGGTGCGTTCGAGGGCGCGGGCGAAGCGGTCCACCAGGACTACATCGATGCCGACAGCCACAATCACGGCCCAACCCTATCGGTCGGCATGGGGTCGCGCTGCGGGCTAACGCACGGCCGCCGACGGCGCAAGGCCTGTGGACAACCCGGGCGTACGCGGGAGCGCGGTTGTCCACAGGCGCCTCCGGAGCCGGTCCCCGGCCCCTAAGGTCGGCGCATCCCGTTGCCCCGCATGGAGGTTGCCGATGAATCCCGATCTCGAGGCCGACACCGAGGAGATGCGTCGCGCCGCCTCCGCCCTGAACGCCACGGCGGCCGAGACAACGGCGGCGGCGGCGTCGGCGCCCTCGGTGCCGCGCATTCCGCGCTGGCAGGCCACCGACGCCGCGATGCTGGCCGCGGAAGCCGCCCGGCAGCAGCTGTGGCACCTGGGCGCCGACACGGCCCAGACGGCCCGCCAGGTGCTGGCCGCCGCCGCGGCCTACGAGGAGGCCGACGCCCGCGCCGCGACCCGCTTGCGGCTGTCCCGATGATGGCGGCTGTCCCGATGATGGCGGCTGTCCCGATGACGGGGGCTGTCCCGATGACGGGGGCTGTCCCGATGACGGGGGCTGTCCCGATGACGGCGACGGACGGGCCCGTCGCGGCCGCCGTCTCGCGGACGATGGTGTGGTCGACCGCCGCCGGCTACGCCCGGTTGCGCGTCGCCGACCCTGGCCGCTGGCGTGCGGTCGCGCACGCCTGGCGGCACTGGGCCGCCCGGGCCGGCCGGTTGGCCGCCCGGCTCGGCGCCGATCTCGTACGTCTCGGCGCGGCCTGGTCCGGCGCGGCGGCCAGTGCGGCCGCGGCCCGGTTGACGGCCGTGTGGCGCGGCCTGGTCCTGTTCCGGGTGCTGTGCTGGCAGGCCGACCAGGCGGCCAGCGAGTTCGCGGCGGCGCTCACCCGGGCCAAGGAGTCGCTGGCCCGGGCCTTGGCGGCTGCCCACCGCCTGGGCCTGACCGTCGACGACGAGGGTGTCGTGCGCGGCAGTCCGGCCGCGCACGGGGTGGCCGACGACCTGCGGGCCGCCGTCGCGATCGCGTCGGTCGCCGACGAGACGGCGGCCGAGCGTCTGGAGCGGATCGAGGCGGCCGTCCGCCGCCTGGCCGGGCCGGCGTGGTTGCCGGGTTCGGCGGCGTCGGCGCGGTCAGCGTTACCCGACTGCACGGCTTCGCCGGCCGAGGTGCGGCTCTGGTGGGCCGGGCTCGACCCGGCCGAGCGGCTGTGGCTCCTGGCGACCGAGCCGTCCCGGCTGGCCCCGCTGGACGGGATACCCGCCGCCGACCGCGATGCGGCCAACCGGCTGCTCCTCGACGAGCGCCGGGAGCAGGTCGAGCAGGCGCTCGCCCAGGCGCACGGCGGGGAGCGGCCGAGGTTGCGGAGCCTCCGGCACGGCCTCGACACACTGGCCGACCGGCTGGCGGACGACGACGGCCCGCGGGCCTACCTGCTGCGGCTCGACCTGAGCGAGGAGGGCCGGGTCGTGGTGGCGCTGGGCGACCCCGACCGGGCCGGCCACGTCGTCACCCACGTGCCGGGGATGACGGCCGAGCTGGCGTCGTTCGGCGGCGAGCTGTCCCGCGCCGAGCGGGTGGCCCTCCGGGCGACGGAGCTGTCCCCGGCGGCATCGACCAGCGCCGTGCTCTGGCTCGACTACGACGCGCCCGACTTCGTCGACGAGGCCGCGAGCGCCCGCCGGGCCGAGGCGGGAGCGCCCGCGCTGCGCCGCTTCCAGGAGGGCTTACGAGCCACGGCCGACGCCACGCCCGGCGCCCCACCCGGCGGCTCGCCGGCCCGGCTGACCGTCGTCGGTCACAGCTACGGTTCGCTGGTCGTCGGCAAGGCGGCCGCCGGGAGCGGCCTGGCCGCCGACAACGTGGTCTTCGTCGGCTCGCCCGGCGTCGGTGTCGACTCGGTCCGCGACCTGGCCACCCCGCCGGGCCGGGTCTGGTCGACCACGTCGAGCAGCGACATCATCCAGTACGCGACGCCCGGACCGGCCGCCCTGGCCCGCGATCTGGCGATCTCGCGCCTGGTGCCGGTCCTCGGCCCGGCGATCGCCTTCGGATCCCCCGAGCGCGACCTGTGGTTCGGCCACAACCCGAGCGACCCGTCCTTCGGCGCCCGCACCTTCGCGAGCGCCCCCGGTGCGGGCCACCTCGGCTACTGGGACCGCGGCAGCCCATCCCTCGACATGCTGGCCGCCATCACGCTCGGCACCGCCCGATGACGCCCGGCGGGGCTTACTCGACGGTGACGGACTTGGCGAGGTTTCGCGGCTGGTCGACGTCCAGGCCCCGGGCGGCGGCGATCTCGCAGGCGAGGATCTGCAGCGGCACCGTGGTCATCAGCGGGGCCAGCAGGGTCGGCGTGTGCGGGACCGCGATCAGGTGGTCGGCGTAGGCCTTGACGGCCTCGTCGCCCTCCTCGGCGATGACGATCGTGCGGGCGCCGCGGGCACGGACCTCCTGGATGTTGGAGACGACCTTGTCGCGCATCACGCCGCGGCCGGCCGGGGAGGGCACCACGCACACCACCGGCGTGTCCTGGTCGATCAGGGCGATCGGGCCGTGCTTGAGCTCGCCCGCCGCGAAGCCCTCGGCGTGCATGTAGGCGAGCTCCTTGAGCTTCAGCGCGCCCTCGAGCGCCACCGGATAGCCCACGTGCCGGCCGATGAACAGCACCGTGGACGCCGTCTTGAGGTCGCGGGCCAGGGCTCGCACGTCCTCCATCTGGCCCAGCAGCTTCGTCAGCGCCTCGGGGGTGCTGCTGAGCTTCTCGACCACGGCCGCGACCTCGTCGGCGTACATGACGCCGCGGATCTGGGCCAGGTGCAGGCCGATCAGGTAGCAGGCCACCAGCTGGGTGACGAACGCCTTGGTGGACGCCACCGCGATCTCGGGGCCGCCGTGGGTGTAGAGCACCGCGTCGGACTCGCGCGGGATCGTCGAGCCGTTGGTGTTGCAGATGGCGAGCACCCGGGCCTTCTGCTCCTTGGCGTGGCGCAGCGCCATCAGCGTGTCCATCGTCTCGCCGGACTGGCTGATCACGATCATCAGGGTCGAGCGGTCCAGGATCGGGTCGCGGTAGCGGAACTCGCTGGCCAGCTCCACCTCGCACGGGATGCGCACCCAGTGCTCGATGGCGTACTTCGCGACCATCCCGGCGTGGTAGGAGGTGCCGCAGGCCACGATGAAGATCTTGTCGACGTCGCGCAGGTCCTGGTCGGTGAGGCGCACCTCGTCGAGGACGATCTCGCCGCGGTCGGAGAGCCGGCCCAGCAGGGTATCCGCGATGGCCTGCGGCTGCTCGGCGATCTCCTTGAGCATGAAGTAGTCGTAGCCGCCCTTCTCGGCGGCCTTCGCGTCCCAGTCGATGTGGAACTCGGTGCCGGTGGCGGGAGCGCCGTCGAAGCCGGTGATCTCGATGCCTTCGGGGGTGATCAGGACGACCTGGTCCTGGCCCAGCTCGACCGCGTCCCGGGTGTGCTCGATGAACGCCGAGACGTCGCTGGCCAGGAAGTTCTCCCCCTGGCCACGGCCGACCACCAGCGGCGAGTTGCGCCGGGCGGCGACCACCGCGCCGGGCACGTCGACGTCGACGGCCAGCAGCGTGAAGGCGCCCTCGAGCCGGCGCACCGTGCGCCGCATCGCCTCGGCCAGCAGCGCCGGGCCGGGGGCGGCGCCGGACGAGCGCAACTCCCGCATCTCGGCCGCGATCAGGTGGGCGGCGCACTCGGTGTCGGTGTCGCTGGCGAACTCGACGCCGGTCGACTCCAGCTCGCCGCGCAGGCGGGCGAAGTTCTCGATGATGCCGTTGTGGATGACCGCGACCCGGCCGTCGGCGGACAGGTGCGGGTGGGCGTTGCGGTCGGTCGGGCCGCCGTGCGTGGCCCACCGGGTGTGGCCGATCGCCGTGCTGCCGGTGGCGATGCTGTCGCCGGCCCGCTGGGTGAGGGCCTTCTCCAGATTGGCGAGCTTGCCGGCCCTCTTCTCGGTCAGGACGGTGTCCCCGTCGACCACGGCGACCCCGGCGGAGTCGTAACCGCGGTATTCGAGCCGGCGAAGGCCGTCGAGAACGATGCTGAGCGCCGGCCGACCGCCGACGTAACCCACGATGCCACACATGCGGGGCAGCGTAGCCGACGATCGCTCATGACGCATGCTCGAGAAGCACACTTTCGAGCATCCGAGTTGCTCGAAAGTGTATCCGGAAGATGACCCAGAGCGAGATGCCCGGCGCCCGCCGATGGCGTTGTTGGCGTACCGTCGGCTTGCGCGCCGCACGATCACGCCGCCCCGGGAGAGACGCTTGACCAACCAGCACGACACCCCACCGCCGGAGGAGCCGACGCCGCCCGGCGGAAGCGCGCCGATCTCCGGGCAGCCCTGGTCGACGCCCTCCGGCGACACGCTCTCCCCCGAGCCCTACCAGCCACCGGCGCCGACCTTCACGCCCGGCTCGGCGCCCATTCCCGAGCCGGACTACCCGCCGACCGCCCAGTTCCCGCCGGTGAGCCACGGCCCGGCCGGCCACAACGCAACAAGCCAGGGCCCGGCCGGCCAGGACCCGATCGGACAGGGCCCGATCGGACAGGGCCCAATCGGACAGGGCCCGGTGAACTACGCCCCACCCGGCTACGCGCCCGACTACGGCGGCTACCCGCCCCCACCGGCATACGCCCCACCGCCGGGCTACGCCGCGCCCGGCTACGCGCCGCCGCCACCCCCGCCGCGCAAGAGCAACGCCCCGCTCGTCGCGGTCATCCTGGCCGTCGCGCTGCTGCTGTGCGGCGGCGTCGTCACCGCCGGCGTGCTGGTCGCCCGCCGCGTCGCCGACAAGGCCAAGGAGGTGGCCGCGCCGTTCGACGTGCCGACCGAGGCGCCGACCTTCCCGGGCCTGCCCACCGAGCTGCCCACCGACGCGACCGGCGGCGGCCGCGAGATCAGCGTGACCTACGAGGTCACCGGCGACGGCCCGGTCTCGATCCTCTACCTCGAGAAGGCCGGCAGCACCCCGGTCCGGCTCAGCGACGTGAAACTGCCCTGGAAGCTCACCACCCGGATGGAGACGCCGGCCCTGCTCTCGGTGGTCGTCCTGCGGGTCGGCGCCAGCGCCGGCACGGTCAGCTGCAAGGCCTCGGTCGACGGCGCCGAGGTCAAGTCCAAGACCTCCGACGACGCGAACTTCGCGACGGTCACCTGCACCCATCTGGCCCTGGATTGAGATGACGAACGATCCCCTGGTCGAGCGCATGCGCGCGTTCGGCACCACGATCTTCACCGAGATGTCGGCGCTGGCTCTGCGCACCGGCTCGATCAACCTGGGTCAGGGTTTTCCGGACACCGACGGCCCGCGGGAGATGCTGGACGCGGTGGCCCGGAGCGGGCCGGCCAACCAGTATCCGCCGCTCTACGGCATACCCGCCCTCCGCACCGCCATCACCGGGCACGAGCGACGATTCTGGGGCCTCGAGCGCGACCCCGAAAGCGAGGTCGTGGTCACGGCGGGCGCCACCGAGGCGGTCGCGGCCGCGATTCTCGGGCTGTGCGAGTACGGCGACGAGGTCGTGTGCTTCGAGCCGTACTACGACTCGTACGCCGCCTCCATCACCCTGGCCGGAGCGGTCCGCCGCCCGGTGACCCTGCGCCCCGGCCCGGACGGCCGCTACCGCTTCGACGAGGGTGAGCTGCGCGCCGCGTTCGGCCCGCGCACTCGCCTGGTGCTGCTCAACTCGCCGCACAACCCGACCGGCAAGGTCTTCACCCGGGCCGAGCTGGCGCTGATCGCCGAGCTCTGCCAGGCGCACGACACCTACGCGGTGACCGACGAGGTCTACGAGCACCTGGTCTTCGCGGACGCCCCGGAACGGCACACCCCGCTCGCCGCCCTCCCCGGGATGCTGGAGCGCACCCTGCGCATCTCCTCGGCGGGCAAGACCTTCTCGTGCACGGGCTGGAAGGTCGGCTGGGCCACCGGCCCCGCCGCCCTGGTGTCCGCCGTGGCGCGGGTCAAGCAGTTCCTGACCTTCGTCAACGCCGGCCCGCTCCAGCCCGCCGTGGCGGTCGCCCTGGACCTGCCCGACGCCTACTTCACCGAGTTCCGCGCCGGCCTGCAGGCCCGCCGCGACCGCCTGGTCACCGGCCTCACCGAGGCCGGCTTCACGGTCCTGCCGTCCGAGGGCACGTACTTCGTCACTACCGACATCACCCCGCTGAGCGACCGCGGCGGCGCCGACTTCTGCCGCGAGCTACCGGCCCGGTGCGGGGTGGTGGCGGTGCCCACCGAGGTCTTCTACGACCACCCGGAGGAGGGCCGCCACCTGATCCGCTTCGCCTTCTGCAAGCGCGAGGAGGTCATCGAGGAGGCGGCCCAGCGCCTGTCGAAGCTGAAACCCTAGAACGCCCGGACCTCGTCGGCGATCCGCGAGGCGATCGCCCGGGCCTGATCCTCGGCGCCGGCTTCCACCATGACGCGTACGAGGGGCTCGGTGCCCGACGGACGCAGCAGCACCCGCCCGGTCTCGCCCAGCTCCGCCTCGGCCGCGGCCACGGCCGCCAGAACGGCCGGGGCGGTGGCGCCGGCCTCCCGGTCCGAAACCCGTACGTTGATCAGCACCTGCGGCAGCTTGTGCACCACCGCGGCCAGGTCGGCCAGCGACTTGCCGGACGCCGCCACCTGGGCCATCAGGTGCAGCCCGGTCAGCACGCCGTCGCCGGTCGTCGCGTACGCCGGCATCACGATGTGCCCGCTCTGCTCGCCGCCGAGCGCCAGCCCGCCCGCGTTGAGCTCCTCCAGCACGTAGCGGTCGCCGACCTTGGCCTCGATCAGCTTGATGCCGGACTGCTTCATGGCGATCCGCAGGCCCAGGTTGCTCATCACGGTCGCGACCAGCGTGTCGTCGGTGAGCGTGCCGGCGTCCCGCATGGCCAGGGCCAGGATCGCCATGATCTGGTCGCCGTCGACGACGTCACCCGACGCGGTGACGGCCAGGCAGCGGTCCGCGTCGCCGTCGTGCGCGATGCCCAGATCGGCGCCCTCGGCGACGACCCGCTCGCGCACCTTCTCCATGTGGGTCGAGCCGCAGTCCTCGTTGATGTTCAGACCGTCCGGCTCGGCGTGGATGGCAATGACCTCGGCGCCCGCCTCCTCGTACGCGGTCGGCCCCACCTCGCTGGCCGCGCCGTTCGCGCAGTCCACCACGACCTTGATGCCGCTGAGCGGGTGCGGCGTCGAGCCGACCAAATGCTTGACGTAGTGCTCGGCGCCGTCCAGCAGGTCGTGGACCCGCCCGATCCGGCCGCCGGTGGGCCGGCCGATCAGCCCGTGCCCGTCCTCGATCGCCCGCTCGATCCGGGCCTCGAGGTCGTCGGGCAGCTTGGTGCCGCCGGCCGCGAACAGCTTGATCCCGTTGTCGGGCATCGGGTTGTGCGAGGCGGAGAGCATCACGCCGAGGTCGGCGTTGGTCTGCGCGACCAGGTAGGCGACGGCCGGCGTCGGCAGCACCCCGACGCGTACGACATTGGCGCCGGCGCTGGTGAGGCCGGCGACCACGGCCGCCTCGAGCATCTCGCCGCTGGCCCGCGGGTCACGCCCGACGATCGCCAGTGGCTGGTGGCTGCTGTCGCTCTCGACCAGGACCCGGGCCGCCGCGACCGCGACGGAGAGGGCCAGTTCCGGGGTCAGGTCGCCGTTGGCGAGCCCGCGCACGCCGTCGGTCCCGAACAGTCGCCCCATGGGCAGCTTCCTTTCAGTGGAAAGCAAAACGGCCGGGTCCGCCCCCAAACCGGAAGGGGCGAACCCGGCCGCCTGTCAAGCGATCAGCGCTTCGAGTACTGCGGAGCCTTACGGGCCTTCTTGAGGCCGTACTTCTTGCTCTCCTTGACCCGGGCGTCACGGGTGAGGAAGCCGGCCTTCTTGAGGGCCGGGCGGTCGTCCGGGTCGCTGGTGATCAGCGCGCGGGCGATGCCGAGGCGCAGGGCGCCGGCCTGGCCGGTGATGCCACCGCCGCGGAGGTTGGCGATCACGTCGAACTGCTCGGCCTTTTCCGCGGTGGTCAGCGGCTCGCGGATGAGCTGCTGGTGCACCTTGCTCGGGAAGTAGCTCTCGAGGTCACGGCCGTTGCAGACGATCTTGCCGGTGCCGGGGATGAGGCGCACCCGGACGATGGCCTCCTTGCGGCGGCCGACGGTCTGGATCGGACGGTCACCGGGACGCGGGGCGCGGACCGGGGCCGGCGCGGGCGTCTCGACCACGACGACCGTCTCAGCGGGCTCCTCGACGGTCTCGACGACCTCGGGCTCGATGATGTCGGACATGCTGCTGCCTTCTCCCGCGCTCACTGCGCGATCTGGGTGATTTCGAACGGCTGGGGCTGCTGAGCGGCGTGCGGGTGCTCGGCACCCGGGTAGACCTTCAGCTTCTTGATGATCTGCCGCGCGAGCTTGTTGTGCGGCAGCATGCCCTTGACGGCCAGCTCGATCGCCTTCTCGGGGCGCTTCGACAGCAGCTCCTCGTAGCCGACCTGCTTGAGACCGCCCGGGTAGCCCGAGTGGCGGTACGCGACCTTGGTCTGCCGCTTGTTGCCGGTGAGAGCCACCTTGCCCGCGTTGATGATCACCACGAAGTCGCCGGTGTCGACGTGCGGCGCGAAGGTCGGCTTGTGCTTGCCACGCAGAAGGTTGGCGGTGTGGGTAGCCAGGCGGCCCAGGACGACGTCAGAAGCGTCGATAATGTGCCACTGACGCTCGATCTCACCCGGCTTCGGGCTGTACGTACGCACAGAATTACCTTGTCTTGTCGTCGGTCTGGGGCTGCGCGCTGGTCGCCCCGAGCACAAGATGTCTCGAGCGCGAACGGCTGTCACACAACAGCAGGCAACAATACCCGGCCGCGCGGCGCGTGGTCAAAACGACGGTCCTGCCGGACCCCCAACAATATGCCGATCCAGCATACTCCGCGCGCACGACGCACCCGACGCCGGGATCCGGCGGGGGATAAGTGTCGGCAAGGCCACAGGCCGGCGGCTCTTAGCAGGCTCGAAACAAACGGGACGCCGTGGTGAAATCCCCCGGCGGCAGGCTTCGGGGATGGCCGATGGTGCACACCCCTCGAGGACGCGGGTCAGGCATAGCCGCCGCGTGCGGGGACGGAGCACTATTGATAGGCCACCGTCAGGGTTGAGGACGGACCTGACGGTGACTGCCGAGCCGGTTCCCCGGCTCGGCGAGGAGGAGTCGCGGTGTGCGCCGGGCGGAGGTACGGCGGAGAACGCAGGCGTGACATGGGAGCGGGTCGACGCTGAGGACGGCGGGCTCCGAGCGTGCCCTTCGGTGGACCGTACGGCCACGCCGCGACTTCTCGAAAACCAATGACCCGCCGGACGGTGATCGGGGCGGGGGCCCTGGCACAGCCTGCGGCATCGCTGTCCGGGTACACGGTGGGGGTCACCGCCGACCGGCGGCGCGACGAGCTGGCGAGCCTGCTCGAGAGCCGGGGCGCCCGCGTGGTCCTGGCGCCCGCGCTGCGCATCGTCCCGATCGCCGACGACGCCGAGCTGCGGGCCGCGACCCGCGCCTGCCTCGACAACCCACCCGACGTCGTGCTGGTCAACACCGGCATCGGCCTGCGCGGCTGGCTGGAGGCCGCCGAGGGCTGGGGCCTGGCCGAGCCGCTGCGGACGTCGCTGGGCCGGGCGTACCTGATCGGCCGGGGCCCGAAGGCGCGGGCCGCGATCCGCTCGGCCGGCCTGCACGACAAGTGGTCCCCCGAAACGGAGAGCTACGAGGAGGTCGTCGACCACCTCAAGGCCCGGGGCGTCCGCGGCCTGACGGTGGTGCTCCAGCTACACGGCGAGAGCCAGCCGGAGTACACCGAGGCGCTGCAGGCGGCCGGGGCCCGGGTGATCGAGGTGCCGGTCTACCGCTGGGGCCCGCCCACCGATCCCGCGCCGCTGCACCGGCTGGTCGACCTGGTCACCGCGCGGCTGGTCGACGCCGTGACATTCACCAGCGCCGCGGCCGTGAACGCGCTGCTGCGCGCGGCCGGGCCGACCACCGACGGCCTGCTGGAGGCGCTGCGCGCCGACGTGATGGTGGCCTGCGTGGGCCCGGTGACCGCCGCGCCGCTGCGCCGGCTGGACGTGCCGATCGTGGCGCCGGCGCGGGCCCGGCTCAGCGCGCTGGTCCGCACCATCGTCGAGGAGCTGCCGAAGCGGGCGGTCACCCTCGAGGTGGCCGGCCACTCGCTGACCCTGCGGGGACACGCCGCGATCGTCGACGGCGACCTGCGCCCGCTCGCCCCGGCCTCGATGGCCGTGCTGCGGGCGCTGTCGGCCGTGCCGGGCCGGGTGCTCTCCCGAGCCGCGCTGCTGCACGCGCTCCCCCGGGGGGCCGACGAGCACGCGGTGGAAATGGCGGTGGCCCGGCTCCGGGCGGGCCTGGGCGCGCCCGGAGTGGTCCAAACGGTGGTCAAACGGGGATACCGGCTCCCGAACTGAGCCGGCTTCCGACATGGGCCGGCTTCCGACATGGGCCGGTTCCCGAATCGAGGGCCGGCTCAGCCGACGACCGCCGGGTATCCGCCGCTCTGCTCGGCCACCAGCGTGGCCATCGCGTGCTCGACGACCTGCACGAGCACACCCTTCACCGAGTCCCGATGGCGGGCGTCGCACAGCACCAGCGGCACGTGCGGCGGGATCGCCAGGGCCTCGCGCACCTCGTCCGGCTCGTAGCGCGGCGCGTTGTCGAAGCAGTTGAGGGCCACGATGTACGGCAGGTGCCGGTTCTCGAAGTAGTCCAGCGGCGCGAAGGCGTCGGCTATCCGGCGGGTGTCGACCAGCACGGCGGCGCCCACGGCGCCCCGGATGAGCTCGTCCCACATGAACCAGAAACGGGTCTGCCCGGGGGTGCCGAAGAGGTAGAGGATCAGGTCGTCGGCCATGGTGATGCGGCCGAAGTCCATCGCTACCGTGGTCGTCTCCTTGCCAGGCACCTTGGACGCGTCGTCGACGCCCTGACCGGCCGAGGTCATCAGCGCCTCGGTGGTCAGGGGCTCGATCTCGGAGACCGATCCGACGAGCGTCGTCTTGCCGACGCCGAAGCCGCCCGCAATGACGATCTTCGCGGAGGTGATCTCCCTGGGTTGCGCCCCCGCCCGCTCAGAGCTTGCGAAGTCCACTCAACACCCTTTCCAGCAGATCCATCCGCTCCGTGAAGCCCTTCTTGGGAGCGGCGCTGTGCAATGACAGCAGTCCGTCGGCGACCATGTCCGCGACCAGGACCCGGCCCACACCCAGCGGGAGCCGGGTCAGGGCCGCGATCTCGGCCAAGGACTGCGGTTTCGCCTCACAGAGCACCGCGATGCGGTACTTGTCGTGCCCGGCGAACCGGGCCTCTTGCACGGCGGCCTGGCTGGCTACCAGGACCGCCTCGATCGGAATGTCACGGCGTGGCTCGGTCCGTCCGCGCGTGACCGCGTACGGGCGTACCAGGTTGCCCCGTGGGTCCTGTGGCTGCCCCATGACGCGATCACCCCCTTCCGGCCGTCCGCCGGCTAATGACTGACGGCCTCACGCGGGGCGGGCGTCAGCGCGGCGCCGACCCGCTCCACGAGCAGGGCCATCTCGTAGCCGACCTGGCCGACGTCGCAGCTGCGCGCCGCGAGCACGGCCATCGACGAACCGTCGCTGACGGACATCAGGAACAGGTATCCGCTGTCCATCTCGATGATCGTCTGCTGGACGGCGCCCGCGCTGAACATGCGGGACGCGCCCTCGGTCAGGCTCACCACGCCGGAGGCGATGGCGGCCAGCTGATCGGCGCGATCCGTCGGGAGGTCGCGTGAGGACGCCAACAGCAGGCCGTCCGCGGACACGGCCACGACGTGGGCGATGCCGGCGACGCTGTTGGCGAAGTTGTTGAGCAGCCAGCCCATGTCGTGCATGGTGGGGGGCCTGGTCACTGGTCCTTCTCCTTAGCCTGGAGGGTGGCGGCTTCGGCAGTGCCGTCCGTACGCCCTCGTTGCACACCACGGTGGTACGCGGACAGGAGTCCACGGACCTCGTCCGGGCTGCGACGGTTCTGGTTGCGCGGTCCGGCCTGTACGCCGCCGGGCACGAGCTGTGCCTGCGGTACACGCTTGGGCAGGCCGGACCGGGTGGTGCCGGCGTCGACGGGCTCCGCCGCCGCCATCGCCCGCTTCCAGCCTTCGTCGGCAGCCGTCTTCCACCGGTCCTCCGCCGACTGGCGCGGTCGCGGAACCGATGATCCATTGTGTCCGGTCGCGTCGGCGACCGGTGCGGCCGGCGCCGGCGAGGCGGGCGCCGGAGCCGGCACTGCCGGAGCCGGCGCTGCCGCAGCGGGTGCGGCCTGGGGCGGTGCGGCCTTGGATCGGGCAGCCTGGGGCGGTGCGGCCTTGGGTGGTGCGGCCGGGGGCGGCGACGCGGGCGAAGCCGGCTGTGCGGACCCCGAGTTGGGCGGCGGTGCGTATCCGGCGGTCGGCATCCCCCACTCCTCGGTGGCCGCCGTGTCATGGTTGCGGAACCAGCTCTGCTGCATCTGCACGAAGATCGGAGCATCGTTCCGCTCCTCGGCCGGCGCGGGCGCCGGCGTGGCCGGCACCGGCGGCATCGCGGCCAGGGCAGCCCCCCAGCTGCCCGAGTCCGGCTGGGCCGGGGCCGGGGTCGGCGCCATCGGCTTCGGGGTGAAGCCGTTCATCGTGGTCGGCGCGGTCTCCGCGGTCACCGGCCTGGTCACCCGGGTGGGCAGCGGCGGCCGGTTCGGGGTCGGCGCGGCCGGCGCCGCCGGCGAGGCCGGGCGCTGCGACGGGAACATCGGCAACGAGGGATGACCCGGTTGGTCGGACCAGGATTCCGAGGCGGGCGAGATGGCCGGAAGGGTCGCCGTGGCCGCCCGGGAGGACCAGCCGCCGGTCGGCGCCGGGAGCTCCGGCGTCTGCCCGCCGCTGGGCAGCGCCCCGCCGCCGCGGTGCGGGAGCACCACGATGCTGCTCGGCAGGATCACCTGGGCGACCGTGCCGCCCTCGATGTTGGCGCGCAGCTCGACCCGGATGCCGTACCGGTTGGCGAGCCGGCTGACCACGGCCAGACCCATCAGCCGGAACGCGGCCACATCCACGTCGGCCGTCTCGGCGAGCCGGCGGTTGAGCTGGTCCATCTGCTCCTCGGACATGCCGAGGCCCCGGTCCTCCACCTGGATCACCACGTAGTCGCGGATGCGCCGGGCGTCGGCGACCACGGTGGTGGTGGGCGGGGAGAAGCGGGTGGCGTTGTCGAGGAGCTCGGCGACCAGGCGGACGACGTCGTTGACCGCCAGCGCCGCGATCGCGATGTCGGTGTCGACGGTGCCGAACTCGATCCGGTTGTACAGCTCGACCTCGGACTGGCTGGCCCGCAGCGCGTCGACCAGCAGCGCGTCCTCGCGGCGCGGCGCGCTGGAGTCGGCGCCCGCCAGGACGAGGAGGTTCTCGTCGTTGCGGCGCATCCGGGTGGCGAGGTGGTCGAGCTCGAAGAGCCGGGCGAGACGCTTCGGGTCCTCCTCGGTGCGCTCGATGCTGTCCAGCTCGCCGATCATGCGGTCGACCAGGGACTGCGAGCGGCGGGCGAGGTTGAGGAACATCGCCGAGACGGTGGTGCGCAGCGCCGCCTGCTCGGCCGCGATGCGGACCGCCTCGCGGTGAACCACGTTGAACGCCTGGGCGACCTGGCCGATCTCGTCGCGGTTGGTGAGCCGGATCGGGTCGCGGATCTGTCCGATGATCTCGTCGGCGCCGCTCTCGCCGAGCGTCCGGGCGTCGCGCAGCCGGGCCACGGCGTCGGGCAGGTCGCGGTTGGCCACCGCGAGCGCGCCCTCACGCAGCCGGCGCAGCGACAGGTTGAGCGAGCGGGCGAGGATCACCGCGAGCGCGATCGCGACGATCAGCACGAGCAGGACCAGCGCGGCCTCGAGCGCCGCCTGGCGTACGACCGAGTCGCTCTCGTCCGCGGCCAGCTTGATGTTGCGGCTCTCCAGCTCCCGCTCGGCCCAGCGCATCAGGTCGACGACGGCGCCGTAGGCGTTCGTCACCTCGGCGGCCGGCACCGGCACGCCGCGGCCGAGCTGGATCGAGACCTGGTCGGCGAGGTTGACGGCGTCCCCGGTGACCACGTCGTCCACCAGGGACTGCTGCTCCGGCGAGGCGAACGCGGCGAAGGTCAGCAGACCCTCCTGCTGGCTGGTCTGCGCCGCGATGAAGGAGGCCCGCTGCTCGTTGCTGAGGTCGTTGGAGACCAGCGCCGAGTAGGCGATCGAGTCGAGCTCGGCCGCGCCGGCCTTCGCCTTGGCGAACGCGCTGGTGGCCCGCAGGCTGTCGCCGACCTCGTCGTCACCGGCGTACTGGCTCACCGCGTCGCCGTAGCCGAGCAGGTCGGTCAGGACGACCCCGTATCGGGACATCGCCTCGGCCACGCCGAGACCGTCCTTCTTGGCCACCTGGCTGCGGGTGGAGTTGAGCGCGTTCAGGTTGTCGTCGATCTGCACGAGCTGGCTCTGCACGGCCGGTGGCGGGTCGTCCAGCGCCTGCCGGTGGTCCCGGTAGGACTGGATCTCGGCGTCGGTCTTCTTGACCGTGGCGTCGTAGGTGGCGACCGGCGCGCCCGGCGTCGCCAGGTACACCGCGGCCTGCATCCGCTCGTCGTGCAGGAGCTGGGTCAGGGTGGAGACGTCGGTGCCGAGCTGGGTGAGCTTCTCGACCTGGCCGGCCTCGGTGGCACGCTGACTCACGTCGACCAGACGGGCGGTCGCGAGCACGATCACCGCGGCGAGCGGAACGAACAGGATGAGGGCCAGTTTGGCCCGGATCCGTGCGTCCCTCAGCCGGGGGAAGACACCACGGCGCGTCACCTGGGTCGAAGATCCGGTGCTCACGACTTCTCCTCCGTGGTCATTCCCCGTATCTCTTCGCCCGCCAGAGGCTGCGGCTCGGCGATTTCATCAGAGACAGTTGCGGTTTGGGAAGTCGGAGTCTGCCCGGAAACAAACTTGTTGTCCGATGAGTAACAGCCCTTTCGGTTCCACAATCGACACCGAACGTGTGTTGACGTGCACGAATGTCCGGCCGACCACCGATTGTGATTTTCCGGTTACGGAGCACCGTCAAGATTCCAACCAATATGTGGGACGACTGTCCCGCGCCCGCAATCGGCACCGGCTTGACCTGCCGCCTTCACGTTGGCAAGGTTTGGCGCGATCAGACGGACATGTTGTCCGAGCAGGCGCGCCCGCGGCCGGTCACCGTTGCCGCCGGTGTTCCGCGTTTCGCCCCTCGAGGAGGCACCGCAGTGAGGCTCCCCCGCCTCGCCATGGCATCCGTCGTGGCCTCGACGCTTCTCGTCGCCGGACTGACCGGCTGCACATCGGACGACGGCGACTCGGGCGGTGACGGCGACACCATCGTGATCGGCGCCGACCTGAACAACTCGTCCAGCGTGGACCTCGCCTACGGCCGCGCCCTCCAGTTGCGGATCGACCAGGTCAACGCGTCCGGCCGGCTGGGCAAGCGAAAGCTGGAGCTGCGCACCCAGGACAACCGCTCCGATCCGAAGGCGTCGCTGAGCAACCTCACCAACTTCGCCGACGACCCGCAGGTGGCCGCCGTCGTGACCGGCGCGTGCGAGGAGTGCCTGCTCGACAACGTCAAGACGATCAACGACCGGAAGCTGCCGACCATCTCGCTGGCCGCCGCCGACGAGATCGCCCAGCCGGTCGGCGAGCGGCCGTACATCTTCAAGATCGGTCCCAACTCGGCCGACAGCGCCGCCACCATGGTGAGCGAGCTCAAGCGGCTCAACGTGCCGAGCGTCGCGGTGCTCTACGCCGACGACCACTACGGCCGGGGCGCCGACAAGGCGCTGAACGCCGAGCTCGCCAAGGCCGGCATCGACGAGGCCGCCGCCCGCTCGGTGAAGCCGGCCGCCACCGACATCACCCAGGCCGTCGGCACGCTGACCGACACCGAGCCCGGCGCGCTGGTCGTGCTGGCCTCGCCCGACCAGGCCGCGCTCGCCGCCTCCGGCGCCCGGAGCGCCGGCTACAAGGGCCGCATCTACTTCGACGCCGCCGCCGCGAGCGACATGTTCATCCCGCTCTCGGCGGCCGCCGCCACCAACAGCACCACGATGGTGTTCACCCAGATCCTGGCGATCGACGACGTGATCGCCACGACGCCGGCCAAGGCCTCGCGCAAGCAGTGGTTCCGCGACTACGTCTCGCGCTACGGCAGCTACTCGGGCGTCGCCTCGTTCGCGGCCGACGCGGCCGACCTGATCGCCGCCGCCGTCACCCGGGTGGGCGCCGACCGCGAACAGGTCCGGCAGATCATCCAGACCTCTCAGGTGGACGGCATCTCCGGTCCGATCCGCCTCACCCCGGCCAACCATTCGGGCCTGATGCCGCAGGCGCTGACCCTGCTGGTGGCCCGGGCGGGACGCTGGCGACTGGCGTCGTAAGAACACGAAGAGTGATCCGCCAAAAGCTTTCTCCAGAAAGTGGCGTCGCGGGGCACGGATTCCGTAACGTGCCCCGCATGGCATTCCGGACCTCGGCCAAACTGTTGGGGGTCGCGCTCGGCGTTGCCGCGCTGGCCGGCGCAAGCCAGCTCGGCCTGGCGTACGGCCTCGGCATAGTGGGGCTCACCCGCACGCTCGATATCACCATGCGTGACCACTGGACAGCCCAACTCGCCTGGGTCGCCTGGTTTGCCATGACCGCGGCCGTGGCCGGCGGCATGGCCGCCCGGCACCGCCTGCCGAATGGGTCCGGCGCGGGCACCCGGCTGGTCTCGGCGGTGGCCGCGGCCATCGGCGCCGGGGTGGTCGTGCCGCTGACCATGCAGCCGGCCCGCAGCATCCACGTGGCCGGGGTCCAGCCGGTTCTGGTGATCGGCATCTGCGCCGCGCTGGGCGCGGCGGCCGGCATCTTCGCCGCCTACGCGGCCCTGAGCCGCCCGGTCGCCCGCTGGAGCTTCGCGACCGTCGGCATCGCGGTGTGGGTGGTCGCGGTGGTCTCGGTGGCGCCGTCCATGGCGCCGGGCAAGACCCTTCCTTCGGTACGCCTCGGCGTGCTCGACCCCGAGTTCCTCCCCACCGACGTCACCAAGCGGACGGCGCTGTTCACCATGCCCGTGCTGGCCCTGGTCAGCGGCATCGCGCTGGGCTGGGTGGCACGCCGCCGCGGCCGGTCCACGCTGGCCATCGCGCTCGCCGGGCTGGCCGGCCCGGCCCTGCTCACGCTGGCCTACCTCATCGCCGGTCCGGGATCGGCCGACGACCAATACCAGACCGTCCCGTACTGGGCGGCGATGACCGCGGCCGGCGCCGGCGTGCTCGGCTCGGTCCTGGCGGCCGTCCTCCGCCGCGCCCCCGCGACGGACGGCGCGGGACCCGGCCCGGCGACCCCGCACCGCCCGCCGCTGCCCCAGCGCGACGCCCAGCCCGAGTCGGCCATCGTCCAGGCCGCCGCCGCGGCCGCCCAGCGCCCCGAGGAGCAGCTGCGCCCGTCCGACACCGGGGTCTTCTCGACGCAGGACATGCCGCCGTTCGACGGCTTCAAGCCGGCCCGGTCCGCGCCCACCCCGGTGCCGCAGCAGCCGGCCCGGTCCGCACCCACCCCAGTGCCGCAGCAGCCGGCCCGGTCGGCACCCACGCCGGTGCCGCCGCAGCCGGTCAAGTCCGCACCCACGCCGGTGCCGCCGCAGCCGGCCAAGGGCCGGGCCCGCCGCGGCCGGCCGCAGCCCGAGCCGCAGCAAAAGCCCTCCGACAACGTCGCCGAGTGGGTCAGCGGGCTCGGCAACGGATAGCCGGACGCACTACGAGCTCGAAAGCGGCACGTAGACCTTCGAGCCGGTGGCGCGGAACTCGTCGGACTTGTCGCGCATGCCACGCTCCCGGATCTCGTGCGAGATCTTCATCGAGCAGAACTTCGGCCCGCACATCGAGCAGAAATGCGCGGTCTTCGCGGGCGCCGCCGGCAACGTCTCGTCGTGGTAGGCGCGCGCCGTCGCCGGGTCGAGAGCCAGCTCGAACTGGTCCTCCCAGCGGAACTCGAAGCGGGCCTTCGACAGCGCGTCGTCCCACGCCTGCGCGGCCGCGTGCCCCTTGGCCAGGTCGGCCGCGTGCGCCGCGATCTTGTAGGCGATCATCCCGGCCTTCACGTCGTCCCGATCGGGCAGCCCGAGGTGCTCCTTCGGCGTCACGTAGCAGAGCATCGCGGTGCCGAACATCCCGATCATCGCGGCCCCGATCGCCGAGGTGATGTGGTCGTACGCCGGCGCGATGTCGGTGGTCAGCGGCCCGAGCGTGTAGAACGGCGCCCCGCCGCACAGCTCGACCTGCAGATCCACGTTCTCCTTGATCTTGTGCATCGGCACGTGTCCCGGCCCCTCGACCATCACCTGCACGTCGTGCTCCCAGGCGCGGTGGGTCAGCTCGCCCAGCGTCCGCAGCTCGGCGAACTGCGCCTCGTCGTTCGCGTCGGCGATCGACCCCGGCCGCAGCCCGTCCCCGAGCGAGAACGTGATGTCGTATTTCGCAAATATTCGGCACAGCTCATCGAAATTCGTATAGAGGAAATTTTCCTGATGGTGCGCCAGGCACCAGGCCGCCATGATCGATCCGCCGCGCGACACGATCCCCGTGACCCGGGCGGCGGTCAGCGGCACGTACGGCAACAGCACCCCGGCATGGATCGTCATGTAGTCGACGCCCTGTGCCGCCTGCTCGAGCACGGTCTCCCGGAACACCTCCCACGACAGCCGCGACGGATCGCCCTTGACCTTCTCCAGGGCCTGGTACAGCGGCACGGTCCCGATCGGCACCGGCGAGTTCCGGATGATCGCCTCGCGGGTCTCGTGGATCCGCGGCCCGGTCGACAGGTCCATGACCGTGTCCGCGCCCCACCGCGTCGCCCAGGTCATCTTCTCGACCTCCTCGTCGACCGACGAGGTCACCGCCGACGTGCCGATGTTCGCGTTGACCTTCACGAGGAACCGCGAGCCGATCACCATCGGCTCCGACTCCGGGTGATGGTGGTTGGCCGGCAGCACCGCCCGCCCGGCGGCGATCTCGTCGCGCACCACCGCGGGCTCGACCCCCTCCCGAATCGCCGCGAACTCCATCTCCGCCGTGATCACCCCGGCGCGCGCCGCCGCCAGCTGCGTCCCGTGCGTCCCGCGCCAGGGCGCCCGCAGCGGCGGCAGCCCCACCGACGGATCGCTGCCCGGCCCCGACGTGTCGTACAGCCGCACCGGCTCGTTCCCGTCGCTCAGCGGCACCTCGCTGAACGGCACCCGCAGGTCCGGACGGGAACCCTCGACGTAGACCTTCCGCCTCATCTTTCCTCCACAATAGGTACATAACGGGCGACTGATGGCCGCACGCATCCCCGGCGCCGGGCCTCACGAAAGATCAGGCGAAGTGGTCCAGCGGTCCGGGCCCGGCGCCCAGCCGCCATTTCCGGCCACCCCGCAGCGCGGCCGTCACGTATTTCTTGGCCGCGCGCACCGCCGACGGCACCGAGTCGCCGAACGCCAGCCGCACCGCGAGCGCCGACGAGAAGGTGCATCCCGAACCGTGGTTGTTGATCGTGTCGATCGGCTCGCCCGGCAGCACGGTGATCTCGCCGTCGTGCCACAGCACGTCGGTGGCCTGCTCGCTGCCGGTCACCACCACCGCGCGCGGCCCGCCGGCGGCGAGCCGGCGAGCCGCCGAAATCATTTCCCCGGCCGTCGTGACCGAGCTTTGCGTGAGGGCGCCGGCTTCCTGCCGATTGGGCGTCAAGATACTTTCGTACGCGACGAGGGGCTCGACAACCGCAGCGGCCGAGAGCCGTGCTCCCGAGGTGGCGACGAGAACCGGATCCACCACCAGGTTGGGCAATTGCGCCCCGCGGGCCCGGAGGAGCTCGGCCACCGCCCGGTCGCCGATCATCCCGACCTTCACGGCCGCCACCTCGAAATCGGACAGCACCGCGTCCAGTTGCGCCGCCACCACCTCGATCGGCACCGGATGAATGGCGGTGACCCCCCGCGTGTTCTGCGCGGTGATCGCCGTGACGACCGACGTCCCGAACGCACCCAGCGCCGCGAACGTCTTGAGATCGGCCTGGATCCCCGCTCCCCCGCCGGAATCCGAGCCGGCGATCGTCAGCACCACCGGCGGCGTCATCGCGTCCGCACCGATGCCGCCGCGCGGGCCTTGCCGAACGCCATGGCCAGCTCGCGCGACGCCCGCTCCGGATCGTCGGCGCGCATCACCGCGCCCATCACCGCGATGCCCCGGGCCCCGGCCGCGGCGCACTCCGCGGCCCGCGCCGGCGTGTCGATCCCGCCCAGCGCCAGCCACGGCACGCCGCCCGCGATCCCGGCCGCCCGGGCCGGGGGCAGCGCCGGCCCGTAACCCGGCTTCGACCGCGTCGGATAAACCGGCGACAGTGTCACGTAGTTCTCGATGGACAGTCGTGGGGTGTCGTGGCACGAGCGGCCGACCAGCGCGACCACGGCCGCCGGGAGCGGGTCGGCCGCCGCGAGATGCACGGCGTCCGCGCCCAGCGGGTCGGGCCCCGCGACGATGAGCCGCCCCGGCGGGAGCAGGTCGCGGAGGGCGACGGCGAGCGCCCTTCGCTCGGCGTACGGCAAATCGCGCTCCCGGAGAACGACCCACGCGACGCCGCCGCGGACCGCCCGCGCGACCACCGTCAGGAGCGAGCCGGAGGCGAGCCGTCGATCGGTCAGCAGGACCAGACCGCTCGGCGTCACCACCGCGCGAGCCCCTCGTCCGAAGTGGACGCCACCGCGTGGAAGCGCCGGGGGATCCGGCCCGACGCGTACGCGAGCCGGCCCGCCATCACCGCGTGCCGCATCGCCGCCGCCATCCCCGCCGGATCGTCGGCCCGGGTGATCGCGCTCGCGATGAGCACCGCGTCGCAGCCCAGCTCCATCGCCAGCGCCGCATCCGACGCCGTGCCGATGCCCGCGTCCAGCACCACCGGAACGTCCACCGACTGCCGGATCAGCCGGATGTGGTGCGGATTGGAGATGCCCAGGCCCGAGCCGATCGGCGACCCGGCCGGCATCACCGCCGCGCAGCCCACGTCGGCCAGCCGGCGCGCCAGGATCGGGTCGTCGCTCGTGTACGGCAGCACCGTGAAACCGTCGGCCACCAGCCGCTCGGCCGCCGCCAGCAGCTCCACCCCGTCGGGCAGCAGCGTCCGCTCGTCGCCGATCACCTCGAGCTTGATCAGGTCGGTCTCGAAGGCGTCCCGGGCCAGGTGGGCCGTCTTGATCGCGTCGCCGGCCGTGTAGCAGCCGGCCGTGTTCGGCAGCACCCGCACGCCGAGCCGGTCGAGCATCGGCAGCAGGCCCGGCCCGGCCCCGGTCGAAGAAGGCGCTGTGACCCGGCGCAGCGCGACGGTGACCAGCTCGGTTCCCGACGCCCGGATCGCCTCGTCGAGCGCGGCGAGGCTGGTGGCGCCGCCGGTGCCGAGGATGAGCCGGGACTCCCCGAACAGCATCGTCATCCCCCCTGCGCCGCGGTGAGCACCTCGACCGCGTCCCCGTCGGCGAGCCGGCTCGTCGCCCAGGTCGACCGCGGCACCACCGTGCCGTTGACCGCCACCGCGACCCCGCGCCGCGCCTCGGTGAGCCGCTCGACCAGGGCCGCGACCGACAGGCCGTCCCCGGTCTCGACGAGCTCCCGCCCGTTGACCGTCAACCGCATCAGAACCTCCCCGGCGCGAAGTGCTCGAGCAATGGGTCTTCCTCGCCGGCCACCAGCCCGGCGATGAGGTCGGCCGTGATCGGCGCCAGCAGCACCCCGTTGCGGTGATGCCCGGCCGCCACGATCTCGTTGTCCCGCAGCCGCCCCAGCAGCGGCGCGTTGTCCGGCGTGCCCGGCCGGTGGCCCACGGTGGTCTCCACCAGCTCCGCCTCGGCCAGCCCCGGGACCAGGTCGATCGCCGCGTGCAGCAGGTCGTGCACCCCACCCGCGGTGATCGCCCGGTCGGTCCGCTCCTCCTGGGTGGCGCCGACCACGATCTCGCCGTCGGACCGCGGCACCAGATAGACGTGCCGGCCGTCCACGGTCGCGTCGAGCACGTGCCGCAGCAGCCCCGGCTCGCCGCGCAGCCGCAGCACCTGCCCCTTCACCGGCCGCACCGGCAGCCCGGTCAGCGCCGCCGTTCCGCAGCCGGCCGCGACCACCACGGTGTCGGCGTCCACGTCGGACAGTCTTTCGACGCGCCGCGCGACGATCCGGCCGTCCAGCCGGTCGCGCAGCGCCGCCACCACCTTGCGCGGGTCGACCTGCCGCTCGGTCGGCGCGTAGACCCCGGCCCGCACCCGCGGCGACAGGGCCGGCTCGCGCTCGCGCAGCTCCGACGGGCGCAGCAGCGCCAGCTTCTGCCGAGTCCAGACCCGCGCCGCGTCGGCCAGGTCGTCGGCGGTCATCGCCAGCCCGAGCGTCCCCGCGTCGTCGTAGCCCACGTCCACGCCGAGCGCCGCGGCGAAGGCCGGCCACCGTTCGCCGGACTCCGCCAGCAGCCGGGTCAGCCACGGCTGCTCGAACGCGGACTCCCCGCCCGGCGCCAGCATGCCGGCCGCGACGTGCCAGGCGCCGCGCTCGCCGCTGTCCAGCACCGTGACCTCGAAGCCGCGCTCCCGCAGTCGCCACGCGATCGACAGCCCGATGATGCCCGCCCCGACGACCGCGACGGTCATCGCGCGAGCACCTTCAGCAGCTCGATGGTGGCCCCGGCCGGATCCCGGGCGATCGCCGAGATCGCCGCCACCCCATGACCTGGCAGCTGGGCCGCGTTCGCGGCGGTGATCCCCCCGATCGCGATCACCGGCGTGCCCGGCACCGCGTCGACCACCGCCCCGATCCCGGCCGCCCCGAGCGGCGGCGGCAGACCGTCCTTACTGGACGTGGCGAACGCCGGCCCCACCCCGAGATAGCCGGCCCCGTCGGCCACCGCCGCCCGCGCCGCTGCCGGATCCCGGCACGTGGCGCCCACGAGTGCCGACGGACCCAGGACCCGCCGCACCGCTGCGACCGGCAGATCGTCGGCCCCGACGTGCACCCCATCGGCTCCGGCGGCGAGCGCGACCCCGACCCGGTCGTCGACGAGACACAGCGCACCGGCCGCCCGGCACACCTCCAGCGCGGCGACGGTCAGCTCGTACGCGAGCCGGTCAGACTTCTTGACTCGGATCTGAATCGCAACGGGTCCGTGCCCGACGGCTCCGCGCACCACGTCCAGCGAGTCGGTGACGATGTGCAAACGAGGAAACAACGAACGCTCCTCCCTGCGCCGGCATGATCCGGATCAGGTTCGACGGTCGGGGGCCGCATCAGCCCCCCTCTCAGCCCGGTGCATCCGGACTCCCGTGGGGTTGTCTTTCTCCCCGGACGCTAACCGTCCCACGACCAAAAATCCAGCGATCGCCGCCGGTGAGATGGCACTCGGTTTTCGACGCCGCGGGGTTTGCGGCGACGAAAATCGCGTGCCATCTCACCGGTTACCAGGCGATCGCCCGCGGAGCGAAGCGCAGCCAGCCGGCTCAGCGCACGTCCCAGACCGGCTCGGGGGTCTCGATCACTTCGCCGTCGCCCTGGAACAGCACGAAGCGGTCGAACGAGCGGGTGAACCACCGGTCGTGGGTGACCGCGATCACCGTCCCCTCGAACTGCTTGAGCCCCTCCTCCAGCGCCTCCGCCGACGCCAGGTCGAGGTTGTCCGTAGGCTCGTCCAGCAGCAGGACCGTCGCCCCGGACAGCTCCAGCAGCAGCACCAGGAACCGCGCCTGCTGCCCGCCGGACAGCGTGCCGAACCGCTGATCGCCCTGCCCCGCCAGCTCGTACCGGTTGAGCGCCTTCATCGCCCCGGCCCGGTCCATGCCGGACCGATGATCGTCCCCCCGCCACAGGATCTCGACCAGCGTCCGCTCCTGCAGTTCCGGCCGATCGTGCGTCTGCGAGAAGTGCCCCGGCCGGACCCGCGCGCCCAGCCGCGCCACGCCCTCGTGCGCCACGTAGGCCAGCGGCGCCCCGTCCACCGGCTTGTTCTCCGCTTCCGGGTCGGTGCCGCCGGCCGCCAGCAGCCGCAGGAAATGCGATTTCCCGGTGCCGTTCGCGCCCAGCACGGCGACCCGATCGCCGTACCAGATCTCCAGGTCGAACGGGAACGTCAGGTTCTCGAGCTCGAGCTGCTCACAGATCACCGCCCGCTTGCCGGTACGCCCGCCGCGCAGGTTCATCCGCAGCGACTGCTCCTTGGGCGGCAGCGGTGGCGGCCCCGCCTCCTCGAACTTGCGCAGCCGGGTCTGGGCCGACTGATATCGAGAGGCCATATCGGAGTTGTAGGCGGCCTTCTGCTTGTACATCAGCACCAGCTCGCGCAGCTTCTGATGCTCCTCGTCCCAGCGGCGCCGGTTCTCCTCGAGCTTTTCGTGCCGGTGCACCCGGGCCTCGTGCCAGGAGGCGAACCCGCCCGGATGCGTCCACGCGCTGCCGCCCTCGACCGCCACCACCCGGTCGGCGGTCTGGGCCAGCAGCTCGCGGTCGTGCGAGACGAACAGCACCGATTTCGGCGACTCCGTGAGCCGCTGCTCGAGCCAGCGCTTGCCGGGCACGTCGAGGAAGTTGTCGGGCTCGTCGAGCAGCAGCACCTCGTCGCGGCCGCGCAGCAGCAGGTCGAGCGCGAAGCGTTTCTGCTGGCCGCCGGAGAGCGTGCGGACCGGCCGGCGCCGCACCTCGTCCCACGGCTTGCCCAGGATCGCGACGGCCACCGTGTCGAAGAGCACCTCGGCGTCGTACCCGCCCACCTCACCCCAGTGCGCGAGGGCGTTGGCGTAGGCGATCTGGCTGCGCTCGGTCTCGTCCAGGCTGGCGGCGGCGGAGGCAAGCCGAGCGCCGGCGTCGCCCAGGGCGGGCTCGACCAACGACAAAGCAAGATCTTCGAGGGTACGGTCGTCGCCGATCATCCCGATGAACTGGCGCATGACGCCCAGCCCGCCGGAGCGCGCGATCCCCCCGGCCTGGGTCGGCAGGTCGCCGGCGACCATCCGCAGCAGCGTGGTCTTGCCCGCGCCGTTCGGCCCGACCAGCGCGACCTTGGCGCCCTCGCCGACCCGGAACGACACGTCGGCGAACAGCTCCCGGCCGTCGGGCAGCACATAGCTCACCCCGGCGACATCCACGTAACCCATGGGGCAGCATTCTCCCGGGCCGGACCGCCGTGGTCAGCCGGTTTTCCGGCCCACCCGCAGCACTCGGTAGCCCTTCTGGCTGGCCACCCGCTCGACCTGCCAGCCGTGGTCGACGAGCCAGGCGTGCAGCGAATCGCCGCCGAGATGGCGGTTGATCACCAGCCAGGCCACCGCGGCCGGGGCCAGCCGGGGCAGCCAGCGCTCCATCAGCGCGTGCAGCTCGGCCTTGCCCACGTGGATCGGCGGGTTGCTCCAGATCTCGTCGAAGACGAGGTCCCCGGGCACCTCGTCGGGCGCGGCCACCTGGACGTTCGCCAGGCCGAGCGTCGCCGCGTTCGCGGCGGTGAGCTCGCGCGCCCGTGAGTTGACGTCCACCGCCCACACGGTGGCCCGCGGCGACTCGGTGGCCAGCACCGCCGCGATCGGGCCGTATCCGCAGCCCAGGTCGAGGAAGACCCCGGCGCGCTCGGCGGTGGGCAGGTCGCCCTTGCGCAGGAGCACCGCGGTGCCGGGGTCGAGCCGGCCGGCCGAGAAGACGCCGGACGCCACGGCCAGCCGGTAGTCGCGCCCCGCGACGTTGAACTCGATCTCGCCACGCTGGGCCGGCGTCGCGGGCTCGGTGCTGAAGTAATGCTCGGCGGTCACCCGGCAAGTCTGCCGCCGCCCCGGCCCGCCACCTGCGGCGGGGTGCCGCACATGGTGTCCGGCCATCGATCGGCGTGCGCGCCTAGCGTGAAATGCATGCTGTACGGCACCCCTCAACGCCGCGAGCATCGCGTGCCCGGCGGCGCGCCGGCCCTGCTGGGCAGCGTCATCGCCGCCGCCCGGCCGCCCGGCCGGCGCGGCAACGGCGGCGTCGGCCAGCACCGCTCGCCGGCCCGGCAACGCTCGCGCGCGGCCGGCGAGCCGCAGCGGACCGCTCAGCTGCTGGTTCGCGGGCTGGCCGCGCTGATCCTGCTCGCGCTGGTCTCGCTGACCGCGTTCTTCGTGCTGGCCGGCCGGCGCGGCGGTGGCGGCGCGGCGGCCGGCCCGGACTCGATCGCGGCCGGCATGCTGGCCTCGCGCACGGTCGACGCCGATCCGCTCACGGTCGAAGAAGTCTTCCCGGACAGCGACTCGGTCCGGCCGGCGGGCGCGCGGCCGTACCGGATCACGCTGACCCACATCGACGCGAGTTGCGACACCGCCACCACCGGCAGCCTGGGCGGCCTGCTCGCCGGGCACGGGTGCAGCCAGGTGGTGCGGGCCGGCCTGGTGGCGCCGTACGGCGACTACCGGGTGACCGCGGGAGTGTTCAACCTGGCCGACGCGGCCGGCGCCGCGGACGTGGACGATGTGCTGCGTCGTCTGGTGGAGACCGGCGACGGCAGCTTCGCCACCCTGCCCGCCGCGAGACTCGGCCCCGACGCGCTGCCCACCGCGCAGATCGGCTGGCGCACCCGCGGCCACTACCTGCTCTATTGCGTGATCAACCGGCCGGACGACGGCGTGGTCGCCGCCGACGACCCGTACGCGTCCCGGATCACCGTCGACCTCGTCGACAGCTACCTGGGCACCACGATCCTGGGCCGCCGCGCGGCCGGCGTCCCGGCCGGGCCTCTCCCAGAGGGGCCTTAGGGTCTGTATCGGACCTCAAGCCCGCAGCCGCCGGGTCGCGTCGGCCCGGGCCGCGTACTCGGCCTCCTCGGGATAGCCGACGGCCACCAGCGTCAGCCCGTGCGCCGGCGCCACGGTGACCTCGCTCGACCGTTCCCGCAGCCTCAGCAGCCTCGCCGGCCAGGACGGCTCGCGTCGGCCGTCGCCCACGGTCAGCATGGCCCCGACCAGGCTGCGCACCATCGACTGGCAGAACGCGTCGGCCTGCACGGTGGCCACGCAGACGCCGTCCGGATCCCGCCGCCATTCCAGCCGGGTGATCGCCCGGACCGTGGTGGCGTGCTCCTTCCGCTTGCAGTACGCCGCGTAGTCGTGCTCGCCCACCAGGCCCGCGGCCGCCGCGTTGAGCCGGTCCAGGTCGAGCGGCCGCACCCAGCCCAGGGTGTCGTGCCGCCGCAGCGGCTCCGGTCCCCACGGCGTGTCCGAGACGCGGTACTCGTACCGCCGGAAGGTCGCCGAGAAGCGCGCGTCGAACGACGCCGGCACCGGCGTGATCGCCCGGACCCGGGCGTCCGGCGGCATCAGCGCGGCCAGCCGCCGCAGCAGCGACCCCTCGAGGCCGGCCCACGAGTCCAGCGGCAGGTCGACGTGGCAGACCTGCCCGGTGGCGTGCACCCCGGCGTCGGTCCGCCCGGCCACGGTCAGCCCCAGCGGGGTCTCCGCCCCGACCAGGCGTCCCAGCGCCTCGGTGAGCACTCCGGCGACGGTCCGCCGGGCCGGCTGCGCCGCCCATCCGGAGAAGTCGGCGCCGTCGTACGAGACGTCCAGTCGTAGCCGAATGGTCTCCATCGATCTCCTCGGACACAGTGAGGCCCGGCACCCGGGAGGGGTGCCGGGCCTCACCCAGCTGTCGTGGCGAATCAGGCCTTGGTGTCTTCGCCCTCGGCCTGGTCGCCCGGGCCCTCGGCGCCCTTGTCACCGGAAGCGTTCTCCGGCGCCTCGGCGTCCTGGTCCGGCTCGGCCGTGGCGGCGGGCGCCTCGTCCTCGCGGGCCAGGGCCTCGACCTTGTCCTGCCGCGCGGCGGCCTTGCGGGCCGACTTCTTGGCCGGCGCCGTGGTGGCCGCGACCTCGAGCTCCTCGACCAGCTCGATGACGGCCATCGGAGCGGCGTCGCCCTTGCGCGGGCCGGTCTTGGTGATGCGGGTGTAGCCACCCGGCCGGTTGCCGTACCGCGGAGCGATCTGCTCGAACAGGGCGTACACGACGTCCTTGTCCCGCACGACGGTCAGCACCCGGCGACGAGCGTGCAGGTCGCCGCGCTTGGCCTTCGTGATGAGCTGCTCAGCCAGCGGGCGCAGCCGCTTGGCCTTCGTCTCGGTGGTCTTGATCTTCCCGTGCCGGAAGAGCTCCGTGGCCAGGTTGGCCAGGATCAGCTTCTCGTGCGCCGGGCTGCCGCCGAGGCGGGGACCCTTCGTGGGCGTGGGCATTTCAGATGCTCCTTGTGAATGGCAAGGGGGCCGAGCGCTTAGAGCTGCTCGGTCTCGCGGTAGTCGTCGGTGTCGTAGTCCACGTCGCCGAACGAATCCACGACGTGCGCCGGGTCGAAGGACGGCGCGCTGTCCTTGAGGCCCAGGCCCATTCCGGCGAGCTTCATCTTGACCTCGTCGATGGACTTCTGACCGAAATTCCTTATATCGAGAAGATCGGCTTCCGTACGCCCTATCAACTCGCCCACGCTGTTGATGCCCTCGCGCTTGAGGCAGTTGTACGACCGGACGGTGAGGTCCAGCTCCTCGATCGGCAGGGCCAGGTCGGCGGCGAGCTGCGCGTCCTGGGGCGACGGGCCGATGTCGATGCCCTCGGCGGTCTCGTCCAGCTCGCGGCAGAGGCCGAACAGCTCGACGAGGGTCGAGCCGGCCGACGCCAGCGCGGTGCGGGGCGAGATGGACGCCTTCGACTCGACGTCGATGATCAGGCGGTCGAAGTCGGTACGCTGCTCGACACGGGTGGCCTCGACGCGGTAGGTCACCTTCATCACCGGCGAGTAGATCGAGTCGACCGGGATGCGGCCGATCTCGGCGCCGGTGTTCTTGTTCTGCGCCGCCGTGACGTAGCCACGGCCCCGCTCGACGGTGAGCTCCATGTCGAGCCGGCCCTTGCTGTTCAGCGTGGCCAGCTTGAGGTCGGGGTTGTGCACCGAGACGCCGGCCGGGGGCTGGATGTCACCGGCGGTGACGTCGCCCGGGCCCTGCTTGCGCAGATACATGCTGACCGGCTCGTCGTGCTCGGAGCTGACGGTGAGCTCCTTGACGTTCATGACCAGCTCGACCACGTCCTCCTTGACACCGGGGATCGTGGTGAACTCGTGCAGGACGCCGTCGATCTTGATGCTGGTCACCGCCGCGCCCGGGATGGACGACAGCAGGGTCCGGCGGAGGGAGTTGCCGAGGGTGTAGCCGAAGCCCGGCTCCAGAGGCTCGATGGTGAACCGGGAGCGGGTCTCCGAGAGCGACTCCTCCGAGAGGGTCGGCCGCTGGCTGATGAGCACGCGTTTCTTCTTTCTGTCAGGCCACCCGCTATTTGATGGCCGTCCGATGGTTCGGGATGCCGGCTTCATCAGCCGGCATCCCATGGAGCCTTACTTGGAGTAAAGCTCGACGATCAGCTGCTCCTGCACCTGCGTGTCGATGACCGCGCGGGACGGGAGCGTGTGCACGAGGATCTTCATCTCGCTGGGGATGGGCTCCAGCCACGCCGGCACCGGCCGGGAACCGGCCTGCGCCTGGGCGACGACGAAGGGGGTCATCTCCTTCGACTTCTCCCGGGTGGTCACGATGTCGTGCTCCTTGACCCGGTACGAGGGAATGTCCACCTTCACGCCGTTTACCAGGAAGTGGCCGTGCTTGACCAGCTGCCGGGCCATGTCCCGGGAGGCGGCGTAGCCGGCCCGGTAGACGACGTTGTCGAGACGGGACTCGAGGATCTGCAGCAGCACCTCACCGGTCTTGCCGGGCTTGGTGACAGCCTCCTCGTAGTAACCGCGGAACTGCTTCTCGAGCACGCCGTAGACGCGGCGGGCCTTCTGCTTCTCGCGGTGCTGGAGCAGGTACTCGGTCTCCTTGGTCCGCCCGCGGCCGTGCTGGCCGGGCGGGAAGGGACGCGACTCGAACGGGCACTTCGGCCCGTCGCACTTGCTGCCCTTGAGGAACAGCTTCATCTTCTCGCGGCGGCAGCGCTTGCAGTCCGCACCTGTGTAACGAGCCATTGTTCCTAGATCTCCCTCAGACCCGGCGACGCTTCGGCGGACGGCAGCCGTTGTGCGGCTGGGGCGTGACGTCGGCGATCTGGCCGACCTCGAGGCCCGCGGCCTGCAGCGAACGGATCGCGGTCTCCCGGCCGGAGCCGGGGCCCTTGACGAACACGTCGACCTTGCGCATGCCGTGCTCCATGGCCCGGCGCGCGGCGGCCTCGGCGGCCAGCTGGGCGGCGAACGGAGTCGACTTGCGGGAGCCCTTGAAGCCCACCTGGCCGGAGGAGGCCCAGGAGATGACCGCACCGGTCGGGTCGGTGATCGACACGATGGTGTTGTTGAAGGTGCTCTTGATGTGCGCCTGCCCGTGGGCGACGTTCTTGCGTTCCTTGCGCCGGACCTTCTTGACGGCGGCCCCAGCGCGTGCCTTCGGTGGCATAAGTCAGTGCGCTCCTATTTACTTCCGACCGGGCTTCTTCTTACCGGCGACCGTGCGCTTCGGACCCTTGCGGGTACGCGCGTTGGTCCGGGTCCGCTGACCGCGCACGGGAAGACCCCGACGGTGGCGGATGCCCTGGTAGGCCCCGATCTCGACCTTGCGGCGGATGTCCGCGGCGACCTCGCGGCGCAGGTCGCCCTCAACCTTGAAATTGGCCTCGATGTAGTCGCGGAGCTGGACCAGCTCCTCGTCCGTGAGGTCCTTGGCGCGCTTGTTCAGGTCAATGGCCGTGGCGTTCAGGGCCTCGACGGAACGGGTGCGACCGATCCCGTAGATGTAGGTGAGCGCGATCTCCATCCGCTTCTCGCGGGGAAGATCGACGCCGACGAGTCGAGCCATAAGCGGGCGTACTCCTCGAAATCGTTCGGAGGTCTGTGCCCTTCCCACCCCGTCTGCCCGGACGGGCCCTGGCCTCCGACCAGGGGTGAAGTCACGACGTGACTCGGGACGAGCTTTGGTGATGCGGATCCGGCAGCTGGGGCTCAGCCCTGGCGCTGCTTGTGGCGCGCGTCGGTCTTGCAAATGACCATGACGCGGCCGTGCCGCCGGATGACCCGGCAGTTGTTGCAGATCCGCTTGACGCTCGGCTTGACCTTCACGGTTTGCCTTAACTCTCAATCGGGTTTCATTGGGGTTTCCGCCGCGAGCGAGGAGCGCACGGACGGGACATCCCCGCCCCCGGCTACTTGTAGCGGTAGACGATGCGTCCCCGGGTCAGGTCGTACGGCGACAGCTCGACGACGACTCGGTCCTCGGGAAGGATGCGGATGTAGTGCTGCCGCATCTTGCCTGAGATGTGCGCAAGAACCTTGTGACCATTGGCGAGCTCCACGCGGAACATAGCGTTCGGCAGGGGCTCGATCACTCGGCCCTCGATCTCGATGGCTCCGTCTTTCTTAGGCATGTCCTCCGCTACCTGACATTGGGGTTCGGGGCTAGCATGCAGCGCCATACCCGAGTTGCACTCGGACCAGCCGCGGCACCCGCACATCCCCGAAGCGCTGAGGACATGCAGGAGTGGACGCTGCGCGCCAGCTAGCCAGTGTACGCGTGCCCTATCGCCACGCCAAACCGAGGTCTCCCTGACCCGGGGTCGGGTGTGTCGCCGCTCCCAAAACCGGACGGATCACCCCTCGCCGTCCGGTTTTCGCGGCTTCGGCGGCAGGTCGCCGCGGGCCATCGCCTCCGCGATGAACGCCTTGCGCTGCTGCTTGCTCGGGTTCGCCGGCAGCTCGCCGGCCGCGATCGCCCGCCGGTACAGCATCTTGCGCTCGTGCCGGTGCTCCCGCAGGCGCCGCCGGTGCTCCTCCTCCAGGGCGTGCCTGCGCGGCTCGCCCGAGGCCAGGCCGCCGGCCGTGCGGACCAGCAGCACCAGCCCCCACGGCCCGACGATCCAGACCGGCCAGTAGAACACCGGCTCGCCCGAGAAGATCGAGCCGAACGCCCAGATCAGCGTGAAGAACACGAGCGCCTTGGCCCACTGCCCCCAGACGTGCCCGAGCCAGGCGGAGGTGAGCCGATCGCGCTGTCCGGTCGCCGCCGGCGCGACCGCCCGCGGCGGTGCGGGAACGACGGGTGCGGCGTTCGGCAGGTCGGTCAGCAAGCGGTCGAGATCGCCATAGGTCTTTGCCGCGTACGCGTCCCGCAGGCGTTCGTCGAACTCGGCGAGATCGATCCGGCCCTCCTCGAGCGCCGCGCGCAACTGCTCGGCGACCTGCTGGCGGTCGGCGTCGGCGGCGCGCATCTGTTCCCGGCCCATGTACTCAACCATGACGACTCGCCTCAACGACGGCGCCGGCGACGATCCCTCCGGCCGCCGTCGCCGAACCACTGGCCGAACACCCCGAGGATCAGCGGGATCAGCATCCAGACCGGCCAGAAATACTGGAGGTGGCCGGAGGTGATGCTGGTGATCAGCCAGATCAGGGTGCACACGAGGATGACGCCGGCATACGGGCCCACCCAGTTGGCCACCTGACGCCCCGAGGGGCCCGGAGGGTTGGCGGGTACACCGACCGGCGGCGCCGGGGCCGCAGGCTGGATCTGAGCATGCCGTACGGGCACCGTGCCGGGCAGGTCGTCCAGCAGACCGTCCAGATCGGCGTACGTCTTCGCCGCATAGGTCCGCTGCAGCCGCTCGTCGTACTCGCTCAGATCGAGCCGGCCCTCGTCGAGCGCCGACTTGAGCTGCTCCGCGACGGCCTTGCGATCATTGTCGCCGGCCCGCATGTCCTCCCGCCCCATACGTCCCAGCATGCCAGCCCAACCTCGCGGGTGGCGAGCCTGGTCTCACCGCGTCACCAACCTCCCGGCGCACGTGCGACCGGGCCCGGTCAGTTCTGCTTGGCCGTGACCAGGTCGCCCAGCCGCGCGCGGCCGCCGTCGGCGGCGGTGGTCACCCAGACGCCGTCCTCGAGCAGGCACATGGTGTGCTCGACGTGCGCGGCCATCGAGCGATCCCGGGTGATCACGGTCCAGCCGTCGGAGAGCTCCACCGTCCGCGGCGAGCCCAGGGTGATCATCGGCTCGATCGCGAGGCACAGGCCGGGCACCAGCTTCACGCCCTTGCCGGGCTTGCCGTGGTTGAGCACGTGCGGGTCCTGGTGCATCTCGGTGCCGATGCCGTGCCCGCCGTAACCGTCCACGATGCCGTACCGGCCGGCCTTGCGGACCGCCTTCTCCACGTTGAAGGAGATGTCGGTCAGCCGGCCCCGCCCGTTGGCGGCGCCGCGCGCGGCCGCCGCGATGCCGGCCCACATCGCGTCCTCGGCCACCTCGGCCATTTTGAGCAGCGCCGGGTCGGTCTCGCCGACGCCCACCGTGATCGCCGCGTCGCCGTGCCAGCCCTCCAGGATCGCGCCGCAGTCCAGCGAGATCAGATCGCCCTCGGCGAGCACCTGCTCGGGCCGGGGGATGCCGTGTACGACCTGCTCGTTGACCGAGGCGCAGATCGAGGCCGGGAAGCCGTGGTAGCCCTTGAACGACGGGATGGCCCCGGCGTCGCGGATCACCTTTTCCGCGATCGCGTCGAGGTCGGCGGTGGAGACGCCGGGCGCGACCGCGTCCCGCATGGCCGCCAGCGCGGCGGCGACGACCAGGCCGGCGCCGCGCATCTTCTGGATCTGCTCGGGGGTCTTCAGCTGAATGTCCAGCTGGGGGCGGCGCATGTCAGCCCCCGTACGACCGCAGGGCGTCGATGGCGCGCACCGTGACGTCCTCGACCGGGCCGGTCGCGTCGATTCCCACCAGCTTGCCCTGCGCGCCGAAGAAGTCGACCAGCGGCGCGGTCTTCTCGGCGTACTCGACGAGCCGGTTGGCGATCGTCTCGGCCTTGTCGTCGTCGCGCTGGAACAGCTCCGACCCGCAGCGGTCGCAGATGTTCTCCTTGCTGGTCGGGTCGAACTCGACGTGCCAGATCTTGCCGCAGCCGCGGCAGGTCCGGCGGCCGGAGAGCCGCCGGATGACCTCGTCGTCGTCGACCACGAGCTCCATCACCAGGTCGAGCGCGGTGCCCAGGTCGGCGAGCAATTTGTCCAGCGCCGACGCCTGCGGCACCGTGCGCGGGAAGCCGTCGAGCAGGAAGCCGTCGCCGGCGTCCGGCTCGGCTAGCCGGTCCCGGACCATGTTGATGGTCACCTCGTCCGGAACCAGCTGCCCAGCGTCCATGTACCGCTTGGCCTCGACGCCCAGCGGCGTGCCCTGCGAGACGTTCGCCCGGAAGATGTCACCGGTCGAGATCTTCGGTACGGCCAGGTGCGCGGCGATGAACTCAGCCTGGGTCCCCTTGCCGGCCCCTGGAGGGCCCACCAGCACCAGCCGCACCTACATCGCCTCGCTTCGGTGAGTTGAGATCCTCGACGCGCGAGCCCCCCGGCTCCGCGCCGCCACTACCGGAGGAACCCTTCGTAGTTGCGCTGCATGAGCTGGCTCTCGATCTGCTTCACCGTTTCCAGACCCACGCCGACCATGATCAACACCGCGACACCGCCGAACGGGAAGTTCTGGTACTGCTGTTGATTGAGCCAGATGAAGAAGAAGTTCGGCATGACCGAGATGATGCCGAGGTAAAGCGCGCCCGGCAGCGTGATCCGGCTGAGAATGAAGTCCAGGTAGTCGGCAGTCGGCCGACCCGGGCGAATACCGGGCACGAAACCGCCGTACTTCTTCATGTTGTCCGCGACCTCGGTCGGGTTGAACGTGATCGAGACGTAGAAGTACGTGAAGAAGATGATCAGCAGGAAGTAGACGCCGATGTAGAGCATGCTCGTCGGATCCACGAGCCACTTCTGGATCCAGATCTGGTAGCCCTTGAGGTTGTTCTGGTCGAAGAACTGCAGGTACAGCTGCGGCAGGTAGAGCAGCGAGGAGCCGAAGATCACCGGGACGACGCCGGCCTGGTTGACCTTGAGCGGGATGTAGGTGGAGGTTCCGCCGTACATGCGCCGGCCCACCATGCGCTTCGCGTACTGCACCGGGATCCGGCGCTGCGCCTGCTCGATGAAGACCACGAGGCAGATGATGACGAGGACCAGGCCGAGGACGAGCAGGAACTTGCCGACGCCGCTCGACTCCTTGATCGTCCAGCCCTCGCCGGGGAGGCGGGCCGCGATCGAGGTGAAGATCAGGACCGACATGCCGTTGCCGACGCCGCGGTCGGTGATGAGCTCGCCGAGCCACATCACCACGCCGGTGCCGGCGGTCATGGTCAGGACCAGGATGCTGAGCGTCAGCCACATCGGCAGCCCGGTGTTCTCCGGGATGATCTGCATCTTGGGGTCGGTCTGGTCGCATGCGTTGCCGAAGAGCTGACCGGTGCGCGCCAGCGCCACGAACGCCGAGGACTGGAGGACCGCCAGGCCGAGCGTCAGGTACCGGGTGTACTGCGTGATCTTGGCCTGGCCGGACTGGCCCTCCTTGCGGAGCTGCTCGAGGCGGGGGATCACGACGGTCAGCAGCTGCAGGATGATCGACGCGGTGATGTACGGCATGATGCCGAGCGCGAAGACCGACAGGTGCAGCAGCGCACCACCGGAGAACAGATTCAACAGGTTCAAGACACCGCCGCCGGCATTGGCGTCGTTCACTGCCTTCAAACACGTCTGCACGTTGGTGTAGGACACACCGGGGCTGGGCAAGGTGGCGCCCAGCCGGTACAGCGCGATGATGCCGACTGTGAACAGCAGTTTCTTGCGCAGGTCAGGCGTCCGGAACGCACTGGTAAAGGCGGAGAGCAACTTCTTCCTCCTGCGCGAGGTTACCGCCGTGTCCGGCGGATGGGGGACGGCATCGGTCCGGACGACCGATATCCCTAGCTGGGAACGGACTCTAACAGTCTTGGAGCGGTGCAGTGAGTCACGGTAGGGCCCACTGCGGGTAGGCATCAACCGGCCGGGAGAAATGCCAGGTCAGACGCCACAAAGGGGATGCTGCCCGGGCGACGTGTTTCCTCGGCGCCCGGGCGAGCACCCCCACAGCCTCACAGCTCGGTGGCGGAACCACCGGCGGCTGCGATCTTCTCCTTGGCCGACTCGCTGAACGCGTGCGCCGAGATGGTCAGCGACACGCCGCCCAGCTCGCCGGAGCCGAGCACCTTGACCGGCTGGCCCTTGCGGACCGCGCCGGCCTCGGCCAGCTCCACCGGGCCGACCTCGCCGCCGTCGGGGAACAGCTCGGCGAGACGGTCCAGGTTGACGACCTGGAAGACGACCTTGTTGCGGGGCTTGTTCTTCAGCCCCTTGAGCTTCGGCAGCCGCATGTGGATGGGCATCTGCCCACCCTCGAACGCCGCACTGACGTTCTTGCGGGCGCCGGTGCCCTTGGTACCGCGACCGGCGGTCTTGCCCTTCGACCCCTCACCGCGACCCACGCGGGTCTTCGCGGTCTTGGCGCCGGGCGCCGGGCGGAGGTGGTGGACCTTGATCCCCATTACTCGACCTCCTCAACACTCACGAGGTGGTTCACGGCGAAGATCATGCCCCGGATCTCGGGACGGTCCTCCTTGACCACCACATCGTTGATCCGCTTCAGCCCGAGCGACCGCAGGGAGTCCCGCTGGTTCTGCTTGCGGCCGATACCGGACCGGATCTGGGTGACCTTCAAGCGTGCCATCAGTGCACCGCCGCTTCCGCGCGCGCCGCCAGCATGGCCGCCGGCGCCACGTCCTCGACCGGCAGGCCACGGCGGGCCGCGACCTTCTCCGGCGACTCGAGGCCCTTCAGCGCGGCCACCGTCGCGTGCACGATGTTGATCGGGTTCGACGAGCCGAGGCTCTTGGAGAGCACGTCGTGGATGCCCGCGCACTCCAGCACGGCACGCACCGGGCCACCGGCGATGACGCCGGTACCGGCGGAGGCCGGCTTGAGCAGCACAACACCCGCCGCCGCCTCACCGGTGATCGGGTGCGGAATGGTCGCACCGATCCGCGGAACCTTGAAGAAGTGCTTCTTGGCCTCCTCGACGCCCTTGGCGATGGCCGCGGGCACCTCCTTGGCCTTTCCGTAGCCGATGCCGACCGTGCCGTCGCCGTCGCCCACGATCACCAGGGCGGTGAAGCTGAAGCGACGACCACCCTTGACGACCTTGGCGACCCGGTTGATCGCGACGACCCGCTCGAGATGCGGGGTCTTCTCGACGGGCGCGTTGCCGCGACCGCCCTCACGGCGGTTGTCCCGGCGGTTGCCACCCTCGGTGTTACCGCCGGACCCGCCGCCTCGGCGCTGCTGACCAGGCATTGGTCAATTCCTCCTAGAACTCGAGTCCGGCTTCGCGGGCGGCGTCGGCCAGCGCGGCGATGCGCCCCGCGTACTTGTTGCCACCGCGGTCGAAGACGACCTTGGACACGCCCGCGGCCTTGGCCCGCTCGGCGAGGAGCGCGCCGACCTTGCCGGCCAGAGCGCTCTTGTCACCCTCGGTGCCCCGCAGGGAGGTGTCGAGGGTGGAGGCCGAAACCAGCGTGTGGCCCTTGAGGTCGTCGATGATCTGCGCGGAGATGTGCCGCGAGGACCGGGTGACGACCAGGCGGGGACGCTCGGCGGTGCCGCGGACGTTCCTGCGGACCCGGAAGTGCCGGCGCGCCTTTCCCACGGCACGCTTGGCGGCGACACCGCCGCCATTGCGGCGCTTGAGCAGCGTGGCGGTCACTTCTTACCTGCCTTTCGAGCCTTGACACAGCCGGCGGATGACCTCGCCCAGCAGTTCGTGGAGACGGTCACTTCTTACCCGCCTTTCCAGCCTTGCGGCGGATGATCTCGCCCTGGTACTTGACGCCCTTGCCCTTGTAGGGCTCCGGCGGGCGGATCTTCCGGATGTTGGCGGCGACCTCGCCCACCAGCTGCTTGTCGATGCCCGCGACCGTGAACTGGGTCGGCCGCTCCACCGAGAAGGTGATGCCGGCCGGCGCGCTCACGTTGACCGGGTGCGAGAAGCCCAGGGCGAACTCGAGGTCCTTGCCCTTGGCGGTCACGCGGTAACCGGTGCCGTTGATCTCCAGCGTCTTCTTGTAGCCCTCGGTGACGCCGACGATCATGTTGGCGACCAGGGTACGCGAGAGGCCGTGCAGCTCCTTGGCCTTGCGCTCGTCGTTGGGGCGGTTGACGTGCAGCTCGTTGCCGTCCTGCTCGACCGTGATGGGCTCGGCGACGGTGTGCGAGAGCTCGCCCTTGGGGCCCTTGACCTTGACGGTCTGGCCCGAGATGGTGACGTCGACGCCGGCCGGGACCGGGATCGACTTACGTCCGATTCGCGACATGTCTGAGTCTCCAGTTACCAGACGAAGGCGAGGACTTCCCCGCCAACGCTCCGCTTGCGGGCCTGCTTGTCGGTCAGCAGCCCCTGGGACGTCGAAATGATCGCGACGCCCAGGCCGCCGAGCACCCGCGGGAGCTCGTCGGACTTGGCGTAAACCCGGAGTCCGGGCTTGGAAACGCGCTTGATGCCGGCGAGGCTGCGCTCGCGGTTCTGGCCGTACTTGAGCTCAACGACCAGACGCCTGCCGACGGCGCCTTCCTCGGGCTCCTCGGCCGACCAGGAGGCGATGTAGCCCTCGGTCTTGAGGACCTCGGCGATGTTCGCCTTGATCTTCGAGAAGGGCATGGTCACCTTGTCGTGGTACGCCTGGTTGGCGTTACGCAGACGCGTGAGCATGTCTGCGATCGGGTCCGTCATCGTCATGGGTATTCGTCAACCTTTCTCGCCGGGGTTCCCAGGATCCCGGGCCTACGGCGAAGCGGTATCTCAGACCAGCCTTCAGTCCGCCTATGGGTGGCGGGTGGGGCGGTTGGATGGGGTTACCAGGAAGCCTTGGACACGCCGGGCAGCTCACCGCGGTGAGCCATCTCCCGGATGCACACCCGGCAGAGGCCGAACTTGCGGTAGACCGAGTGCGGCCGGCCACAACGCTGGCAGCGGGTGTAGGCCCGCACAGCGAACTTCGGCTTCGCGGCAGCCTTCAGGATCAGCGCCTTCTTAGCCATGCTCAGTTCTCCTTGAACGGGAAGCCCAGGAGCTTGAGCAGCGCCCGGCCCTCGTCGTCGGTCTTGGCCGTGGTGACCACCGTGATGTCCATGCCCCGCGTGCGGTCGATCCGGTCCTGGTCGATCTCGTGGAACACCGACTGCTCGGTCAGGCCGAACGTGTAGTTGCCGTGGCCGTCCAGCTTCTTGCCGTCCAGGCCGCGGAAGTCGCGGATACGCGGCAGCGCGATCGACAGCAGCCGGTCCAGGAACTCCCACATCCGGTCGTTGCGCAGGGTGACCTTCGCGCCGATCGGCATACCCTCCCGCAGCTTGAACTGCGCGATGGACTTGGTCGCGCGCCGCACCAGCGGCTTCTGACCGGTGATGGTGGTCAGGTCGCGCACGGCGCCGTCGATCAGCTTGGCGTCGCGGGCGGCCTCGCCAACACCCATGTTCACGACGACCTTCACCAGGCCGGGAACCTGCATGGGGTTGCCGTACTTGTACTGCTCCTGAAGCGCGGCGACAACCTCGCTGCGGTACTTCTGCTTTAGGCGCGGCAGCGTCTTGGTCTCGGTGGCGGAGGTCATCAGAGTTCCTTACCGGTCGTACGTGCGATGCGGACCTTCTGGCCGTTCTCGTCGATCCGGTAGCCGATCCGGGTGGGCTTGCCCTGGTCATCCAAGATCTGCACGTTGGAGATGTGGATCGCGGCTTCCTGGGTCACGATGCCGCCGGTCTTGGAACCGCGCTGCGTCGTGCGGATGCGCTCGTGCTTCTTGACGCGGTTCACGCCCTCGACGATGACCTTGTCCTGCCGCGGGTAGGCCTGGATGACCTTGCCCTTGGCGCCCTTGTCCTTGCCGGCGATGACGACGACCGTGTCGCCCTTCTTGATCTTCATGATCAAAGCACCTCCGGCGCCAAGCTGATGATCTTCATAAACCGCTTGTCGCGCAGCTCGCGGCCCACCGGGCCGAAGATGCGGGTACCGCGGGGGTCGCCACCGTCCTTGATGATGACGGCGGCGTTCTCGTCGAAGCGGATGTACGAGCCGTCCGGACGGCGCTTCTCCTTGCTGGTGCGGACGATGACCGCCTTGACGACGTCGCCCTTCTTCACACCGGCGCCGGGGATGGCGTCCTTGACCGTGGCCACGATGACGTCGCCGATGCTCGCGTAGCGGCGGCCGGAACCGCCGAGCACGCGGATGCACAGGATCTCGCGTGCACCCGTGTTGTCGGCGACACGCAGTCGCGACTCCTGCTGGATCACTGGGGTCTCCTATGTCTGCCAGTTCTTCACCAGGACGGCGAAGCTTGGCGGAACGATGGTGTGTCGGGCCGGCCGGGAGACCGGCCCGACGCACTCACTTGGCCTTTTCGAGGATCTCCACGACCCGCCACCGCTTGGTGGCGGACAGCGGACGGGTCTCCATCAACAGGACCCGGTCGCCGATGCCGCACGCGTTCTGCTCGTCGTGCACCTTGAGCTTGCGGGTGCGCCGCAGAACCTTGCCGTAAAGGGCGTGCTTGACACGGTCCTCGACCTCGACGACGACCGTCTTGTCCATCTTGTCGCTGACCACCAGGCCCTCGCGAACCTTACGGGTCGCGCGAACCGGGGTCGTGCTCTCGTCACTCATGCGGTCACCTCATCCGGCGCAACCGAGAGCCCCAGCTCGCGTTCACGCATGATCGTGTAGATCTTCGCGATGTCCTTGCGGACGACCTGGAGCCGACGGTGATTGTCGAGCTGCCCGGTCGCGCCCTGCACGCGAAGGTTGAACAGCTCCGCCTTGGCCTCCCGCAGACGCGAAACCAGCTCCTCGCCGGAGAGCTCGCGCAGCTCGGCTGCCTTAACGCCCGCTGCCATCAGCTTTCACCCACTTCGCGCGTAACGATGCGGCATTTCATCGGGAGCTTGTGGATCGCACGGCGCATCGCCTCGCGCGCGATCGTCTCATTCGGGAACGACATCTCGAAGAGAATGCGACCCGGCTTGACGTTCGCCACCCACCACTCGGGAGAGCCCTTGCCGGAACCCATCCGGGTCTCGGCCGGCTTCTTGGTCAGGGCCTGGTCCGGGAAGACCGAGATCCAGACCTTGCCGCCACGCTTGATGTGGCGGGTCATCGCGATACGAGCCGACTCGATCTGCCGGTTCGTCACGTACGCGGGCTCCAGCGCCTGAATACCGAACTCGCCGAAGACGACCCGGTTGCCGCCCTTGGACGCGCCGTGGCGGTCCGGGTGGTGCGGCTTGCGGAAGCCCTTCGGGGGCTTACGCGGCATCAGCATCTGTCAGCCCTCCTGCTGCGTTTCGGCCGGAGCCGGAGCCGCGGCAACCGCGGCGTCGTTGACGTTCTCGCCGGCCGGCGTGTCACCACTACGAGCCTGCGCCGCCGCGCGGCCGGCCTCGGTGCCACCGGCGGTCGTGCCGGACGAGCCGGAACGGCCACGGCGCGGGCGCTCGGGACGGTCCCCGCGGTCGCGGCGCGGACGCGCCGGAGCCTCGGTGACGGCCTCGCGACCCGGCACGGCGTCGCCCTTGTAGATCCAGACCTTCACGCCGATGCGGCCGAACGTGGTACGGGCCTCGAAGAAGCCGTACTCGATGTTGGCCCGCAGCGTGTGCAGCGGAACGCGACCCTCACGGTAGAACTCCGTGCGGCTCATCTCCGCGCCGCCGAGGCGGCCGGAGACCTGCACCCGGATGCCCTTGCAGATCGGGTTCTTCATGGCCGACTGCATGGCCTTGCGCATCGCGCGCCGGAAGCTGACCCGGGAGGACAGCTGCTCGGCGACGCCCTGCGCGACCAGCTGAGCGTCCGACTCGGGGCTCTTCACCTCGAGGATGTTCAGCTGGACCTGCTTGCCGGTGAGCTTCTCGAGCTCGCCGCGGATGCGGTCGGCCTCGGCGCCCTTGCGGCCGATCACGATGCCCGGACGGGCGGTGTGGATGTCCACGCGGACCCGGTCACGGGTGCGCTCGATGTCGACCTTGGAGATGCCGGCGCGCTCGAGGCCCTTGGACATCATTCGGCGGATCTTGACGTCCTCGCCGATGTAGTCCTTGTAGAGCTTGTCCGCGAACCAGCGGCTCTTCCAATCGGTGGAGATACCGAGCCGGAATCCGGTGGGGTGAACTTTCTGGCCCATTACTCGGACTCCTCCGTGTTCTCGGGCTCAACGGCCGGCGCGGCCTTCTTGGCCGGCGCGGCCTTCTTCGCAGCGGCCTTCTTGGCGGGCCGCGCCACCTGGACCGCCTCGACGGCGACCGTGATGTGGCAGGTGCGCTTGCGGATCCGGTACGCCCGGCCCTGCGCCCGCGGACGGAACCGCTTGAGCGTCGGGCCCTCGTCGACGAACGCCTCGCTGACGAGGAGGGCGTCGGGGTCCAGCCGCTCGTTGTTCTCGGCGTTCGCGATCGCGCTGGCCAGCACCTTGTAGACCTGCTCGCTGGCGGCCTGCGGCGCGAACTGCAGGACGGTGAGCGCCTCCTTCGCGGGCAGACCGCGGACGAGGTTGACCACCCGGCGCGCCTTGTTCGGCGAGATGCGCACGTGCCGCGCAACCGCCCGCGCGCCCGGAAGCACCGGAGCGTCGCCCTTCGTTGGCATCGCTGTAGCTCCTAAATCCTCTGATCCGTGTGTCTGCTCTTAGCGGCGACGGCTCTTGCGGTCGTCCTTCTCGTGACCCTTGAACGTACGGGTCAGAGCGAACTCACCGAGCTTGTGCCCGACCATGGCCTCGGTGATGAACACCGGGACGTGCTTGCGCCCGTCATGCACGGCGATCGTGTGCCCGAGCATGTCGGGGATGATCGTCGAGCGCCGCGACCAGGTCTTGATGACGTTCTTCGAGTTCTTCTCGTTCTGGACTTCCACCTTCTTGAGCAGGTGGTCGTCGACGAACGGGCCCTTCTTCAGGCTACGAGGCATCTTCTTCTACTCCCGTTACCCGCGCTTGCGGGTGGCGTAGCGGCGGCGAACGATCAGCTTGTCGCTCTCCTGGCCCTTGCGGCGGGTACGGCCCTCCGGCTTACCAGCCGGGTTGACCGGGTGGCGACCACCGGAGGTCTTGCCCTCACCACCACCGTGCGGGTGGTCGATCGGGTTCATGGCGACACCGCGGACGGTCGGGCGCTTGCCCTTCCAGCGCATCCGGCCGGCCTTGCCCCAGTTGATGTTCGACTGCTCGGCATTGCCGATCTCGCCGACCGTGGCGCGGCAGCGGATGTCGACCCGGCGGATCTCACCGGAGGGCATACGCAGCGTGGCGTACGCGCCCTCACGGCCGAGCAGCTGGATGCCGACACCGGCCGAGCGGGCCAGCTTGGCGCCACCGCCGGGACGAAGCTCCACACCGTGGACCGTCGTACCGACCGGGATGTTGCGCAGGGGCAGGTTGTTCCCCGGCTTGATGTCCGCGCCCGGTCCCGACTCCACCCGGTCGCCCTGGTTCAGGTCCTTCGGCGCGAGGATGTAGCGCTTCTCGCCGTCGGCGTAGTGCAGCAGGGCGATGCGGGAGGTGCGGTTCGGGTCGTACTCGATGTGCGCGACCTTGGCCGGCACGCCGTCCTTGTCCACCCGCTTGAAGTCGATCAGCCGGTACTGCCGCTTGTGGCCGCCGCCCTGGTGCCGGGTGGTGATCCGGCCGTGGACGTTGCGGCCGCCCTTCTTGGGCAGCGGGACCAGCAGAGACTTCTCCGGCGTGGACCGGGTGATCTCGGCGAAGTCGGCGACGCTGGAGCCGCGACGGCCCGGCGTGGTCGGCTTGTACTTACGGATAGCCATTGTTTTACAACCCCTTAGCTGACCGGGCCGCCGAAGGCCTCGATACGGTCACCGTCAGCCAGCTTGACCATCGCGCGCTTGGTCGCCTTGCGCTGACCGAAGCCGGTCCGGGTGCGCTTGCGCTTGCCCTCTCGGTTCGCGGTGTTCACCGTCAGCACGCGCACGTTGAAGATCTGCTGGATCGCGATCTTGATCTGGGTCTTGTTCGCGTCCGGGTGGACGAGGAACGTGTACCAGTTCTGGTCGAGAACGCTGTAGCTCTTCTCGGAGACGACGGGCGCGATTACGACGTCGCGCGGGTCGGCGATGGTGGTCACTTGTTCCCCTCCTCGGAGGCCTCGGCCGGCACGCCCAGGCTCTGCCCGCCGGTTTTGCTCCCAAGGTCGCAAAACTCGTCGAGAGCATCCTTGGTGAAGACCACCTCGTCGGCGACCAGCACGTCGTACGTGTTCAGCTGACCGGCCTCGATCAGGTGCACGGTCACCTCGTTGCGCAGCGAGAGCCAGTTCAGCTCGTCGGTGCTGCTGAGCACGACCAGGACCTTCTTCGACTCGGTCGCCTTGCGCAGGGTCGCGATCGCGGCCTTGGTCGACGGCTTCTCGCCGGCGACGAACGCCTCGACCACGTGCACGCGGCCGTCGCGGGCCCGGTCGGAGAGGGCGCCACGCAGCGCGGCGGCCTTCATCTTCTTGGGGGTCCGCTGGGAGTAGTCGCGCGGCACCGGGCCGTGCACGACGCCACCGCCGGTGAACTGCGGCGCGCGGATCGAGCCCTGGCGGGCGCGACCGGTGCCCTTCTGCTTGTAGGGCTTCTTGCCGCCACCGGCGACCTCGCCCCGGGTCTTGGCCTTCGCCGTACCCTGCCGCGCGGCCGCGAGCTGGGCCACCACGACCTGGTGCATCAGCGGGATGTTCGCCTGCACGTCGAAGATGTCGCCGGGCAGCTCGACCGAGCCGGCCTTGTTGCCCTCGGCGTTGAGCACGTCCACCGAGCTCACTTGGCACCGCCCTTCTTGGCCGCGGTACGGACCAGGATCAGCGCGCCCTTGGGACCGGGCACGGCGCCCTTGACCAGCAGCAGGTTGTTCTCGGTGTCCACCGCCTGCACCGTCAGGTTCTGCACGGTGAAGCGCCGGCTGCCCATGCGGCCCGCCATCCGGACGCCCTTGAAGACGCGGCCGGGGGTGGCGCAGGCGCCGATCGAGCCGGGCGAGCGGTGCTTGCGCTCGACGCCGTGGCTCGACTTGAGGCCGTGGAAGCCGTGCCGCTTCATGACACCGGCGTAGCCCTTGCCCTTGGTCTTGCCGGTCACGTCGATCGGGGCGCCGACCGGGAACGAGTCGACGGTGACCTCCTGGCCGAGCTCGTACTCGCCGGCGTCGGTGGTGCGCAGCTCCACGAGGTGGCGCCGCGGCGACACACCGGCCTTGGCGTAGTGACCGCTCTCCGGCTTGTTGACCTTGCGCGGGTCAATCTTGCCGAACGCCAGCTGGACGGCGCTGTAGCCGTCCTTGTCATCGGTACGGACCTGGGTCACGACACAAGGGCCGGCCTGAACCACGGTCACCGGGACGACCTTGTTGTTGTCCCAGACCTGGGTCATGCCGAGCTTGGCGCCCAGGATCCCCTTTACTTGCCTGTCCATCAGTCCGGATCCCTACAGCTTGATCTCGATGTCGACGCCAGCCGGAAGGTCGAGGCGCATGAGCGAGTCGACCGTCTTCGGGGTCGGGTCGATGATGTCGATCAGACGCTTGTGCGTGCGCATCTCGAAGTGCTCGCGCGAGTCCTTGTACTTGTGCGGCGAACGGATCACGCAGAAACGGTTGATCTCCGTGGGCAGCGGCACCGGGCCAGCAACCTGCGCCCCGGTACGCGTCACCGTCTCCACGATCTTCCGCGCCGAGGAGTCGACGACCTCGTGGTCGTAGGCCTTGAGCCGGATGCGGATCTTCTGTCCCGCCATGGTGGCTTCTGTTTCCTTCTCTCGATGCCGCTACGTACGAAAGCGGTGGCTCTCGTATGCCCGCAGGACCCTTGATCCTGCGTTGTCCGACCCCCGCGGTCGGGCGTGTCGCGCCTGCCGTCGCTATGCAGCCTTATCAAGCAACTCGATCACGGGGATCTGAGGTGCCGGGCGGGCCAAAAACACACCCGGACACCCGGCGAGGGTGACCAGCTCCGATGGCACTTGAGCCCACCAGAATCTGGCCACCCGCGCGGACGCAACCTGACTAGTATGCCGGATACTCCCCGGCAACGCTAATCGGGGTACTGATCAGGCGTTGATCTTCGTGACCGTGCCGGCGCCGACGGTGCGGCCACCCTCGCGGATCGCGAACTTCAGGCCCTGCTCCATGGCGATCGGCTGGATCAGCTTGACCGACATGGTGGTGGAGTCGCCGGGCATGACCATCTCGGTGCCCTCGGGCAGCGTGACGACGCCGGTGACGTCCGTGGTGCGGAAGTAGAACTGCGGGCGGTAGTTCTGGAAGAACGGGGTGTGCCGGCCGCCCTCCTCCTTCGAGAGGATGTAGACCTGGCCCTCGAACTCCGTGTGCGGGGTCGTGGTGCCCGGCTTGATGACGACCATGCCGCGCTCGACGTCCTCGCGCTTGATGCCACGCAGCAGCAGACCGACGTTCTCACCCGCGCGGGCCTCGTCGAGCAGCTTGCGGAACATCTCGATGCCGGTGCAAACGGTCTTGGTCGACTTCTCGCGGATACCCACGATCTCGACCTCCTCGTTCGGCTTGAGGATGCCGCGCTCGGCCCGGCCGGTGACGACCGTGCCACGACCGGTGATCGTGAACACGTCCTCGATCGGCATGAGGAACGGCTTGTCGGTGTCGCGCTCCGGCTGCGGGATCGCGGTGTCGACCGCGTTCATCAGCTCCATGAGCCGCTCGGTCCACTCCGCGTCGCCCTCGAGCGCCTTGAGCGCCGAGACGCGCACGACCGGTACGTCGTCGCCCGGGAACTCGTAGGTGCTGAGCAGCTCGCGGACCTCGAGCTCGACGAGCTCCAGGAGCTCCTCGTCCTCGACCATGTCCGACTTGTTCAGCGCCACGACGATGTACGGAACGCCGACCTGGCGGGCCAGGAGCACGTGCTCCTTGGTCTGCGGCATCGGGCCGTCGGTCGCGGCGACCACCAGGATCGCGCCGTCCATCTGGGCGGCACCGGTGATCATGTTCTTGATGTAGTCGGCGTGGCCGGGGCAGTCCACGTGCGCGTAGTGGCGCGCCGCGGTCTGGTACTCGACGTGCGCGATCGAGATCGTGATGCCGCGGGCCTTCTCCTCCGGCGCCTTGTCGATCTCGTCGAACGGGGTGTACGGGTTAAGGTCCGGGTACTGGTCGTGCAGGACCTTGGTGATGGCCGCAGTCAGCGTCGTCTTACCGTGGTCGATGTGACCAATGGTGCCGATGTTGACGTGCGGCTTAGTCCGCTCGAACTTCGCCTTCGCCACTGGTGTCCTCCTGTGGACTGATCATTACTTTGCCCGGCACGCCCGATAAGGCGACTGGGACTCTGTCGACTGCTCGCGCGCGTGCGGATCGCGACGACCCGCACGCGCCTCAACGCGTCTGGACCGGGACGCTTACGCGCCGGTCGCCTTCGCGATGATCTCCTTCGCGACGTTCTGCGGAACCTCGGCGTAGGAGTCGAACTGCATGCTGTAGCTGGCCCGGCCGGCCGTCTTCGACCGGAGGTCGCCGACGTAGCCGAACATCTCGGACAGCGGAACCAGCGCCTTGACAACCCGGGCCCCGGAGCGCTCCTCCATCGACTGGATGATGCCACGGCGGGAGTTGAGGTCGCCGATCACGTCGCCCATGTTGTCCTCGGGGGTGGTGACCTCCACGGACATCATCGGCTCGAGGAGAGCGGGGTCGGCCTTGCGGGCCGCCTCCTTCATCACCATCGAACCGGCGATCTTGAACGCCATCTCGGACGAGTCGACCTCGTGGTACTGGCCGTCGAGCAGCGTCAGCTTGACACCGACCAGCGGGTAGCCGGCCAGCACGCCGTACTGCATGGCGTCCTGCGCGCCCGCGTCCACCGACGGGATGAACTCCCGGGGGATGCGGCCGCCGGTGACGGCGTTGACGAACTCGTAGGTCGGGCCGTCCGCGGTGAGCGGCAGGGGCTCGATGCCGACGATGACGCGGGCGTACTGACCCGAGCCACCGGTCTGCTTCTTGTGCGTGTACTCGATCTTCTCCACCTTGCGGCGGATCGTCTCGCGGTACGCGACCTGCGGCTTGCCGATGTTCGCCTCGACGTTGAACTCGCGACGCATGCGGTCGACGAGGATGTCAAGGTGAAGCTCGCCCATGCCGGCGATGATGGTCTGACCGGTCTCCTCGTCGTTGAAGACCCGGAACGTCGGGTCCTCCTCGGCGAGGCGCTGGATCGCGGTGCCCAGCTTCTCCTGGTCCGACTTGGTCTTCGGCTCGATGGCGACCTGGATGACCGGCTCCGGGAAGGTCATCGACTCCAGGATGACCGGGTTGGCCGGGTCGCTGAGCGTGTCACCGGTGGTGGTCTGCTTGAGACCCTGCACGGCGATGATGTCGCCGGCGTGCGCGGTGGCGCGCTCCTCACGCTTGTTGGCGTGCATCTGATAGATCTTGCCGATCCGCTCCTTCCGGTCCTTGGTGGAGTTGACCACCTGGGAGCCGGAGTCGAGCGTGCCGGAGTAGACCCGCACGTAGGTGAGCTTGCCGAGGTGCTTGTCGGTCTGGATCTTGAAGGCCAGCGCCGAGAACGGCTCGGTGTTCGACGGCTTGCGCTGCATCGGCGTCTCGCCGTCGGTCGCGGTGCCCTCGATGGCCGGGATGTCCAGCGGCGACGGCAGGTAGTCGACCACGGCGTCGAGCATGGGCTGAACGCCCTTGTTCTTGAACGCCGAGCCGCACAGCACCGGGTTGGCCTTGCTGGCGATCGTGGCGCGCCGGATGGCGGCCTTGATCTCGCCCACCGAGAGCTCCTCGCCCTCGAGGTACTTCTCCATGATCGAGTCGTCGACGTCGGCCAGGGTCTCGATCAGCTTCTCGCGCCACTCGCTCGCGGAGTCGGCCAGGTCGGCCGGGATCTCCTCGACCGCGTAGTCCTCACCCTTCACGGTCTCGCCGCGCCAGGTGAGGGCGCGCATCTCGACCAGGTCGACGACGCCGATGAAGTCGGCCTCGAGCCCGATCGGGATCTGCAGGACCAGCGGAGTGGCGTTGAGCCGGTCGATCATCATCTGCACGCAGCGGAAGAAGTCGGCGCCGGTCCGGTCGAGCTTGTTGACGAAGCACATCCGGGGGACGTGGTACTTGTCCGCCTGACGCCAGACGTTCTCGGTCTGCGGCTCCACGCCGGCCACGCCGTCGTAGACCGCCACCGCGCCGTCCAGCACGCGCAGGGACCGCTCGACCTCGACCGTGAAGTCGACGTGGCCGGGCGTGTCGATGATCTGGATCGTGTGACCCTTCCACTCGGCCTTGGTGGCGGCGGAAGTGATCGTGATACCGCGCTCCTGCTCCTGCTCCATCCAGTCCATCGTGGCGGCGCCGTCGTGGACCTCACCGATCTTGTACGTGATACCGGTGTAGAACAGGATTCGCTCGGTGGTCGTGGTCTTACCAGCATCGATGTGCGCCATGATGCCGATGTTGCGTACGTTGGCAAGCGCGTCTGCGGCGGCCACTTCAATCCCTACTTTTCTTCGTCGTCGTCTCGTGAACCGGTACGACTTGCCGGACGGCCCGGGGATCTCCGGGCCCGCGGCGGGGTCTTACCAGCGGTAGTGCGCGAAGGCCTTGTTGGACTCCGCCATCTTGTGGGTGTCCTCGCGCCGCTTGACGGCGGCGCCGAGGCCGTTGCTGGCGTCGAGCAGCTCGTTCTGGAGACGCTCGATCATGGTCTTCTCCCGGCGGGCCTTGGAGTACTGGACCAGCCAGCGCAGACCGAGCGTGGTCTGCCGCGGGGTACGGACCTCGACCGGCACCTGGTAGGTCGCGCCACCGACACGGCGGCTGCGGACCTCGAGGGTTGGCTTGACGTTGTCCATCGCACGCTTGAGCGTCACGACCGGGTCGGTGCCGCTCTTCTCCCGGCAACCCTCGAGCGCGCCGTACACGATGCGCTCGGCCAGCTGACGCTTGCCACCGATCAGGATCTTGTTGATCAGCTGCGTGACCAGCGGGGAGTTGTAAACCGGGTCCGCGACCACCGGGTGGCGCGGAGCGGGGCCCTTACGCGGCATGTCAGCTCTTCTCCTTCTTCGCGCCGTAACGGCTGCGGGCCTGCTTGCGGTTGCGGACACCCTGGGTGTCCAGCGAACCACGGACGATCTTGTAGCGGACGCCGGGCAGGTCCTTCACACGGCCGCCACGCACGAGCACGATCGAGTGCTCCTGCAGGTTGTGGCCGACGCCCGGGATGTACGCCGTGACCTCGATCTGGCTGCTGAGCTTCACACGAGCGACCTTGCGCAGCGCAGAGTTCGGCTTCTTGGGGGTGGTGGTGTACACGCGCGTGCACACGCCGCGCCGCTGGGGACTTCCCTTCAGCGCCGGCGTCTTGGTCTTGCTCGTCTTCGCCTGGCGGCCCTTTCGGACCAGCTGCTGGATCGTGGGCACCGGGTTTCTCCGCTCCCTTCGGCCGCGTCCTTCCGCGGCCGCACCGTCTCGTTATGCCTCTGTGTGCCGGATGCTCCGGCACCCGCGGTCGGGCGTGTCGTCCGGCTCACGGTCCCGCCACGCGTGGTCACGCGCACCGGGTCTTGTCTGCGTCGTCGTCCCGTCACATCGGAACGTCGATCCTCGGCGTGCTTATTACCCCGTCCTTGTTGTCGACTCGGGCGCACGCACGAGTTGCCCGGGCAAGCCCGGGCACGGAGGGAAAGAGTACCCACCACAAGCAGCCAGGTCAAAATCGACAGAGGCCAGGCCCCGCGGACGCGAAATCCTATCGATGTGCCTGAGTCCTATCGATGACGCCTGCTCCTCGCGACGGATATCTCCGATACGAGTGTACCGGGTGTCCCGGGACGACATTGCCTCGGTGCCGGGATACCGGATCGGGTGTTCACGATCACGCCCCACGGCGAGTGGTCACGCCCCGGAGGAGAACTGCAACACCAGTGACAACGCGAGGCCCGCGAGGGCAATTCCCGCGCCCGCGGACCCGCACGAGATCCCGGCCGTCGCGACGCCGCGGCCGGTGAAGCGCACCTGACCGGTACGGCCCGAGCCGCGGATCTGCCGGCGGGCGACCAGGCCGACGATGATCGCGCCGATTCCCACGATCACGCTGAGCAGGGTGAAGGCGCCGGCGACCAGCGCGCCCCAGCCGCCGTTCGCGCCCACCAGGCCGAAGCAGAAGACGATGAGCGACACCAGGATGGCCGCGATGCCGGCCACCAGGGAACCGATCGCCATGCCCGAGGTGATCGGCTCGACCCGCAGCTGGACCAGCCCGAACTCGGTGCCGGGCACGACGTCGACCCGCTCCGGCTGCCAGCGGCCGTTGGGCGGGGGCGGCGGCACGGGCGCCATCGGATACGGCTGCTGGCTCATCAGACGAGGATGTCACTCGTACGGGGCACGGCGCAGCCCGGGGATGCTCAGTCGGTGCCGGGCGCGAAGTCGGGCCCGGACGGCGCCGAGGCGAGGTGCAGCAGGCCGGCGATGGTAGCGACGACCAGCGTCGCCAGGGCCAGCACGATGCCGGCCCAGGCCAGGCGCCGCCCGCGCCGGATCCACGCCGACCCGGTCAGGTATCCGTGGGACGCGTACGCGTCCCGGGCGGCCTGGCGCGCCAGCAGCAGCGCGATGGTGGCGGGAATCACACCGCCCACGAACGCCCCGGTCAGGAAGGCCGCAACGCCCAGGGCGAAGACGGCCCGCGCCTTCGTCGAGGGCGCCGGATCGGGATCCAGGGGATGGCGCGCGGGCGGCGCGTCGGCGGCAGCGGGGACGGTCACCACCCCATCTTAGGAACGAGCCGATACGGAAAGCGGAGGGCGGCCGCGCAGCGCGCGACCGCCCTCCGCCTCATGCAACCGTCAGCGGTACGACCCGAAGTCGAAGTCGTCCAGCGGCACAGCCTGCCCGCTGGCCGGCCCGAAGCCGTAGTCGGTCTCCGGGTATCCGGTCATCGAGTACACCTTGGCCTTGGCCTCCTCGGTCGGCTCGACCCGGATGTTGCGGTACTTGCTGATGCCCGTACCGGCCGGGATGAGCTTGCCGATGATGACGTTCTCCTTGAGGCCGACGAGCGAGTCGCTGCGCGAGTTGATCGCCGCGTCGGTCAGCACCCGGGTGGTCTCCTGGAAGGAGGCCGCCGAGAGCCAGGAGTCGGTGGCCAGCGAGGCCTTGGTGATACCCATCAGCACCGGACGACCGGCGGCGGGCTCGCCGCCCTCGCCGACGAGCCGGCGGTTCTCCGACTCGAAGAGCGCCCGGTCGACCAGCACGCCCGGCAGGAACTCCGCCGCGCCCGAGTCGATGACCGTCACCCGCTTGAGCATCTGGCGGATGATGATCTCGATGTGCTTGTCGTGGATGAGCACACCCTGCGAGCGGTAGACCTCCTGGACCTCCTGGGTCAGGTGGACCTGGACCGCCCGCGGACCCATGATCCGCAGCAGCTCGTGCGGGTCGATGGTGCCCTCGGTCAGCTTCTCGCCGACGCCGACGTGGTCGCCGTCGTGGGCGCGGAGCTTGACGCGCTTGGAGATCTTGTCGTACACGATCTCCTCGCTGCCGTCGTCCGGCACCACGATGATCTTCCGCGAGCGCTCGCCGTCCTCGATCCGGATGCGTCCCGGGGTGTCGGCGATGGGCGCCTTGCCCTTGGGCACGCGGGCCTCGAAGATCTCCTGCACACGCGGCAGACCCTGGGTGATGTCCTCACCCGCGACGCCACCGGTGTGGAAGGTACGCATGGTCAGCTGCGTGCCCGGCTCACCGATGGACTGGGCGGCGATGATGCCGACCGCCTCGCCGATGTCGACCCCCTTGCCGGTCGGCAGCGAGCGGCCGTAGCAGGCCGCGCACACGCCGAGCTTCGACTCGCAGGTCAGCACGCTGCGCACCCGGACGTTCTCGACGCCCGCGGCGACCAGCTTGTCGACCAGGATCGAGTTGAGATCCGAGCCCCGCGGCACCACCACGTTGCCACCGGCGTCCTTGACGTCGTCGGCCAGCGTACGGGCGTGCACGCCGGTCTCGGCGTGCGTGTGCACCACCAGCGAACCGTCCGGCTCGCGGTCCGCCACCTGCATCGGGATCGCGCGGTCGGTGCCGCAGTCCTCCTCGCGGATGATGACGTCCTGCGAGACGTCCACCAGACGCCGGGTCAGGTAACCCGAGTCGGCGGTACGCAGCGCGGTGTCGGCCAGACCCTTCCGGGCGCCGTGCGTGGAGATGAAGTACTCCAGCACGGTGAGACCCTCGCGGTACGACGACGTGATCGGCCGCGGGATGATCTCGCCCTTCGGGTTGGCCACCAGGCCACGGATCGCGGCGATCTGCCGCAGCTGCAGCAGGTTGCCACGGGCGCCCGAGTTGATCATCACCCAGAGCGGGTTCTCCTGCGGGAGAGCCGTCGACATCTCGGCGGCGATCTCGTTGGTCGCCTTGGTCCAGATCTCGATGAGCTCGCCGCGGCGCTCCTCACCAGTCATCAGACCACGCTGGTACTGCTTGTCGATCTTGTCGGCCTCGCTCTGGTAGCGGGCCAGGATCTCCGGCTTGCGCGGAGGCCCGATGACGTCGCCCATGCCGATCGTCACACCGGACCAGGTGGCCCAGTGGAAGCCGGCCTCCTTGAGCGCGTCCAGGGTCGCCGCCAGGGCGACCTTGGGGAAGCGCTCGGCGAGGTCGTTGACGATCGCCGACAGCTGACCCTTGCGGATCTCGTAGTTGACGAAGCGGTACCCGGGCGGGAGCGTCTCGTTGAAGAGAACGCGGCCCAGGGTGGTCTCGACCAGGAGCGGCTCGCCCTCGGTCCAGCCCTCCGGAGCCTCCCACTTGGCGTCCCTGGCGCCGTTGTCCACGCCGACGACGTCGCGAAGACGGATCTTCACGTTCGCCTGAAGGTGCAGCTCGCCGTTGTCGAAGGCCATCCGCGCCTCGGCGTCCGACGAGAACAGCCGGCCCTCGCCCTTCGCACCGGCGGTCTGGTGCGTCAGGTAGTAGAGACCGATGACCATGTCCTGGGTGGGCATGGTGACCGGCTTGCCGTCGGCCGGCTTGAGGATGTTGTTGGACGAGAGCATCAGGATCCGGGCCTCGGCCTGCGCCTCGGCGGACAGCGGCACGTGCACCGCCATCTGGTCGCCGTCGAAGTCGGCGTTGAACGCCGTGCAGACCAGCGGGTGGATCTGGATCGCCTTGCCCTCGACCAGCTGCGGCTCGAAGGCCTGGATGCCGAGGCGGTGCAGGGTCGGCGCGCGGTTCAGCAGCACCGGGTGCTCGCTGATGACCTCCTCCAGGACGTCCCACACGACCGGCCGCTGACGCTCGACCATCCGCTTGGCCGACTTGATGTTCTGCGCGTGGTTCAGGTCGACCAGGCGCTTCATCACGAACGGCTTGAACAGCTCCAGCGCCATCTGCTTGGGCAGGCCGCACTGGTGCAGCTTGAGCCGCGGGCCGACGACGATGACCGAACGGCCGGAGTAGTCGACGCGCTTGCCCAGCAGGTTCTGCCGGAACCGGCCCTGCTTGCCCTTGAGCATGTCGGACAGCGACTTCAGCGGGCGGTTGCCCGGGCCGGTGACCGGCCGGCCGCGGCGGCCGTTGTCGAACAGCGCGTCGACGGCCTCCTGCAGCATCCGCTTCTCGTTGTTGACGATGATCTCGGGCGCGCCCAGGTCGATCAGGCGCTTGAGCCGGTTGTTCCGGTTGATGACCCGGCGGTACAGGTCGTTCAGGTCGCTGGTCGCGAAGCGGCCACCGTCGAGCTGCACCATCGGGCGCAGGTCCGGCGGGATGACCGGGACGCAGTCGAGCACCATGCCCAGCGGCGAGTTGCGCGTGTTCAGGAACGCGGCGACGACCTTGAGCCGCTTGAGGGCACGGATCTTCCGCTGGCCCTTGCCGCTGCGGATGATCTCCCGCAGGTTCTCGGCCTCGGCGTCCAGGTCCATGTTCTCGAGCAGCGCCTTGATGGCCTCGGCGCCCATCCCGCCGGTGAAGTACTCACCGAAGCGGTCGCGCAGCTCGCGGTAGAGCAGCTCGTCGGTGACCAGCTGCTTGGAATCGAGCTTGCGGAAGGTGTCGAGCACCTCGTCGAGGCGGTCGATCTCGCGCTGCGCCTTGTCGCGGATCTGGCGCATCTCGCGCTCGCCGGCCTCCTTGACCTTGCGGCGCACGTCCGCCTTGGCGCCCTCGGCCTCGAGCTCCGCGAGGTCCTGCTCCAACTTGGCGGCACGCTTCTCGATCTCCGAGTCGCGGCCGTTCTCGGACTGGCGCTTCTCCGCGAAGATCTCGTTCTCGATCGTGGACATGTCGCGGTGACGCGCCTCGGCGTCCACGCTCGTGATCACGTACGAGGCGAAGTAAATGATCTTCTCGAGGTCCTTGGGAGCCAGGTCGAGCAGGTAGCCCAGCCGGCTCGGCACACCCTTGAAGTACCAGATGTGCGTGACCGACGCGGCCAGCTCGATGTGGCCCATGCGCTCACGGCGGACCTTGGACCGGGTCACCTCGACGCCGCAGCGCTCACAGATGATGCCCTTGAACCGGACCCGCTTGTACTTGCCGCAGTAGCACTCCCAGTCCCGCTGCGGACCGAAGATCTTCTCGCAGAAGAGTCCGTCCTTCTCGGGCTTGAGGGTGCGGTAGTTGATCGTCTCGGGCTTCTTGACCTCGCCGTGCGACCACTGCCGGATGTCGTCGGCGGTCGCCAGGCCGATACGCAACTCGTCGAAGAAGTTGACGTCGAGCACTTGGACTATCCCTCGTGTTTCGTTGCTCGGGTGAATTCAAGGCCGGCGGGGGGTGGCCCCGATTTCTGATGCGATGCCGGGGCCACCATCCGTCAGATCTCTTCGACGCTGCTGACGCCCTCGTTCGGGCGCCGGGACAGGTCGATACCGAGTTCCTCCGCGGCCCGGAAAACCTCGTCGTCCGTCTCGCGCATCTCCAGGGCCACGCCGTCGCTGGACAGCACCTCAACGTTCAGGCACAGCGACTGCAGCTCCTTGAGCAGCACCTTGAAGGACTCCGGGATGCCCGGCTCCGGGATGTTCTCGCCCTTGACGATGGCCTCGTAGACCTTCACGCGGCCAAGCACGTCGTCGGACTTGATGGTGAGCAGCTCCTGCAGCGCGTAGGCCGCGCCGTAGGCCTGCATGGCCCAGCACTCCATCTCGCCGAACCGCTGGCCACCGAACTGCGCCTTACCACCCAGCGGCTGCTGCGTGATCATCGAGTACGGGCCGGTCGACCGCGCGTGGATCTTGTCGTCGACCAGGTGGTTCAGCTTGAGGATGTAGACGTAGCCGACCGAGATCGGGTCCGGCAGCGGCTCACCGGAGCGGCCGTCGAACAGCTGCGCCTTGCCGTCGCCGTTGACCAGCCGCTTCCCGTCGCGGTTGACCAGCGTCGACTCGAGGAGGCCCTTGATCTCCTCCTCCTGAGCGCCGTCGAACACGGGGGTCGCGACGTTCGAGTCCTTGGGGGACTCGTGCGCCTCGATCGCCCGCAGCTGCCGCTTCCAGTCGGCGTCGTCGCCCTCGACCTCCCAGCCGGTCTTGGCGATCCACCCGAGGTGGGTCTCCAGCACCTGGCCGATGTTCATCCGCGAGGGCACACCGAGCGGGTTGAGCACGATGTCGACGGGGGTGCCGTCCTCGAGGAACGGCATGTCCTCGACCGGGAGGATCTTGGAGATGACGCCCTTGTTGCCGTGCCGGCCGGCGAGCTTGTCGCCGTCCTGGATCTTCCGCTTCTGCGCGACGTACACGCGGACCAGCTCGTTCACGCCCGGGGGCAGCTCGTCGCCGTCCTCGCGGGAGAAGGTGCGAACGCCGATGACCGTGCCGGTCTCGCCGTGCGGCACCTTCAGCGAGGTGTCGCGGACCTCGCGCGCCTTCTCACCGAAGATCGCGCGGAGCAGCCGCTCCTCGGGGGTCAGCTCGGTCTCGCCCTTGGGCGTGACCTTGCCGACCAGGATGTCGCCGGGGACGACCTCGGCGCCGATCCGGATGATCCCCCGCTCGTCGAGATCCGCCAGCATCTCCTCGGAGACGTTGGGGATGTCGCGGGTGATCTCCTCCGGGCCGAGCTTGGTGTCCCGGGCGTCGACCTCGTGCTCCTCGATGTGGATCGAGGTGAGCACGTCCTGCTGCACGAGGCGCTGCGACAGGATGATCGCGTCCTCGTAGTTGTGGCCCTCCCAGCACATGAACGCGACGAGGAGGTTGCGGCCCAGGGCCATCTCTCCGTCGTCGGTGCACGGGCCGTCGGCGATGACCTGGCCGGCCTCGACCCGGTCACCCTCGAACACGACCGGCTTCTGGTTGACGCAGGAGCCGGCGTTCGAGCGGCGGAACTTGTGCAGCAGGTAGGTACGGCGGTGACCGTCGTCCTGGTGCACCGTGACGTAGTCGGCGCAGAGGTCCTCGACCACGCCGCCGACCTCGGCCACGACCACATCGCCGGCGTCGACCGCGGCACGGTACTCCATGCCGGTGCCGACCAGCGGCGCCTCGGCCTTGACCAGCGGCACGGCCTGACGCTGCATGTTCGCGCCCATGAGCGCGCGGTTGGCGTCGTCGTGCTCGAGGAACGGGATCATCGCGGTCGCGACCGAGACCATCTGCCGCGGCGATACGTCCATGTAGTCGACCTGCGTGCCGGGCACGTAGTCGACCTCACCGCCCTTCCGGCGGACCAGGACGCGATCCTCGGCGAACGTGCCGTCACTGCTCACCACGGCGTTCGCCTGGGCCTTGATGTACCGGTCCTCCTCGTCGGCGGTCAGGTAGTGGACCTCGTCGGTGACCGTGCCGTTCTCGACCTTCCGGTACGGCGTCTCGATGAAGCCGAACGGGTTGACCCGCGCGAACGTCGCGAGCGCGCCGATCAGACCGATGTTCGGCCCCTCGGGCGTCTCGATCGGGCACATCCGGCCGTAGTGGGACGGGTGCACGTCGCGAACCTCGAAGCCGGCCCGCTCACGCGACAGACCACCCGGGCCGAGCGCGCTCAGCCGGCGCCGGTGGGTCAAGCCCGCCAGCGGGTTGGTCTGGTCCATGAACTGCGACAGCTGGGAGGTGCCGAAGAACTCCTTGATCGCCGCCACCACCGGGCGGATGTTGATCAGGGTCTGCGGCGTGATCGCCTCGACGTCCTGAGTCGTCATGCGCTCACGGACGACCCGCTCCATCCGGGACAGGCCGACACGGACCTGGTTCTGGATGAGCTCGCCGACGGTGCGCAGGCGACGGTTGCCGAAGTGATCGATGTCGTCGGCCTCGTAGCCCTCCTCACCGGCGTGCAGCCGGCAGAGGTACTCGACGGTCTTGACGATGTCCTCTTCGGTGAGAACGCCCCGGTCGATCGGGACGTCGATCTCGAGCTTCTTGTTGAACTTGTAGCGCCCGACCTTGGCGACGTCGTACCGCTTCGGGTTGAAGAAGAGGTTGTCGAGCAGGGTCTGCGCGTTCTCCCGGGTCGGGGGCTCGCCCGGGCGGAGCTTGCGGTAGATGTCGAGCAGGGCCTCGTCCTGCCCGGCGATGTGGTCCTTCTCGAGGGTGGTCATGAGCAGCTCGGACCAGCCGAACCGCTCCCGGATCTGGTCGGCCGACCAGCCGATCGCCTTGAGCAGGACGGTGACGGCCTGCCGGCGCTTGCGGTCGATCCGGACACCCACGGTGTCGCGCTTGTCGATGTCGAACTCCAGCCAGGCGCCCCGGCTGGGGATGACCTTGACGCTGGAGAGGTCGCGGTCGGAGGTCTTGTCCGGCTCCTTGGTGAAGTACACGCCCGGCGAGCGGACGAGCTGGCTCACCACGACCCGCTCGGTGCCGTTGATGACGAACGTCCCCTTGGGGGTCATCATCGGGAAGTCGCCCATGAACACGGTCTGGCTCTTGATCTCGCCAGTCGTGTTGTTGGTGAACTCCGCGGTCACGAACAGCGGCGCGCAGTAAGTCAGATCCTTCTCCTTGCACTCCTCGATCGAGGCCTTGACCTCGTCGAATCGGGGAGACGAGAAGGACAGCGACATAGTGCCGGAGAAGTCCTCAATGGGACTGATCTCTTCGAGGATCTCTGCGAGGCCCGACTGGGCATGCGGGTCGTCCGTCGACCGGGCCTGCCAAGCCTCGTTGCCCACCAGCCAGTCGAAGGACTCGGTCTGGAGTGCGAGGAGGTTGGGGACCTCTAGTTGCTCGGTGATCCTGCCGAAAGAGACACGGCGGGGTGCGTAAGCGCTCGACGTACGGCTGGTCTTCGCAGGGCGGGAAGCTGCCAAGATGCGTCCTTCCGAGGACCGGTGCTGCTGATGCGGCTGCAGCTGCGGTATGCAACTGTTTGCGTTGCCCTCGTTTGTAGGCACTGTAACGAGCCCCCAGGAAGTCACCCAGATGGATGTCCTGGCAGGGCTCAAGGCAGAAGGCAGCGCAAACTAGCAGTGTAGCCGCTCGGCTAACCGCTGTCCAGCCCACACCAGAGGGGGCCTGCGGAACGTGTCCCCGACGGCCTCTGACCTGCGCCTCCATGGTCAGTGCCCAATGCCGGGGCCGCTCTAAACGCGGCTTGTCTCCCTCGGTGCCGTCTGCCGGAAGCCCGTTGAAGACCGGACCCCCCGCAGGGCGGCTGTCGCAAGCGCGGAGAACTTGCTGATGTCAGCGTGCCTGTCAGCGGACACTCAGTCAAGGGCTGCGCCGCGGGTCGGACATGTGCCGCCTCCCGGCGGGCACGTCCTAGCGACCATAGCCCATGATTTGCCCGATTAAAGCGACTTTGCCGGTCGGGTGGCCGACAGCCTCGCGCATCGCCGCTAGCTGGGACAATGCCTCCGAAAGTGGAATGGCGGAGACCCGGACCCCGGGTCTCCGCCATTCGCAAGAGAAAAGCGTGGAGCGTCAGATCACTTGAGGGTGACCTTGGCGCCCTCGCCCTCGAGCTTGGCCTTGGCGGCCTCGGCCTTCTCCTTGTTGACACCCTCGAGGATGGCCTTGGGGGCACCCTCGACGGCGTCCTTGGCCTCCTTGAGGCCCAGGCCGGTCAGCTCGCGCACGACCTTGATGACCTGGATCTTCTTGCCGCCGTCGCTCTCGAGGACGACGTCGAACGAGTCCTTCTCCGGCTCGGCCTCGGCAGCGGCGCCGCCGCCGGAACCGCCGACGGCCGCCACGGCGACCGGAGCAGCCGCGGTGACCTCGAAGGTCTCCTCGAACTGCTTCACGAACTCGGACAGCTCGATCAGCGTCATCTCCTTGAACGCGTCGAGCAGCTCGTCGGTGCTGAGCTTCGCCATGTCTGGCAACCTTTCCTAGCTTCTGATCAAAAGTCGTACTGGTTCGCGGTGGCTCAGGCCTCCGCGGGACCGTCCTTCTCGCGCTTCTCCTGCAGGGCGGCCGCGAGGCGAGCCACCTGCGACAGCGGGGCCTGGAAGAGGCCGGCCGCCTTGGACAGGTTGCCCTTCATGGCGCCGGCCAGCTTGGCCAGCAGAACCTCACGAGACTCGAGGTCAGCGATCTTGTTGACGTCGTCAGCCGTGATCGCGCGACCCTCGAAGACTCCGCCCTTGATCTTCAGGACGGGGTGGGCCTTGGCGAAGGCCCGAAGGCCCTTGGCCGCCTCGACCGGGTCGCCGGTGATGAAGGCGAGCGCGGTAGGACCGGTGAACAAATCGTCGAGGCCCTCGATACCCGCGTCGGTCGCCGCACGCTTGGACAGCGTGTTCTTCGACACGGAGTACTTGGTCTCCTTGCCGAGCGAGCGCCGCAGCTCGGTGAGCTGCTTGACCGTGAGGCCGCGGTACTCGGTCAACACGGTGGCCGACGAGTTGCGGAAGTCCTCCGTCAGCTCGGCGACGGCGCTGGCCTTGTCGGCCCGGACCGGCTTGTCCGCCATGTCCCTCCTCTCTCAGTGCTCAGCGCCACTGGTCAGGGAGAAGGAACCACGAAAATGAGAAACGCCCCGGGCACAGGGCACGGGGCGACAGGCTTTTGATCAGCCGGATGCTAACCGTTCTCCCTGCGCGGGCCGCCCGCATCCTGCGGGACCTTCGGCGCGGCGTCCGTCGTGGGTGACGGCTGCCGCGGCGACCAGCGGTCTATGGGTGGAACTTCGAGATGCAACAGTACGCGGTCGCGCCGCCCTCGCCAAATCAGGAGCGGGCGCGCCGCAGCCATCCATATCCGGCATACGCCACCGCGCACCACAGAGCCGCCCAAGCGACCAGGAGGGTCAGCTCGCCGGCCGGGGGCACGGCCGGGTCGTTGAGAGCCCGGGCGGTGGCCATGACCGGCGGGACCAGCCACGGGGCGAACGACCCGCTCAGGCCCAACACCACCACCAGCATCGCCGACACCACCAGCACCGTCACACCCAGGCGGACGCTGCCGGTGACCGCGCGGCTGGCCAGGGCGCCGACCGCGACGGCCGGGGGCACGGCCAGCAGGTGGGCCAGGACGCCGAGAAGGACGCCGCTGCCGAGCGCCTGGCTCGTGTCGATGCCGCCGAACAGCCAGGGAGCGGCCATGGCGGCCGCGCAGACGGCCAGGGAGAGCACGACGGCGGCGAGGAGACCGGCGGTGGCCTCCCGGGCCGGGCCGACCGCCAAGCGGGCCAGGCGGCGCTGCACATCGGGCTCGGTGTCGAGCAGGAGCTTGGTCAGCCAGGCGAGCACCGGGAACAGGGCGGCGGCCGAGTAGCCGTAGGCGACCGAGGCGGGCGACGCTCCCCCGCCGTAGATGATGCCGAGCACGACCAGGACGGCGATCAGGGGCGGCAGGGCCCGGCCGCCCCGCACGAAGCCGGCGACCCGCATCCGGACGAGCGCGCTCATTCCCGTACGCCCAGAACTCGGTGACCGGCGGCACGCAGCGCGACCATCGCCCGGTCGGCCTCGGAACGACGGACCGCGACCTCCACGATCACCTCATCCTCCTCGTGGCCGGCCGGCGAAGCCGCCGCCGCGTCCACCAGACCCTCGGCGACCGTCCAGTGGATCGCGCCCGGCAGCGCGGTGATCTCGCCGCGGTGGTCGCTGACCAGGACCGAACCGCCGGCCGCGGTCACCTCGCGGACGATGTCGGGGATCAGGGTGCGGGCGACCGAGTCGAGGCCCTCCCAGGGCTCGTCGAGCACCAGCAGGCCGGGCGGGACCAGCACGGCCTGGGCCAGGCCGACCTTTTGCGCGGTGCCCTTGGAGAGCTCGGCGAGACGGGTGCCGGCGTGCTCGCTGAGCAGCAGGCGATCGATCCAGCGGTCGACCGACCGCGGGGACGCGCCGCGCACCGAAGCCATGCGGAGAAGGTATTCCCGGGCCGTGAACGGCTGGTCGGCCGGGAAGCGCTCGGGGACCCAGCCGATCACCGCCGGCCGGTCCTTGATCACGCCGCGGCCGGGACGCAGCACACCGGCGGCCAGTTGCAGCAGGGTGGACTTCCCGGCGCCGTTACGGCCCAGGACGACGACCGTGGCGCCCGGCTCGACGGTGGCGTTCAGCTCGCGCAGGGTCCAGCCGGCCCGCCGGGCGTACCGGAACCACACCTGCTCGAAACGCACGGCCGCAAGCCTGCCACAAAGAAGGCCCCCGGGGTGTCCCCGGGGGCCTTCGTCGATCGAGGATCAGGCCTCGGCCTTGAGACCCTTCACCACGTTCGGGTCGACCGGCACGCCGGGGCCCATGGTGGTGGTCACGGTGACCTTCTTGAGGTACTTGCCCTTGGCCGCGGACGGCTTGACGCGGAGAACCTCGTCGAGCACGGCCGCGTAGTTGTCGACCAGCTGGTCTTCGCTGAACGAGGCCTTGCCGATGATCAGGTGCAGGTTCGAGTGCTTGTCCACCCGGAAGGTGATCTTGCCGCCCTTGATCTCGTTGACCGCCTTGGTCACGTCCATGGTGACCGTGCCGGTCTTCGGGTTCGGCATGAGGCCACGCGGGCCGAGGATCCGGGCGATCCGGCCGATCTTGGCCATCTGGTCCGGCGTCGCGATCGCGGCGTCGAACTCCAGCCAGCCACCCTGGATGCGGGCGACGAGCTCGTCGGTGCCGACCTCGTCGGCGCCGGCCGCCACGGCCTCCTCGGCCTTGGCGCCCTGGGCGAAGACGATCACGCGGGCCGTCTTGCCGGTGCCGTGCGGCAGGTTGACCGTGCCGCGGACCATCTGGTCGGCCTTACGCGGGTCGACGCCGAGGCGCATCGCGACCTCGACGGTGGCGTCGAACTTGGTCGGGCTCGACTCCTTGGCCAGCTTGATGGCGTCGGCGGGCTCGTAGAGCTTGTTGGGGTCGATCGACTCGGCCGCCTTGCGGTAGCCCTTGCTGCGCTGCATTTCTGTTTACTCCTGTGGTAGATGGCGGGGCTTTCGAATGAAGCCCCTCCCACTGACTTCTTGGTCAGATCTTGGTGACCTGGTTGAAGTTGAGCTCCACCGGGGTCTCGCGACCGAAGATGGAGACCAGAACCTTCAACTTCTGCTGGTCGGCGTTGATTTCGCTGATCGAGGCCGGCAGCGAGGCGAACGCGCCGTCGGTGACCGTGACCGAGTCGCCGACCTCGAAGTCGAGGACCTTGATCTCGGGCTTGGCCTTCTTTTCCTCCTGCTCGACGGCGGGTGCGAGCCACTTGAGCACCTCGTCCAGCGAGAGCGGCGCCGGCCGGTCGACCCGGTCGGTGGCGCCCACGAAGCCGGTCACCCCGGGCGTGTTGCGAACGCAGGAGTACGACTCGGGGGTCAGATCCATCCGGACCAGGATGTAGCCCGGGAAGACCTTGTTGTTGACCTGCTGGCGCTTGCCGTTCTTGACCTCGACCTCTTCGCGGGTCGGCACCTCGACCTGGAAGATGAAGTCCTCCATGTCGAGGCTCGTGATCCGGGTCTCGAGGTTGGCCTTGACCTTGTTCTCGTAACCGGCGTAGGAGTGCACGACGTACCACTCGCCCGGGGCGTAGCGCAGCTTCTGCCGCAGCTCCTGCACCGGGTCGAAGTCCTCGTCCTGCACCGTCTCGGCGGCGGGGGCGGCCTCGACCGACTCGTCGGTTTCCGCCGTGGCCACCGACGAGAGCTCGTCGGCGGACTGCGCGGTCTCGTCGTCGTACTCAGGCACGCTCGCTCACTTCCAAAGAATTTTCTAGGTCACTAGCCGCCGAAGGCCCACAGGATGCCCTTGCCGAACCCGTAGTCCAAGACAGCAACGATGGCGGTCATGACCGTCACGAAGACGATCACGATCGACGTGTAGGTCAGCAGCTCCTTGCGGGTCGGCCAGATGACCTTACGCAGCTCGCTGACGACCTCACGGACGAAACCACCGATGCGGCCGAAGATGCCGGAGCGACGGGCTTCCTTCTTCTTCTTCGGCGCCTCGTCCTTGGTGCGCTCCGCGACGGCGGTGCCGCCGCGGCCGACCGGCTCGGCCTCGAGATCGTCGTTGGACTCCGCGTCATCGGCGACGACGTCGTCAAACACCTCGTCGTCGGCCGGGCCGCCGGCGTCACCGGGTCGATTCCTCTCGGCCATGGCGCCCTACTTCCGTCGTCGGTGATGGTGGACCCCATCGGCGCCCGTTCCGGGCCGGGGTCGTGCGGACCGCTGTCCCGGGCGGGCACGTCGGGGAGAGTTGCGCAGGGGTGACAGGACTTGAACCTGCAGCCTGCGGTTTTGGAGACCGCTGCTCTGCCAATTGAGCTACACCCCTGTGCGAGGCTGGTCGCCCCCGTGCTCGCGCAGGCGAACTCGGGGGGTCACTGCCCCACGGCGGACCAGTGTACGGGTAGACCCGGGGTTCGCCCAACCCGCCCTACCGTTTCCGCACGACCGCCTGTGCCATGGACAGAACTTTCTCGCCCTGACAGGTCGCGGTCAGCGCAAGTTTGGTGTGGCCCTCCTCGGTCTCGCCCTTCACCACGGCGGAGACCACGACCTCGGTTCCCTCGTCGGTGTCGGGCACCGGGACCGGCCGGGAGAAGCGCACGCTGAACTCGACGACCGCGTCGGGGGCGCCGGCCCAGCCGGTGACGGCCCGGCCCACGAGCGCCATGGTGAACATGCCGTGGGCGATCACGCCGGGCAGGCCCACCGAGTTGGCGAAGCGCTCGCTCCAGTGGATCGGGTTGAAGTCGCCGGACGCGCCGGCGTAGCGGACCAGGTCGGCCCGGGTGACCCGGAAGGTCTGCGGCTCGAAGGTCATGCCGGTTCCTCCCCGCGCTGCACGAGCTTGGCCCAGACGGTGACGACGGGCTCGCCCGCCTCGGTGGTGACGTCGCTGCGGGTGGTCATGAAGTCGTGCCCGCCGCGGGAGGTGATGTCCTCGACCGTGTTCACACAGACCAGGGCGTCGCCGGCCACGATCGGGCGGGCGTACGAGAACCTCTGGTCGCCGTGCACCACGCGGCTGTAGTCGACGCCCAGGGCCGGGTCCTCGACGATCTGCGCGTGGCTCGACGCCATCGTGAAGATGATCGGGAAGGTCGGCGGGGCGATCACGTCGGCGTAGCCGAGTGCGCGGGCCGCCTCGGGGTCGTGATACTCCCGCTCGGGGGCGCCGATGGCGCGGGCGAACTCGCGGATCTTCTCGCGGCCGACGAGGTACGGCTCGGTGGGTGGAAAGCTTCGTCCCACGTACGACTGGTCCAGGGGCATGCCCCACAAACTACTCTGCGCCGCCCTCGCGGACGGCGCAGCAGGTCGTGCTCGGCTGAGAGGTCAGCGGGTCTCGCGGTGCAGGGTGTGCCGGCCGTCCCGCGGGCAGAACTTCTTCAGCTCGATGCGGTCGGGGTCGTTGCGCCGGTTCTTCCGGGTGATGTAGTTCCGCTCCTTGCACTCCGTACACGCCAGGGTGATCTTCGGACGGACGTCGGTCGCCTTGGCCACGGCAAGGTGCCTTCCTACTAACAGGGTTACTTGACGGCACACCAGCGTAAATGACTGACACGCCGAACTGCAAAAGTAGCGGTGGCCGGACTTGAACCGGCGACACAGCGATTATGAGCCGCTTGCTCTGCCAACTGAGCTACACCGCCGAGCCAGGCTCCGTGTCCTGCGCCGGTGGCGGGGAAAGAACCCGGTAGAGCCCCCTTACGGAATCGAACCGTAGACCTTCTCCTTACCATGGAGACGCTCTGCCGACTGAGCTAAGGGGGCTTGCATCTGCGTGCGATCTCTCGCTCGCGGCGCAGGGAAGACAATACACGGCCTGGCCGCGGCGGTGAAATCGGGGTCAGATGACCGCGCGGAGCCTGCGGACCTCGCCCGTGGGCGTGGATTCGGGCTCGGTCTGGGCGCTGAACCAGGCCTCCAGCCGCTCGTACGGCAGCGGGCGGGAGAACAGGTAACCCTGGCCGATCTCGCAGCCCATCTCCTCCAGCAGATCGAGGGTGAGCTCGCTCTCGACCCCCTCGGCCACCACGGTGAGACCGAACTCACGGGACAGGCTGATCACCGCCCGCACGATCGCCAGGTCGCCCGAGTCGGTCGCCATGCCCTGCACGAAGCTGTCGTCGATCTTGACCTCGTGGACCGGCCACTGCCGCAGGTACGACAGTGAGGACGCGCCCGTGCCGAAATCGTCGACGCTGAGGCGTACGCCGAGGTCGCGCAGGCGGTAGAGGGTAGGCAGCACCCGCTCGATGTCGCCGAGCATGCCCGGCTCGGAGATCTCGAAGGTCACCTGGGCCGGCGCCACCGCGTAGTGGTCGAGCAGCTCCTCGACGTGGTCGGGGAAGCGCGAGTCGAGCAGGGTGCGCACCGACAGGTTGACCGCGATGGAGAGCGGGCGATCGGCCTCGGCCCACTCGCGGCAGCGGCGCAGGCCCTCGCTCAGCACCCGCTCGGTGAGCCGGGAGAGCTGACCGGTGTGCTCGGCGACCGCCACGAAGTCCTCGGGGGCGACCTCGCCGTGCGCCGCGTGGGTCCAGCGGGCCAGGCACTCGACGCCGACCAGGTGCCGGTCGGACAGGGTGACCTTGGGCTGGAAGTAGACGTCGAGCTCGTCATTGTCGAGCGCCTTGCGCAGGTCGGCGGCGATGCCCAGCCGGCGCACCGCGCGGGACTCCAGGGCCGGGTGGAACAGCTGCACGCCGTACGGAAGCACCTTGGCCGCGTTGGCGGCCAGCTCGGCCCGCTGGATCAGCGTCTCGGGGTCGCCGCCGTGATCGGGGTAGACCGACACGCCGACCGCGGTGTCCACGTCGAGGGTCAGCGTGCCGACCGTCATCGGGCCGCGCAGCTGCTCGCGCATCTCGGTCGCCAGCCGGACCGTGACGTCGGTGCTCTCGGCCCGCAGGGTCACCACGAACTCGTCGCCGCCGATCCGGCCGACCAGGGCGCCCGGGCCGGCGATGCCGCGCAGCCGCTCGGCCACCTCGGCGAGCAGCTTGTCGCCGGCGGCGTGGCCCATCGACTCGTTCACGTCGCGCTGGCCGTCGACGTCGAACAGCAGCGTGGCGACGACCTCTTTCTCGGCGCGCACCCGGACCGCCTCGGCCAGCGCGTCGGTGATCCGCCGCCGGTTGGGCAGGCCGGTGAGGCGGTCGTGGTACGCGTCGTGGCGCAGCCGCTCGACCAGCCGGGAATTCTCCACCGCGGCCGCCGCGTGCGCCGCGATGGTCTCGAGCACCTGCACGTCGGCGGCCCGGAACGACCGGGTGTCGCCGAGCCGGTTGACCACCTCGAGGCTGCCGATGGTCGTCTGGCCGGACCGCAGCGGAACGATCACCGCGTCTTTGATCTTGGACGTGCGAAGTTCCTTGCGCAGTTCCTGGGTCGTGCCGAACTGGGGGCCGACGGCGAGCGTCTGGCCGTCGGTGATCGCCCTTTCCCGGATCGCGGCCGGCGTCGGCGAGAGGTCGAGCAGGCCTTTGTTCTCCACCCTTGCGGTCAGCAGCACCTCGGGGTGCCGGCCCTGCGAGGGCAGCCACAGAGTCGCGTACTCGGCGCGCATCAGGGCCCGGACCCGGCCGAGCAGGACGTCGGGCAGGCTCACGTCGGCGCCCTCCTCGCGGACCGCCTTGGTCAGCTCGTAGACGTCGGTGAGCGTGCGGTGCTGCCGGAAGAACTCGGCGAACGACCGCAGCATCAGCACCAGCGCGGCGACGAGAACCGCCAGCAGGATCGCCGACCAGCGGTTGGCGACCAGCGTGACCAGGAAGACCAGGCCGATCACGATGTTCACGCAGGAGATCGCGATAGCGGGCGGCAGGCCGCGCAGCACCTCTTGACCCGCCCGGGGCCCCTGGACGACGCCCATCACGCCGGCGAGGCAGATCAGGTCGACAATGGTGTTGACCAGCAGGGCGATGGTGATGACCACCCAGGTCCCGGGGCCGGCGCCCTCGAACGCGGGCAGCGCGGCCACGACCAGCGAGGCGGCCGAAATGGTGGCCGCGCCCTTGGCGACGTTGAACCACATCTTGGCCGGAATGACCACGGCCGAGCGCGCCACCTGGGTGATGATCGTGGCGGCCGCGACAACAAGGGTGATCATCGCGGGCGGCAGGTAATACAGCGCCAGGACGAGCGGGACCTCGGTCAGGATAATGCTGTAGGTGCTGCGCCGGATGACGACGTTGAAGACACCGACGTACGCCATGCAGACGCCGGCCAGCGCGAGCAGGCCACCGGGCCACGATCTGTACCAGGTCGGATCGGTTGCCCAGAATGCCGCCAAGCAGACGGCGGCGAATAGCGCAAGCGGTCCGGTGATCAGCCATGCGTACTGCGTGGAATGCTGGCGCGCCCGCGGACGCCTGGCCATAACGCTCCCTTGTCAGTCAGCGTCCCATCGCGGGGTGGGCCCAGCGGGATATCGTCAGTCCCACTCCGCGACAAGGGTGCTGACCTGAATCGCGTTGTTGCTCTCGCCTGGGTTTCCAGCGGCGACACCCACGCCACCAAAGACGACAGCAAGCGCGAGCACCAAGCCGGCGAGGCGGCCTAGCCTTCTTGCAGACATCTCGACTCCTGCGACGTGTACGCGAACGAAGTGTTACGCAAACCGGTGGGGTGCACATGATGGTGCCACACCAGGTGTGCGACAGGGAGTCTCCATGGGCGGGTCGAAGCCGCACATGCCGAAATCCTGACCGAACGGCTGAGGTGTTCACGCCACGTGGACGCAAAGGATTGAGGCTTTTACTCTGGATTTAGTGGGAGAAATGAGGCCAATTCACCGATGGGCCGTCAAGATCACTTGACGTCAGGTTGGCCTGACGGGCACGCTTTCCGGATGACGGCCTCACCGGACGAACTGGAGCGCGAGCACACCCTCTCCACCGCTACAACGCGGTACGACGAGCTCCGGATGCGGGACGCGCTGGCCTCGGTGGCCGGTCAGGACCCCGAGAGGGGCAGCGCGACGCCCCTGAGCCGCGACGAGGCCCTGGAGATGCTGGCGCTCAGCGAGGTGGTCATCCGCAAGGCCGGGTACGGCCGGCAGGCGATGGTGCGGGCGGCCCGCGGCGCCGGGGCATCGTGGACCCAGATCGGCTCGGCCCTGGGCAGCAGCAAGCAGGCGGCCTGGGAGGCGCACACCCGCTGGATCGAGGAGCAGGGCCGCCAGCACGAACGCACCGGCTACGAAGGACTCGGGCCCGACGACGTCGCCTCGGCGCGCGACCTGGCCGGCGGCCCCGACTCCTAGGATCCCGTCGCGGCCGGCCGCTCGGTCGCGCTGTACTGTGACCACGAGCCCGGATACAACCGGCCCGGCGCGAACCCGGCCCGCTCGAGGGCCAGCAGGTTGTGGCAGGCGGTCACCCCCGAGCCGCAGTAGGAGACGACCGTGGCGCCGTCGGTCACGCCCACCGCGGCGAACCGCTCCCGCAGCTCGGCCGGCGTCAAGAACATCCCGGCCGCGTCCACGTTCTCCCGGCAGGGCAGGCTGCGGGCGCCGGGGATGTGCCCGGCCCGCGGGTCGATCGTCTCGTTCTCGCCGCGGAACCTCTCCGCCGGGCGCGCGTCGATCACCACGTTCTGCGGGCCGGCGGCGTCGTCGATGCCGGCGAGCTTCTCGCTCGGCCAGGGCCTCGCCTCGAAGCTCCCCCGGGCCCGCCGCGGCGTTTCGGTTTCGAGCTTTTTCGCGTACGCCGTGAGCCCGCCGTCGAGCAGGGCGGCCTCCCGCCCGGTGGCCCGCAGCATCCAGACCAGCCGGGCGGCCATCACCCCGCCCGCGTCGTCGTAGCCGATCACCACGTCGTCGTCGCTCACGCCCAGCTCGGCCATCCGCTCGGCGAACGCCTCGGGCGAGGGCAGCGGGTGCCGCCCGTCGGCCGGCGCGGCGTGGGCCGCCAGCACGGTGTCCATGTCCACAAAGATCGCGCCGGGCAGGTGACCGCTCTCGTAGGCCGCCCGGCCCGAGCGCCCGTCCAGGTAGTAGCGGACGTCGGCGAACACCACCCGGGGAAGCGCCTCGATCTCCTCGATGCGGACGACCGGATCGATCATGACCTGTTCCTTTCTTACTACCTGCCGCCTCTTACTACCTGCCGCGGAGACTCCTCCTACCGGCTGCCCAGGCCCAGCTTCACCCCGAACCCGAGCAGAACGGCTCCCGTGCCGCCGTCGACCGCCCGCCGCACCGACCGCCGGGCCAGCTGCCGCCGCAGGGCGCCCGCCCCGGCGATGATCGCGCTGAACCACAGGATGCCCTCGAGGTCGTGCACGAGCGCGAGCAGCACCCCCACGGCCAGCGGCGACGACCCGTCCGGGACGAACTGCGGCAGCACCGCGACGTAGAAGGCGCCGACCTTGGGATTGAGCAGGTTGGTGAACAGGCCGCGGCCGAAGGTGTTCCACACTGTCGGGGCCGCGTGCTCGGCCGCGGTCGCCGGGTCCGCGGCGCGCCTGCGCAGCGCGCCGCACACCATGCGGACGCCCAGATAGATCATGTACGCCGCGCCGGCGACCCGCAGCGCCGTGTAGGCCACCTCGGAGGCGGTCAGCAGCGCCGACACGCCGACCGCGGCGGCCGCGCCCCAGGTGAGCGCGCCCGCGCCGACGCCCAGCGCGGTCGCGAAGGCGGGCCCGCGGCCCATGCTGACCGCGGCCCGCAGCACCAGCGCCGTGTCGAGGCCCGGGGTGATGGTCAGCAGGGCGCCGAGCACGGCGAACGACAGAACGGCATGCGTCAGGTCCACGGCCCGTTCCTAGCCCTCCGCCGCCGGGCGGCGCGCCCACTTCCCAGCCGGTGGTCAGCGGTGCACGCGGCGATGCCCCCGCGGACGGAACCGGATCACCGCGACGGCGACCAGGACGATCGCCGCGAGCGTGGTCACCAGCGTCACGACGCCCGCGTCGAGCGCCGTGCCCACCACGACCAGCCCCAGCCCCAGCCCGAACAGCAGGTGATAGCGACCGGCGTCGCGCACGCTGCGGAACGCCCGCGCGGTCGCGTCCGGCGCCCGCCCGGTGACCAGCATGCCCGCCCCGAACACGGTCAGGGCGATCCCGGCCAGCCCGCCGACCACCACGGTCCACGTACCGGTGCTCATCGCCCCAGTCTGCCGCCGCGCGGCCGCGCGTCAGCGGTAATTGGTGAACTGGAGGGCGACGCCGAAGTCCTCCGCCTTGAGCAGGGCGATCACGGCCTGCAGGTCGTCCCGCTTCTTGCCGGTCACCCGCAGCTGGTCGCCCTGGATCTGGGCCTGCACGCCCTTGGGCCCCTCGTCGCGGATCTTCTTGCTGATCGCCTTGGCCTTGTCGGTCTCGATGCCCTCGATCACCTTGCAGTCGATCTTGTACGTCTTCCCCGACTGCCGCGGCTCGCCGGCGTCCAGCGACTTGAGCGAGATGTTCCGCTTGACCAGTTTCTCCTTGAACACGTCGAGCGCGGCGCTCGCCCGCTCCTCGGTCTCCGAGGTGATGGTGATGCCGTTCTCACCCGACTTGGCGATGACGGTGCCCGTCCCCCGGAAGTCGAACCGGGTGCCGAGCTCCTTTTCCGCCTGATGGAACGCGTTGTCGACCTCCTGACTGTCGACCTTGCTGACGATGTCGAATGACGGGCTGGCTGCCATGATCAGACTCCTGCCGGGCTGGCGTACGTCGATGTATGCGGAGGACCGCGCCGGGCCCTCGACATGCCGACGGTACCCGGTTGCGTTCCGGGGCAGCGGTACGGCTATCCTGTTGTCCGCTGCTGTGCGAGAGCGCAGGAGTGTGCCCAGGCGGGTTGCCCGAGCGGCCAATGGGAGCGGACTGTAAATCCGTCGCGAAAGCTACGAAGGTTCGAATCCTTCACCCGCCACCCGGTGCACGGAGAGGCCCCTGATCGCGCTTGACGCCGGTCAGGGGCCTTTCTCGTTGGTCTCACTCGTCAGCGTTGAGGCCGCTCCCGCCGGCCTTCGGCGTCCTGAGCCGCCGCACCAATTCCTCGGCCTCCGCCCGGCGGCCCTGCCTGTCGACGATCGCGGCGAGGTGGAGCAGCCGGCGGCTGATCTCGGGGTGCGCCGGGTCGCGGGTCGCCTCCGCGATGGCCAAGGCGCGTCGCTGCAGCGCCTCGGCCTCGGCGAAGCGCTGCATCGTGGCCAGCGTCAGCGCGAGGTTGCTGACCAGACGCCCGACGGCGGGATGGTTGGCGCCGTGCCGCGCCTCCAGGATCGCCAGGGCCCGTTGCTGAAGCGGCACGGCCTCGGCCGGGCGCCCGAGCGCCTCCAGCGCGGCCGCCAGGTTGGCCAGCCCGGTGGCGGTCTCGGGATGATCGGGGCCGAACGCCGCCTCGCCGGTCGCGAGGGCCGTGCGGAGCAGCGGCTCCGCTTCCTCGGGACGGTTGAGCCGGAGCAGGACGATGCCCAGGCTGCCCATCGTGATCGCGACGTGCGGATGTTCCGGGCCGTACGTCGCCTCCATGATGCGGACCGCCCGGCGCAACAGCGGCTCCGAGTCGGCGGGCCGGTCCAGCGCGTCCAGGCAGGAAGCGAGGTTGGTCAGGCGAAGCGCGACGTTCGGGTGATCGGGGCCGAGCGCGTTCTCCGTTGTTGACAGCGCCCGCCGCTGCAGCAGTTCGGCCTCCGCCGGCCGGCCGAGCTCGGTGAGCGTGATGGCCAGGTTGCCGAGGCGGGTGGCAACGGCCGGGTGGCCGGCGCCGAGGGTGCTCTCGGTGACGGCGAGGGCCCGCCGTTGCAGCGGCTCGGCCTCCGCCGGCCGGCCCAGGTCGATCAGCGTGAGGGCCAGGTTGTTGAGCCGGATGGCGACGTCCGGATGGTCGGGGCCGAAGGCTCGCTCGGTGATCGCGAGGGATCGGCGTTGCAGCGGCTCGGCGTCGGCCGGGTACCCGAGGGCGACCACCGTGTTGGCCAGATTGTTGAGCCGCACGGCGACGAAGGGATGGTCCGGGCCGAACTCCGCCTCCTCGATCCGCAGGGCGCGGGCCTCGGCCTCGAACTTCGCCCGGTACCGGCCCTGGGACTGGTCGAACAGGGCGTGCTCGCCGAGGAGCGCGGCGAGATCGGCGCCGCCGACGTCGTCGGGGCAGGCGCGGGCGAGGGCGTTGATGTGCGGGCTCAGCGTGGCCCAGCGCGGCCAGGTCTCCGGTCGCACGCTCGCGTCGCCGCCCGGCCGGGTCTCGGTCAGCGCCCGCATCGCGGCGCGCAGCGTCTCGGGCCGGTCGTCTCGCTGCCCGGCGGCGACGACCGACTGCACCAGGCGGTGGACCGCCACGGTGGTGCCGGTCAAGGTGATCATGTGGTACGACGCCAGCACGCCGAGCGCCCGATCGACGCGCGGGCGGGCCTCGCCGAGGTGGTGCAGCACGTCCCGGGGCAGGTCGTCGGGGGCGAGACAGGACAGCACGGCCAGCAGCCGGATCGCGAGCGGCTCCAGCTCGGTGATCCGGGTCAGCGTCATCGACCACACCCGGGCCACCGCCCGTTCCGCGGCGTCGCCGGCCGCGACAGCCTCGAGCGTGCCCGCAGGGTCGGTCCGCAGATCCGCCAGATAGGTGGCGAGGCCGGTCCGGGTCTCGCGGAGGTAGGCGCCGGCCTGCCGCAGCGCCAGCGGCAGGTAGCCAAGCTCCGCCGCCAGCACCTCGGCGACCACCGCGTCCTCCGGGCGTCCCGGCGTCGGCGACGGGTCGGCCGCGGCCGCCGGAGAGAGGGCTGCGTCCTCCGGGCGGCCCGGCGTCGGCCACGGATCGACTGCGGCCGGCGGAGAGAGGACCGCGTCCTCCGGACGTCCCAGCGTCAACAGCAGGTCGGCCGCGGCCGGCGGGGAGAGGACGTCGAGGCGCAGGGTCTCGTCGGTGATCTCGTCCCAGCCGACGTCGCGGCGGGTCGTGACGATGATGCTTCCCGCGGTGAGCCCGCCCAGAAGCGGCTCGACGTCGGCGCGACGCTCCACATTGTCCAGCACCAGCAGCCAGCCCGGGTGGGTCTGCAGCCAGGTCATCGCCCAGCCGGCCGCCTCCCGGTCGGTGGCGACGATCCGCCCGTCCGGGTGCAGCCGGTAGGTCAGCTCGGCCAGTCCCGATTCGATCGCCGCCGGCTCGTCCGCGGTGACCCACCAGATCAGCGAATACCGGTCCCGCCGCGCGTACGCGAACTGCAGCGCCAGCTCGCTCTTGCCGACGCCACCGAGCCCGTGCACCGTGACCGTCGCTCCGGACAGCGCCGCCAGCTCGCGCTCGCGGCCGACGAACGTCCGAACCGGACGCCTCGGCAACCCCACCAGCGCGGGAACCGGCGCCAGCGCCTCCTGTGGCCGTCCCAGCGGCACCGGCGGCCCGAGAAAGGCACGCGCCCGGTCACCGGTCTGGATGATCCCCAGGTTGACGCCGACGCTGACCGACCGCTCACCCGCCGCGTCCATGCCAGCACCATGTCACAGGCGGGCGACCCGCTCCTCCACCTCTTGGCGCAGATCGTCGGGGAGGCTGTCGGCGTCGAGCAGCCGGGCCAGCGACGCCGGGTCCAGCATGTAGATCCCGAACGCCTCGGCGATGCTCACGCTCCGGGCCGGCCGGTGGATCACCGTGATGGCGTCGCCGGCGCGTACGTGGCCCGGGGTGATCACCCGGAGGTAGGCGCCCGTGCGGTTCACCTTGGTGAACCTCTTGAGCCACTGCCGCTCGCCCATCCGGGCCTGGAACGTGGCGCACGGGATGCGCCCGAAGGTGGGCTGAAGCTCGAGCTCGTCGCCGACCCGCCAGACCTCGCCGATCAGCGACCCGTTCACGTCGATGCCGGCGGTGGTGAGGTTCTCGCCGAAGGCGCCGCCGGCCAGCTGCCGGCCGAGCTCGTCCTCCCACCAGTCGTAGTCCTCCCGGGCGTACGCGTAAACCGCCTGGTCGTCCCCGCCGTGGTGCTTGATGTCGCCGATCGGGTCGCCCACCAGCCCGCTGTGCAGCCCGGTCCGCTTGGGCCCGGGCGCGCGCACGTAGACCGGGTGGTCGACGGGCCGCTTGTCGATGCCGGTCATGGCCAGCTTCTTGGCCGGGTTGGAGCGGGGCACCCCGACGTTCACCTGCAGAACCCTGCCATCGGTCACGACGCGAACTCCATCACCACGCGGTCGAGCACCGGGCGGTAGCCGAGCCGCTGATACAGCCCGTTGCTGGTCGGATTGGACAAGTCGGTGAAGAGCACGACGTCGGACGCGCCCGCGTCGAGCGCGGCGCGGCTGACGGACGAGGTGGCCGCGCCGCCGTACCCGTGTCCACGGTGGACGGCGGGCGTGTAGACCATCTGGATGCGCACCATGCCGGCCTCGGGCCGGGAGCGGGCCGCCATCGAGACCGGCGTGCCGTCGACCTCCCACAGCGTGATGTCGCCGTGCCCGACCCGGTCGTCGACGACCTCGCCGAAATCGTCCTCGTGGACGCCGTCGATCTCGTGGTGGAAGGCGGCGAACCAGCCCAGCAGCAGCTCGCGGTCGCCGCCGTCGGCGATGCGGGCCCGGCCGGCGGGCGGGGGCGGCGGGGTCAGCTCGCCGAGGCGGTAGAGGCGCACCCGCATCCGCTCGGTCGCGGCCGCGGGCCAGCCGGCGACGAACGCGGCGGCGTCGTCGGCCAGCATATTGACCCCCGGGAGGGGCCGGCCGGCCAGCACGTCGAGGGCCTCGGTGACGGCACCGGCCGGCAGGCGGGAGAAGAGCATCGGATGCGGCGGGGTCTGCAGCAGCACGCCGTCGACGGACCCGTCGCCGGCGCGCCACTGGCCGAAAATGGGCGCTCCCGACCCGTACGCGTGCGGGCCTTTCCGGCGCAAGGTGTCGACCAGGGTGAGAAAGACGGTGTGCTCGACCGGCCGTGACCTCAAGAAGTCATCGGACGTCGAGGCGAAAGCCTCGACGTCGCCGGTCAGCTCCCACGACATGCCATCATCCTTGTCGCCGCCGGTCGTGGACGCACCCGATTAACGGCCCCACGCCTTGGCCACACGGACCAGCGTGTCCTGCCGGGTGGCGGGGTCGTGGACCGTCCCGGCCAGGATCAACTCGTCGGCGCCGGTGCGGGTGACCAGGTCGTCGAGCGCCGCCGCCACCTCGTCGCCGGTGCCAGCGAACTGGGTGCCCGGCAGCGAGTCGAGCATCGCCCGATCGAGGTCGGACAACTCCACCGCGGCGGCCCGCTCGGGCGAGACGATCGGGCCGAGCCGGCCGGTGCGCAGGCTCAGCGCCATGATGCGGCTCGGGCCGGCCAGGAACTGCGCCTCCTCGGTGGTTTCCGCGGCGATCACCGACGCGCTGACCATGACGTGCGGCTCGGGGAAGCGCGGCGACGGCTTGAAGCCGGACCGGTAGAGGTGCAGCGCGCCGTCCACATCGGAGCTGGTGGCGAAGTGGTACGCGTAGCAGAACGGCAGCCCGAGCGCGGCGGCCACCTGCGCCCCGTACGTCGACGAGCCCAGCATCCACACCTCGGGGTAGCCGGTGGCGGCCGGCGTGGCGTGCAGCCGGGCCGCGTCGCCCGCGTCGATCCGCTCGTCGCCGAGCAGCGCCAGCAGCGTTTGCAGGTGCTCGGGGAACCTTTCGACCGTCAGGTACGGCGAGACGCCGCGCAATGCCGCCGCGGTCGCCTGATCGGTGCCCGGCGCCCGGCCGATGCCCAGGTCGATGCGGCCGGGGTGCAGCGCCTCGAGGGTCGCGAACTGCTCGGCCACCACGAACGGCATGTGGTTGGGCAGCATCACGCCGCCCGAGCCGACCCGGATGCGCCCGGTCTGCGCCGCCACCGCGGCGATCAGCACCGGCGGGGAGGTCGACGCCACGGCCGGCATGTTGTGGTGCTCGGCCACCCAGAACCGGGCGTAGCCCAGCTCGTCGGCCGTCCTGGCGATCTCGATGGTGCCGCGCAGCGCGTCGGCGCTGCTGTGCCCCTCGCGGACCGTGGCCAGGTCGAGCACGGAGAGCGGGACTGTCACGCTCCGACTTTAGCGCCGGCTCCGGATCGCCTGCACACCGACGGTGACCGCGCCCAGGGCCGCGCCCGGCGCCAGCAACCAGATCGGCCACGGGTAGACGTGGCCCCCGACCGTCGCGCTCACCAGCCCGAAGACCACCAGGTTGACCACCGTGAGCGCGGCCCAGATGGTCCACAGCACCAGCAGCGCGGTCGGCAGCCGGCGGGCCGCCTTGCGCTCCTCGGCGACGCGGCGGGCGGCGACCTCGGACGAGTTCAGCCCCGGGCGGGGCAGGTCGGTGACGAGCAGCAGGAGCTCCTGGTACGTCTTCGACGCGTACGCCAGGCGCACCCGGTCGTCGTACTCCTGCAGGGAGAGCCGGCCCTCGTCGAGGGCCACCTTGAGCTGGTCGGCGACCTTCTGCCGATCGGCATCGGCGGCCCGCATCTGCTCGACATCGGCACGGGTCTCTTTCACGCCGTCAGGCTACCCATTCGCCGCGTGCTCGCGGGAGGGGGAATTACCCTTAGACCGCTTCGAGCGCCGCGCGCAGCCGGTCCTCGGCGCGCCGGTCGGCCCGGGCGATCGACCCCCGCGGCAGCGCCGCCACCAGCGCCGCGATCACCAGCACGCCGCCGGCGAACACGAACGACCAGGGCAGTCCGCCCGGCTGGTCGACGATGGCGCCCGCCACCGCGCCGCCGGCCGCGCTGCCGCCCACCGAGACGGTCACCATCCAGGTGTACGCCTCGTTCAGCTGCGCGGCCGGGGCAAGCCGGCCCACCAGCGTGTTCTCCACGGTCAGCGCCGGCGCGATGGTCGCGCCGCCGAGCACCAGGGCCATGCCCAGCCACAGCGGGCCCGGCATCACGGTCAGGATCAGGAAGCTGACCGCGACCGCGCCGAGCAGCCAGGCGAACTGCTTCGACAGCGGCATCGCCGGCCGCCGGGTGCCGAACCAGATGCCGCCGATCGCGCTGCCCACGCCCCACACGCCGAGCAGCACGCCGCCCAGCCCGTCGCCGCCGCCGTGCTGGTTCGCGTACGCCGGGACGATCACGCCGGCCGCGCCGAACGCCATGCCCAGCGCGACCACGCAGACCAGCAGGGCCGGGAAGCCGCCCGACCGGAGCGGGCCCAGCCCCCGGGCCGCGTGCTCGGCGCGCCGCCGGTGCCGGCGGCGCATCACCGGCAGCCGCGCGATCCACGCGGTGCCGGCAAACGTGGCGCCCGCCGCGGCGATCAGCGCGGTCTCCGGCCGATGAGTGAGCACGACCAGCGCCGAGACCAGCAGCGGGCCGAGCACGAAGACCAGCTCGAACAGCGACGTCTCGGCGGCCAGCGCGGCCCCGCGCAAGTGGTGCCGCCCGCCGCCGACCTCGGTCAGGTCGTTCCAGCCGCGCCGGATCGCCGCGGTCAGCGGCGGATAGGTGGCGCCCGCGGACGCCGAGGCCGCGAAGATCCACGGCAGCGCCGGCTCGCCACCCCGGCTGATCAGCACCAGCGCGATCAGCGCGACCGGGTGCAGCACGGCCGTGGTGAGCAGGATGGGGGCCGGGCCGATCCGGTCGGCCAGGCGGCCGGCGACCGGGCTCACGGCCGCGCCGGCCAGCGCGTAGAGGCCGGCGGCGAGACCGGCCGAGGTGTAGCGGCCGGTGGTCTGCTGGACGAGCAGCAGGAGGGCCAGCGGGGTCATCCCGATGCCGAGGCGGGCGAGGATGCCCACCAGCAGCAGGACTTTTCCGCCCGGCATCCGCCAGACGCCGAGATAGTGACGCACGTTCGGTACTCAACACGCGAGGGGCCGCCCCCGATTTCCGGGGGCGGCCCGTGGTGACGCGGAACTCAGCGGATCCGGATGGCGCCGGCCTGCTGGCGCAGGCGGGCGATCCGCTGCTCCATCGGCGGGTGGGTGGAGAACAGCGCCGAGATGCCGCCGCTCCGGAACGGGTTGGCGATCATCAGATGGGCGGCGCTGGTCAGCTGCCCGTCGGCCGGCAGCGGCAGACGCTGCGTGCCGTACTGGATCTTCTCGAGCGCGCTGGCCAGGGCCAGCGGGTCGCGGGTGAGCTCGGCACCGGAGGCGTCCGCCTGGAACTCGCGGTTCCGGCTGATCGCCAGCTGGATGATCGACGCGGCCAGCGGGCCGAGGATCAGCATCAGCAGCAGCGCCGCCGGGTTCGGGCCGTCGTCGTCGTCCGAGCCGCCGAGCGGCAGGAAGATCGCCAGCTGCGCGAACGCGGTGATGATGCCGGCCAGCGCCGCGGCCACGCTGGAGATCAGGATGTCGCGGTTGTAGACGTGCGAAAGCTCGTGCCCGATCACCGCGCGCAGCTCGCGCCGGTCGAGCAGCTGGGTGATGCCCACGGTCACCGCCACCGCCGCGTGCTGCGGGTTGCGGCCCGTCGCGAACGCGTTCGGCTGCATCGAGGGCGATACGTACAGGCGCGGCATCGGCTGTCCCGCCGTCTGCGACAGCTCACGCACCATCTGGTGCAGCGCCGGGAACTCGGCCTCGCTCACCGGCCGGGCCCGCATCGCCCGCAGCGCGAGCCTGTCGGAGTAGAAGTAGCTGAAGGCGTTCATGCCGAGCGAGATGATCACCGCGAACACCAGGCCGGCGCTGCCACCGAACCAGTAACCGACGGCGAGGATGATCGCGGTCAGCAGGCCCAGCAGCGCGGCCGTCTTGAGGCCGTTGTGATGGCTGTGCACAGGAACTCCTTGGGTCTCTGCGGCCCTCCCGGGCTCGCACTCCCACAAACGCTCCTGGCCTGCGTTTTCATCCACCCGGGGCTGTGAGTTCGCTGAAGGCGCGCTAGCGTGCCCGCATGCCCGTGATCGCTCTGCGCCCCCTGGTCGACGACGACCTGGACGCCCTTTTTGAGATGATGCGCGACCCCGAAGCGGTCCGGATGGCGGCCTTCACCCCGGCCGACCCCGCCGACCGGCAGCGGTTCGACGCCCAGATGGCCCGCATCCGCACCGACCCGACCGGCACCTATCGGGTGATCACCTACGACGGCGCCGTCGCCGGCAGCATCGCCAGCTTCGTCCTGGACGGCGAAACCGAGATCACCTACTGGATCGACCGCTCCCTGTGGGGCAAGGGCATCGCCAGCACGGCCCTGAAGATGTTCCTCCAGGTGGAGACCAGGCGCCCGCTGCACGCCCGCGCGGCCAGCGACAACACCGGCTCCCTGCGCGTCTTGCGCAAGGCGGGTTTCCAACCCCGAGGGACCGAGATCGGGTACGCCAACGCGCGCGGCGCCGAGATCGAGGAGACGGTCCTGCGGCTGGACGCCTGACAGGCTCTCACCGCCGGCTCTTACCGAAGGGGTGTCGATGGACATCAAGCTGCGCCCGGTCCGGGCGGACGAGGTGGCGCTGCTGCACCGGTTCCACCACGACCCGGAGGTCGCCGGGCACAACTGGGTCGGGTTCCGCAACGACAGCCACCTGGCCCGGGAGCACGCCGAGCACGGCTTCCTGACCGAGGACCTGACCCGGCTCGCGGTCGAGGTGGACGGCGAGCCGGCCGGCCTGGTGACGTACCAGAAGGGCCGCTACGGCATACGGGGTGACTACTACGAGATCGGCATCGCGCTGCTGCCGCAGTTCCGCGGCCGGGGGATCGGCTGGCGGACACAGGCGATGCTGGCCGAGTACCTCTTCGAGCACATGCCCATCCAGCGGGTGCAGGCCGCCACCGCGGTCGAGAACGTGGCCGAGCAGAAGGCGCTCGTGAAGGCGGGCTTCCGTTTGGAGGGCGTGGTGCGGTCGGCGGAGTTCCGGGCCGGGCAGTGGCGCGACGGCATGCTTTACAGCCGCCTGCGCGACGACCCGTACCCGGAGGGCCGGTAACGCTGGTTGAGCTGGGCTTCCCTTGGCCTGGTACCGCGGGTGGTCATGCTGCGTGCCGCCCGTTGCGCCTGGCGCTCCCGCCAACGCGAGACCTTGATGATTTCCAGTGCGCGTTTAGCAGATACTCACCATCCTTCGGCCGCCCGCCCCCGAAATAACGTATATTTCCGGTCGGCGCTCCCATGCAATGGACCGCTCGCCCAGTCGCCGGGACGCGCCGCCGGCATGCAGGACGGCATTTTCGTGCTACTTGTTGAGGCGTGCGCGGATTCGCATCGCGTCGCCGATGAGCTGGGTCAGCACCTCGTCGACCTCGGCGTGCTCGTCGTCGGTCAGGTCGGAGACGTCCACCTTGCGGGCGCGGGCGATCAGCCCCGCGGCCGAGCGCAGGTTGCGGAGCATCTGGTGGTCGAGCATCGCCTCGACGCTAACCGGAACGGCCGATCCAAACAGGAGGACGGCGCCGCGTCACCCTAGCTGAGGGCGTCGAAGAGCAGCTGCGGCGCGAAGCCCAGCACGACCGCCGCCGCGGCCGCGACGATCAGGGCGGCAGCGACCGGGCGGGCTACCGGCAGGCGCGGGTGGGTGGCCGCCTCGAGCAGGCCGGGGTCGACTACCTGGATGCCGGGGCGGGGCGGGGTGGCGTACAGGTTCGCGGTGACGCGTACGTAGTAGGCCAGGCCGATCACCGCGTTCAGGGCCACCACGCCGGCCAGCCAGCCCCAGCCGTCGTCGATCAGGGCGTCGACGATGGTGACCTTCGCGAACAGGCCGGCCAGGCCCGGCGGCAGGCCGGCGAGGCCGGCGAAGGCGAGCACCAGGGCCGCGCCGAGCCACGGTGAGCGGCGGCCGGCGCCGCGGTAGGCGCGCAGGTCGCCGCCGTCGGAGGCGACCGGGCGCAGGGCCACGACCGCGGCGAACGCGATGAACTCCAGGATCATGAAGAAGACCGCGTAGACGATCGCCGCCTCCACGCCCTGGCCGCCGATCGCGAGGGCGGCGAGGACGTAGCCGGCCTGGGCGATCGACGACCAGGCGAGCAGGCGCACCATCCGGGTCTGGCGCAGGGCGACCAGGTTGCCGACCGTCATCGTCAGCACGGCCAGGGCCGCGGTGATCGCGCCGGCGTCCAGGTGGGCCACGATCGCGGCCAGGGCCAGCACGCCGCCCAGCTTCGAGGCGGTGGACAGGTAGGCCGCGACCGGGAGCGGCGCGCCCTCGTACGTTGGCGGCGCCCACGCGTGCAGCGGGACCGCCGCGACCTTGAACGCGAAGCCGATCACCAGCAGCGCGACGCCGACCTGCGCGACCGCGGCCGCGGGGCCGGAGCCGTCGACGAGCCGGTCGAGGTGGAGGGCGCCGGTGGCGGCGTAGTTGAGCGCGGCCCCGAGCAGCGCGATCGCCGTGGACACCACGCTGATCAGGAAGAACGTGATCGACGCCGAGGCGCCGGCGGTCGAGACCCGCTCGCGCGGGGCGAAGCGCCGCAGGCCGACCAGGACGTACAGCGGGAGCGTCAGCGTCTCGAGCCCGACGATCAGCGAGATCAGGTCGCCCGAGTAGCCGATCACCAGGCCGCCGGTCATCGACGCGGCCAGCAGGAAGCAGAACTCGCCGGGCGGGGCGGCGCCCTCGCGCAGCGCGGGGACGGACAGCAGCAGGACGCCGACGGTCAGGCCGGCGAAGAGCACGGCGGTGACCACGGCGACCGGGCTGGGCACCCACGAGCACTCGCCGGCGGCGCAGAAGGTCGGCGGGCGGGTGCCGACCACGATCGCGCAGACGGCGGTGGCGAGGCCGCCGAGCGCCAATGCCCCGGAGGTGACCGCGCGCCGGGCGATCAGCAGGTCGGCGAGCAGCACGAGCAGCGCGGTGCCCGAGGCGGCGTACAGCGGCAGCAGCGTCACCTGGTCGATGGTCATCGGATCAGCCCCTCCACCGGCAGCGACGTCGCGGCCAGCACCAGGGCCGGCACCAGCCCCACGGCGAGGGTCAGGGCGACCAGCGGCGACCAGGCGAGCCACTCGGCGCCGGCGATTCCGGCCGGCACCGGCGTGCGGACCGGGCCGTGCGTCACCTTGCGCAGCAGCCTCAGGAAGTACGCCGCCGTGAGCGCCCCGCCGATCGCGGCCAGCACCGCGAGTGTCGTCCACAATCCGCCGCCACGCCCGACGGCCGCGATCACCGCGAACGCCTCGCCCCAGAAGCCGGCCAGGCCGGGCAGCCCGAGCGACGCGATCGCCGCGAAGCCGAGGATGCCGGCCAGCCGGGGCGCGGTCTCCCGCAGCCCGCCGAGGTCGGCGAGCTCGCCGGTGTGCGCCCGGTCCTTGATCGCGCCGGCCAGGAAGAACAGCAGGCCGGTGATCAGGCCGTGCGCGACGTTGCCGATCAGCGCCGCCTGGATGCCGGTCGCGGTGAGCGTGGCGATGCCGAGCAGCACGAAGCCCATGTGGCCGACGCTGGAGTAGGCGATCAGCCGCTTCAGCTCGGTCTGCCGCAGGCAGATGAGCGCGCCGGCCAGGACCGCGGCGACGGCGAGGATGCCGAGCACCGGGGCGGCCCAGCGCGCGCCGAGCGGGGCGACGCCGACGCCGACCCGGATCAGGCCGTAGGTGCCCATCTTCAGCAGCACGCCGGCCAGGATCACCGAGCCGACCGTCGGTGCCTGGGTGTGCGCGTCGGGCAGCCAGGTGTGCAGCGGCCAGAGCGGGGCCTTCACCGCGAACGCGACGGCGAGCAGCGCGAACGCCGCGTACTGCGTGTCGCGGCCGAGGCCGGCGCCGCCGGTGAGGGCGACCAGGTCGCCGGTGCCCGCGGTGACGGTCACGGTGATGACGCCCAGCAGCAGGAGCACCGAGCCGAACAGCGTGTAGAGGACGAACTTGCGGGCCGCCGCGCGGCGCTGGTCGCCGCCCCAACCGGCGATCACCGCGTACATCGGGAGCAGGACGACCTCGAAGAACAGGAAGAACAGGACCAGGTCGAGGGCGAGGAAGGTGCCGAGGATGCCGGCTTCCAGGACCAGGAGCAGGGCCAGCAGCGTACGGTCGGCGCCCTTCCACGCCGTGTAGGCGCAGCAGAGCAGGGTGAGCAGGCCGGTCAGCGCGACCAGGGGGTAGGAGACGCCGTCGACGCCGAGGTGGAAGTCGAGGTGCAGGGCCGGCACCCAGGACACGTCGAGCTCGGCCCACGGCCGGATCAGGGCCGAGCCCGTCGGGGCCGGGGTGCTCGGCGCCACGCCGCGGGCGAACGGCAACACGACGATCGGCACGAGGGTGACCGCCGCGACGGCCGTGCCGAGAACCCCCGCGATCCGGGCGGGCAGCAGGGCAAGCGCGGCGGCGCCGAGCGCCGGCAGGGCGAGGGCCGCGACAAGCATCACCTGGTACGCGGTCACGAGGCGGCTCCGAACCAGAGGGTCAGCACCAGCGCGCCGCCGAGGACCAGCGTCGCGGCCCAGGGCAGCGGGATCCGGTGCGCGGCGGCGAGCAGCTCACCGAGCCGGGAGGTGGTCGTGCCGGCGCCCTCGACGGTGGCGTCGACCACCCGCTCGTCGCCGGTGCGGACCAGGCCGGCCAGCCCGCGGACCGGGCGGACGACCAGCCTGTCCTGCACCGCGTCGAGGCGGAAGCCGGCGGCCAGGAAGGGACGGGCCCGGCCGAGCGCGGCAGCCGGGTCGCCCTCAGCCATCTCGCGCCACAGCCACCAGGCGCCGGCCGCGCCGAGCGCGAGCAACACCAGCGGGAGCACGATCGCCACGCTCAGGTGCGGTTCCTCCAGCTCCAGCGCCGTGCGGAAGCCCGGGGCGTAGGCGGCCAGGCCGAGCAGCGCGGCCGGGACGGCCAGCAGCACGATCGGCCAGCGCATCGCGGCCGGCGGGTCGTGCGGGATCAGCGGGCGGGTGTAGCGGGCGTCGTCGAAGCCGATCTCCCAGTCCGGGCCGTCCACACCGTGCTCGCGGGAGACGCCGAAGAACGCGCAGAGCAGCAGCCGCGTCGAGTACCAGGCGGTGATCGCCACCGCGACCAGGGCGGCCAGCCAGACCAGCCAGCCCACCCAGACCGGCGCCGGGCCGCCGCCGTCGGTGGCGTGGGCGGCCGCGGTCAGGATGTTCTCCTTGGACCAGAAGCCGGCCAGCGGGGGCAGGCCGGCCAGCGCGCCGAGGCCGACCACGAACGACCAGAACGTCACCGGCATGTGCTCGCGCAGCCCGCCCATGCGGGACAGGTAGTTGGTGCCGACCGCGTGGATCACCGCGCCGGCCGCGAGGAACAGCAGCGCTTTGAAGGCGGCGTGGGTGAGCAGGTGGAACAGCGCCGCGGCGGGCGAGCCGACGGCCAGCGCCCCGGTCATGTAGCCGATCTGGCTCACCGTCGACCAGGCGAGGACGCGCTTGAGGTCGTCCTGGGCGGTGGCGGAGAGCGCGCCGAGCAGGATGGTGATCGAGGCGACCACGCCCAGCACCGCGAGCACGGCCGGGGACTTCTCGTAGAGCGGGTACATCCGGAACACCACGTACACGCCGGCGGCGACCATGGTGGCGGCGTGGATCAGCGCGGAGATCGGGGTCGGGCCGGCCATCGCGTCGGGCAGCCAGGTGTGCAGCGGGAACTGCGCGCTCTTGCCGGCCACCCCGGCCAGCAACAACAGCAGGGCGGCGGTGCGCGTCCCGGTCGAGTAGTCGTGGGCGAGCACGTCGGCGATGCGGGAGGTGCCGGCCTCGACGATCAACAGCGCGATGCCGAGCAGGAAGCCGACGTCGCCGACCCGGGTGACCAGGAACGCCTTCACGGCGGCGGCGGGCGCCTCGGGCAGCCGGCGGTCGTGGCCGATCAGCAGGTAGGAGCAGAGGCCCATCACCTCCCAGCCGACCAGCAGGCCGATCAGGTCACCGGACGTGACGACCAGCAGCATCGCGCCGGTGAACAGGCTCACCTGGGCCGCGTACGGCGCGTAGCGGGGATCGTCGTGCAGGTAGGCGGTCGAGTAGATCTGCACGAACAGCGCGACCACGCAGACGGCGAGCGCGATGTAGCACGCCGCGTCGCCCACCGAGACGCCGAGCGTGATGTCGATGCCGCCGAAGCTGACCCACCGTGCGCTCTCCTCCACCGGCTTGCCGGCAAAGATCAACAGCCCGAGGGTCACGGCGAGCGAGATGGCCGCGCCGGCGATGCCGAGCCCGGCGGCGACCCGGCGCGGCGTGTGGTCACCCTGGTCGTCGCCGGCACGCAGGGTGAGACCGACAAGACCCAAGAGCAGGGGTACGCCCGGGATCAGGGCCGCAGCGGTCACCCGGCCACCTTCTCGTGGTCGTGCTCGTGCAGCGCCACCTCGTCCAGGACGACGTTGCGGCGCAGCCGGTAGTACTGCAGGACGATCGCGAGGCCGACGCCCACCTCGGCCGCGGCCAGCACGATCACGAACAGCGCGAAGATCGCCCCGGCCCGGGGCTCGGGGACCGGATGCGCCCACGCCTCGGACTGCACGCCGGTCAGCGTCGACTTCACCGTGGCGTCGGCGGCCACCAGGATCAGGTTGACCGCGTTGAGCATCAGCTCGACGGCCATCAGCACCAGGATCGCGTTGCGGCGGCGCAGCACGCCGTAGACGCCGAGGCCGAAGAGCAGGGCGGCGATGACGTACGGGATGGTCGCGTGCATCAGTCGTCCCCCTCCTTCTTCGGCTCCTCGACTTCCGGGGCCCCGATCGCGCGGCGGTCGTCGACCAGGTAGCTCTCGGCGTCGATGACCTCGGGCTCCGCCGGCCGGGTCGGCGCGGCGTCGTTGTGCTCGCCGACCCGGGGGCGGGCCTCGTGCGCGCCGAAGATGATGTCCCGGGCCCGCTCGCGCAGCGGATCCTCGGGCTCGGCCGCCGGTTCGGCCACGGCGACGCTGCCCTCCTCGGCCTGCTGGGCGGCGGCGTGCGCGGCGCGGACCCGGGCCTGGGCGGCGGCCTGGCGGGCGGCGATGCGTTCGAGCCGGGCGACCACCTCGGCGGACTCGTCGACCGGGCCGGGCGGCGGCTCGGCGGGCACGCCGGCCGCGTCGGGGTCGGGGCGGGCGCCGAGGTCGGGGCGGGACAGCACGATCGCGCCGACCAGGGCGGCCAGCAGCAGGATCGAGAGCACCTCGAACGGCAGCACCCAGGCGCCGAAGACCTGCTCGCCGACCCGCTGGGCGGTGCCCGGCGGCGGCGGCTCGAATCTGGTCCAGCGGAACGCGTCGGCCAGCAGGGCGGCGAGTCCGAAGCCGACACCGGCGCCGATGATCGCGGCCGGCAGGGCGGGACGGTCCAGATCGGGCGACGGGCCGATCGGCGCGCGGGTCAGCATCACGGCGAACAGCAGCAGCACCACGACCGCGCCGACGTAGACCAGCACCTGCACCCAGGCCACCAGCTCGGCGCCCATCACGAGGTAGAGGCCGGCGACCGCGCCCAGGCTCACCACCAGGAAGAAGCCGGCCCGCACGAGGTGGGCGGAGGTCACGACGAGGGCGCCGGCGCCGACCGCGATCACGCCGAGAGCCAGCATGAGCGCGTCCACGACGGTCACCGCGGTTGCTCCGGTGGGACGTCGGGCCCCTGCGGGGGTGGGGGACTGCCCGCGCCGGGTTGCTCTGCCCTTGGCGCACGGGGGGCCGGGCGCTCTGCGGTTGTGGACGCGGATCGCCGTACGTTTGTCTTGGCCGGTGTTGCCGCCCCCGGACCCGCAGCTTTACGCGCGGCCGTCGTTTCTTCTTTCGACGGCTCGCCGAGCACGTCGTGCGCCGGCGGCGGAGGCACGGTGCGCATCCACTCCCCCAGCCGATTCTTGTCGTGCAGCAGGTCGAGCACGTCGGTCTCGGCGTATTCGAACTCGGGAGTCCAATGCAGCGCGTCGAACGGGCAGACCTCGATGCAGATGCCGCAGTACATGCAGAGGGCGAAGTCGATGTCGAAGCGGTCGAGCACGTTGCGCTGGCGGGCCCGCGCCGCCCCCGGGACGACGACCTCTTCCTTGTGCGAATCGATGTAGATGCACCAGTCGGGGCACTCGCGGGCGCACAGCATGCAGACCGTGCAGTTCTCCTCGAGCAGGGCGATCACGCCCCGGCTGCGCGGCGGCAGCTCGGGCTCCACGTCCGGATATTGCCGGGTCGCCGACCGCTTGGTCATCGTCTTGAGCGTGACGGCAAGCCCTTGCACCAGCCCCTTGCCGGGCGCGCCACGCTCCCCGTCGTCACTCACAAACGCATATCCTGCCCCGTCGCCCGTTCCGACGCGAGCACACCCCCGCCGGATCTTCCGGTACGGTGAGTCATGGGTGAGCCACCCTGCTGCCTGGAGGCCCCGAAATGACCGCTGCGATGAGCGACCTGCCGCCCGCAGACGGCTGGACCGTAGATGATCTTGACGCTCTGCCGGAAGACGGCGTGCGCCGCGAGCTGCTCGATGGAGTGCTCCTCGTGTCCCCCACCCCCACTGACGTCCACCAAATAATCGCCATGCGGTTAGGCGTCGCGCTCGAAGAATCGTGCCCAGCCGAATTTCAGGTCACTCAGGCTGTCGAAATCCGGATCAACTCGCGCAAGGCATTCATCCCGGACGTGCTGGTCGCCACCGATGAGGCTGCCCAGCGCCGCACGAGAACCTATCTTCCGCACGAGGTCGTACTTGCCGTCGAGATTGTTTCGCCGACGTCGATAAGCATGGACCGCATCACCAAGCCGGCGCTCTACGCCGCGGCGGGCATCCCCTTCTTCTGGCGGATCGAGACCGGCGACGGCCTCACGGTGCATGCTTACAAGATCGACCCGGAGCACGAGGTCTACCGGCCGGCCGGAACCTTCGCCGACAAGATCGTCACGGCGGAGCCCTGGGAGATCGACCTTCCGATCAAGAGGCTCACGCCGCGCTACCTGTGATCACATCGCGAGCTTGACGGCGGCGGTGAGGACGAGCTGGGCCAGGGCCAGCGGGACGAGGACGAGCCAGCACAGGCGCTGGAGCTGGTCCGCGCGCAGGCGGGGGAACGTCACGCGCAGCCAGATGATCACGAAGGACAGGGCGAAGACCTTGATCAGCGTCCACAGCCAGCCGAGCTGATCGGCGAAGGGGCCGTGCCAGCCGCCCAGGAAAAGCACGGTGGTGAGGGCGGCGATGACGACGATGCCGACGTATTCCGCCAGCAGGAAGAAGGCGAAGCGCAGGCCGGTGTATTCGGTCATGTAGCCGAAGACCAGCTCGGAGTCGGCGATCGGCATGTCGAAGGGCGGGCGGCGGATCTCGGCCAGGCCGGCGACGAAGAAGATGATCGCGGCGGGCGCCTGCCAGAGCAGCCACCAGGGCCGCCACGCCTCGACGATGCCGGGCAGGCTGAGCGTGCCGGCGGCCATGGCGACGCTGGCGGCCGCCAGCACCAGGGGAAGCTCGTAGCCGAGCAGCTGGGCGGCGCCACGCAGGCCGCCGAGGAGGCTGTATTTGTTGGCGCTCGCCCATGCGGACATCAGCACGGCCAGCACGCCCACGCCGAGAACGGCGAGGACGAAGAACAAACCGATGTCCAAGGGCTGAGCGACGAGGCTGCCGGGTCCGAGCGGGATGGCCAGGAGCACCAACAGGTACGGGAAGAGGGCGACGATCGGCGCCAGCCGGAAGACCCCGCGGTCGGCCTCGCGCGGGGTGACGTCCTCCTTCTGCACGAACTTCACGCCGTCGGCGACCAGCTGGGCCCAGCCGTGATAGGCGCCCGCGTACATCGGGCCGAGGCGGCCCTGCATGTGCGCCATGACCTTGTGCTCGGCCTGGCCCACCAGGAGCGGGAGCACGAGGAAGCCGACCACGACCGCGACGACCCGGACGAGCAGGTCGAGCCAGACCGGCATCACTTCTGCGGCCCCCATTCACCCGGTGCGGGGACGCCGGGCGGGCGCATCGGGGCGCGCTTGCCCGTGCCGTGCTCGGACTCGCCGGGCTCCTTGGCGCCGGGCCAGGCCTTGGCCACGCGGGCGGCGAGGATGAACTCCTTGCGCAGGGGGTGGCCCTCGAAGCCGGGCGGCAGCAGCAGCGGCTTGAGATCGGGGTGGCGGGCGAAGGTGATGCCGAACATCTCGTACGTCTCGCGCTCGTGCCATGAGGCGCCGGGGAACAGCTCCACCACCGACTCGACGGTCGGGTCCGCCCGGGGGACGCGGGTGCGGATCAGCAGCGAGTGCTTGCGGCGGGTCGAATAGAGGTGGCACACGACGGCGAAGCCCTCGTCGAGCTCGTCGACGGCGGACAGCCAGTCGAAGAAGTCGCAGCCGAGGGCGCCGTTGTGCTTCGCCGTGCCGATCGCCTCCCACCAGCGGGCGACCGGCACGTCGACGACGGCACGCTCGTGGCCGGCGCCGCCGCCGGAGACGCTCGCCTCGACCTGCGGGGCGTCCTCGGTGTCGGCGGCCAGCAGGGCCACCATGCGCTCACCGACCTCTTCGGGGCTCATGGCAGCCATCCTATGGGTCTTGGCGCGGCTTACCGGCCGGGGAGCCGTGCGAGCTGGCCGGCCCTTTCATGGGTCAGAGGCCGGGGAGCCGTCCGTTGCGGAAGAGGTCGACGAAGTCCTGGTGGTCGTCGCGGGCCTGGTCGCCGTAGCGGTGGGCGAAGTCGACCAGGTGCCGCACGAAGCCGGCCTCGTCCTTGTCGACGGCCGCGGCGATCGCCTCCTCGGTGGAGAAGTCGACCAGGTCGTGGCTGGACTCGTCGTCGGCGACCGAGTGCATGCGGGCGACCGCGCGGCCCAGGTCGGTGATGACGCCGTCGAGCTCGTCGGGCTCGTTGACGTCGGACCAGTCGAGGTCGGCCGCGTACGGCGAGACCTCGGCGACCAGCTGGCCCACGCCGTTGAGCGTGGTGTAGCCCAGCCACGGGTCGGCGTGCGCCTGCAGGGCCCGCTGCGACTCGGCGGTGCGGTGGCCCTGATGCTGGAAGTACGACTTGACCCGCTGATCGTCGATCCAGCGGGCGACGGCCGGCACCTGCGCCTGCTTCATGTAGATGATCACGTCGTTCTCCAGGGCCTGGGTGTGGCCCTCGAGCAGCAGGTTGTAGGACGGCAGGCCGGCCGAGCCGATGCCGACGCCCTTGCGCAGCTTGATGTCCTTGATGCTGGTGGCGATCGGGCGGGTCGCGTCGGGCAAGGTGGCCAGGTATTGCTCGAACGCCGCCTGGACCTGGCCGGCGGTGGTGTCGTCGACCTCGTAGACGCCGTCGAACAGGGCGAAGCGGCGCTCGTAGTCGTCGATCGTGGTCTGCCCGGCCAGCAGGTCGACCCGGGTGTTGAGCCGCGCCTCCTGCAGCACCCGGCGCAGCACGCCGTCGGCGTTCTCGAGGGTGATCGAGCCGATCGCGTCGTCGCCGCCGGCCGCGATGGCCCGCAGCTCGGTCAGGTACGACCGGGCGAACGCGGTCACCAGCGCCGTGATGCTGTCGTCGGAGAGCGCCTTCTGGTACCCGATCAGCGCGACGCTGGCCGCGAACCGCTTGAGATCCCAGGAGAACGGCCCGACGTACGCCTCGTCGAAGTCGTTGACGTTGAAGACCAGGACGCCCGACGAGTTCATGTAGGTGCCGAAGTTCTCGGCATGCAGGTCGCCGTGGATCCACACCCGGCTGGTGCGCTCGTCGAGGAAGCTGTCGTCGCGGTAGGACCCGGTCTGGTCGGCGTAGAACAGCGACGCGCTGCCCCGGTAGAACGCGAACGGCGAGGCCGCCATCTTGCGGAACTTGCGCCGGAACGCGGCCGGGTCGAGCGCCATCAGCTCGCCGAATTCCCTGGTCAGAACGTCGATGATGAAATCCGCGCGAGGCTGCTCACTCATAAGGCGGAGGTTAGCCGCCCGTGGCCACCGGCGGGGTGACCATCGGGGCAGTCAGCGAAGAAGCATCCCGCCCGCCGTTGGAGATCAGCGGGTCGGGACGGCTGACGCCGCCGGGACCGGCCTGCTCGGTGGCGATCTTTTCCTGCAGGCGCAGGATGCCGTGCAGCAGCGCCTCGGGCCGGGGCGGGCAGCCCGGAACGTACACGTCGACCGGGATGAGCTGATCGACGCCCTTGGTGACCGAGTACGAGTCCCAATACGGCCCGCCGCAGTTGGAGCAGGAGCCGAACGAGATCACGTATTTCGGCTCGGGCATCTGGTCGTAGAGCCGCTTGATGGCCGGGGCCATCTTGTCGGTGACCGTGCCGGAGACGACCATCAGGTCGGCCTGGCGCGGGCCGTGCGCGAACGGGATGACCCCGAGCCGCATGAAGTCGTGCCGGCTCATGCTGGACGCGATGAACTCGATCGCGCAGCACGCCAGCCCGAAGTTGAAGACCCAGAGCGAATAGCGCCGCCCCCAGTTCAGCACGAACCGGATGGGCTCCCCGAGGACTCCTGGCAGACCGGCCACGACGCCAACCTACTCCGTCGCCGGCGCGGGCCGCTGCAGCAGGCTGAGGAACCCGGTCAGCAGCGCCTCGCGCAGCGCGGGCGGCGTGACGTCGAGCAGCGAGTTGACCGCGGCCATCCGGGTGAAGTCGCCGCCGCCGAGCCCGAGCCCCTCGGCCAGCCCGGCGACCAGCTCGGGCGTGACCATCTCGGGCGTGAGCGCGCCGGCCGCCGCGAGCAGCGCCTCGGGCAGGACCACCGGGCCGCGAGCGCGGGCCGCCGCCACCGCGGCGGCCAGGTCGGCCGCGAACTCGCCGGCGGTCGCGCGGACCGCCGCGGTCACGGTGAGGTGGATGGTCGCCGGCAGCTCCGCGAACGACATCTGCGGCTGGGTGTGCCATCCGCGGACGGCCAGCTCGTCGGCCAGGACGAAGAGGTCGACCGCGGGATCGTCGGCGGTCAGGCAGACCACGCTGGTCTCGGGCGGGGTGAACAGCCGGACGCCGTCGGTGGCCTCGACCGCGGCGGCCAGGATCGCGACCGCCTCGCGGGTGCGCCCGGCCAACTGGAGGTAACCGTTGTCGCCGATGGACCGCAGGGTGGCGACGGCCGCGGCGATCGGGCCGCCCGAGCGGGTGGAGGAGATGACCGGATTGATCATCGTGTAGCCGGGCCAGCCGGCGTACGCGAAGTACTGCGGCCGGCGCAGCGCCTCGTCGCGGTGCAGCAGGATCGAGACGCCCTTGGGCGCGTACGCGTACTTGTGCAGGTCGACCGAGATGCTGGTGACGCCGGGCACCGCGAAGTCGAACTCCGGCAGATCGGCGCCGAGGCGGCGCAGGTAGGGCAGCACCCAGCCGCCGAAGCACGCGTCGACGTGGAAGCGGACACCCCGCTCGGCCGCGGCGGCGGCAAGCGCGGGAATCGGGTCGACCACGCCGTGCGCGTACGACGGGGCCGAGGCCGCCACGAGCACGGTGTCACCGGTGATGGCGGCGGCCATGGCCGCCGGATCGGCCCGCAGGTCGGCGCCGACCGGCACGACGTCGAGCGCGACGCGCAGGTAGTGGGCCGCCTTGGCGAACGCCGCGTGCCCGGTCGACGGGATCACCAGGCGGGGGGTGGTCAGCTCGGGGCGGCTGTCGCGGGCCGCCTTGACCGCCAGGATCAGCGACTCGGTGCCGCCGCTGGTGACGCTGCCGACCGCCGGGCCGCCGCCGTTCAGCAGCGTGGCCGCCGCGCCGACCAGCGCGTTCTCCATGGCGAGCAGGGACGGGAACGCGGTCGGGTCGAGGCCGTTGACGTGGGCCGAGATCGCGTACGCGGCCCGGGCCAGGTCGTCGAGCCCGTCGAGCGCGGGGTCGTAGACGTAGGCGAACAGGCGCCCGCCATGGGTCGGCAGATCGGCCCGCCGGAGCTCGCGGAGCTCGCCGAGGATCTGCTCGCCGGGTACGCCCTCGCCGGGCAGCGCTTCGATCATGAGCAGACGCTATCGGGCGATGTCGCGGTAGGCACGCAGCAGGAACACCGCGCCGCCGACCAGCGCGGCCGGCACCAGCGTGAAGCCGAGCAGCACGCCGAGGCGGGCGGTGTCGTCCTGCGGCGCCGCCTCGCCGGTCGACGAGGAGACGTAGCCGAAGACCTGCAGGATCAGCGCGTAGATGCCCGGCCCGAGGGCCAGGCCGAGGGTCTCCCCCGCCGTCCACACCCCGGTGAAGACGCCGGCCTGGCGGCGGCCGGTCCGCTCGGTGTCGTAGGCGATGCAGTCCGGCAGCATCGCCATCGCGAAGACCTGCTGGCCGGCGTACCCGCAGCCGATGAGCGCCACGACGACATAGATCGGCACGGCGGGCAGGGCCGGCGCGGCGAGCAGCGCCAGCGCGCCGGTGGCGAACATCAGCGACGCGGCGACCAGCGAGCGCGGCTTGCCGAAGCGGGCGCCGGCCCGGCTCCAGAGCGGCATGACCAGCAGGGCCGGGCCGACGAACGCGGCGAACAGGAACGTCGCCCCGGACCCGGCGCCGACCACGTGATCGGCGAAGTACTGGACGCCGGCCAGCATGGTGCCGATGCCGACGGCCTGGAGCACCCAGCAGAGCAGGAGGGCACGGAACGGGCCGTTGGCGGCGGCGACGCGCAGCTGGGTGCGCAGGTCGGGCTCGGACTCGTCGGCGGTGTGCGTCACCGCCGTGCGGGTGCCGAGGTAGACGCCGAGCGTGCCGACCACGATCAGCGCCGCGACGAAGACACCGGACCACCGGTGACCGGTGATGCCGCCGCCGGTCTGGTCGACCACCAGCGGGGCGAGCGCGCCAGAGATGAGGATCGCCAGCGCGAGCACGGCGACCCGCCAGGTCATCAGCCGGGTGCGCTCGTCGTATCCGTCGGTGAGCTCGGCCGGCATGGCGACGTAGGGCACCTGGAAGAACGCGTACGCGGTGGCGGCCGCGAGGAAGGCGAAGGCCACGTACGCGCCGGCGCCTCCGCCGCTGCGGATCGGGCCCGCGAAGATGGCGGCAAAGAGGACGCCCAGCGTGAGGCCCGCGCCGAGCAGGAACGGACGCCGGTCACCGCGGCGGTCGGAGACCCGGCCGGCGAGGGGGTTCACCAGCACGTCCCAGGCCTTCGGCAGCAACACCAGCAATCCCGCCACCCCCGCCGCAACACCTAACGTATCGGTCAGATAGGGCAGCAAGAGCAAACCGGGCACGGTGCCGAACGCGCCCGTGACCAGCGAACCGAGCGAGTAACCGGCAAGGACCCGGCGCGGCAGCACCTCGGCCGGCCGTACTTCCGGGGAGGGACCGGCGGTCGTCATGGACGCGCATGCTAACCACGATCATGCCCCTGCGCCTACGCTTCGCCGCATGAAAAGCGTTGCGGCCGGGGTCGCGGCCAGCCATCCGGCGACCGCACGGGCCGGCCTGCGGGTGCTGCGCGACGGCGGCACGGCCGCGGACGCGGCGGTGGCCGCTGCGCTGGCCTGCTGCGTCGCCGAGACGATCTTCACCGGGCTGGGCGGCGGCGGGTTCGCCACCTACTTCGAGGCGGCCACCGGCGAGGTGACCTGTCTCGACTTCTTCGTGGCGGTGCCGGGCATCGACGGGGACCGCGAACCGGGCCCGATGATCAAGGTTGACGTGTTCTTCGGCGGGCTGCCGCAGGTCTACTCGATCGGCGGGGCGAGCGTGGCGGTGCCGGGCGTCCCGGCCGGCTGCGGCGAGGTGCACCGGCGCTGGGGGCGGCTGCCCTGGGCCGACGTGGTGGCGCCGGCGAGCGAGCTGGCCAAGGCCGGGGTGCCGATCCCCGGCGCGCACGCCCGCACGCTCGACTCGTGCGCGCCGGCGCTGGCGTGGGGCGAGGGCGCCGCCGTCTACACGCCGGGCGGGCGCAATCTGGTCGACGGCGAGTTGCTCTTCCACCCCGGGCTGGCCTCCGCGCTGGACGCGCTGGCCGTGGTCGGGCCGTCGATCTTCTACACCGGGGACTTCGCCCCGATCCTGGTCGAGACGGTGCGTGCGGCCGGCGGCGCGCTCGGACCGCGCGATCTGGCCGGCTACCGGGTGCTGGAGACCCACGTCGACCGGGCCCAGCTGGCCGGGTACGAGGTGCGGGCCCGGCACGACCTGAACCGGGTGGTCGACACGATCGGCCGGTTGCCCGCCGACCTGTCCCGGCCGGGCCGGGCCCTGGGGCTGGCCGACGCGCTGAGCGACCGCGGCCGGCAGAAGATCGGCGACACCACGAACGTGTCGGTGGTGGACAGCGAGGGCAACGCCTGCGTCATCACCACCACGCTCGGGCTGGGCTCCGGGGTCTGGCTGCCGGGCCTGGGCATCAACCTCAACTCGATGCTCGGCGAGGGCGAGCTGATCACCGACGACCTGGCGCCGGGCCGCCGGATGTCGTCCAACATGTGCCCGCTGGTGGTGATCGACCCCGACGGCCGGCTGGCGGTGGCGGCCGGCTCGGCGGGCGCGTCCCGGATCCGTACCGCCCTGATCGACACCCTGCTCGGCGTCCTGGTCGACGGCGCCGACATGGCCACCGCTATCGGGCGGCCCCGCTTCCACCTGGTCGACGACACGGTGCACGTCGAGCCCGGCTATCCGCGGGACGAGCTCGCCGCGCTGGCCGGGGCCGGGTACCGCATCAAGCAGTGGCCCGATCTCAACCACTACTTCGGCGGCGCGAACGCCGTGGGTCAGGCCGGCGCGGCCGGCGACCCCCGCCGGGCGGGGGTCGGCCTGCTGCTCTGAAGTTCAGCCCCTCCGGGGTCAGCCCATGCGGCGGGCGACCGTGGCGTGCACCGACGCCGCCGTCTCGCGCAGCGGGACCTCCAGCGGCGTCGGCTTGCGGCCGAAGGTCTGCTCGGTCAGCGTGCTGTCGAGGTGGAAGGGCGCGTAGAACTGGTAGTCCATCTCGGCCAGCTCCCGGGCCATGGGCACGACCAGGCCCGCGGTGCGCATCGCGAAGCGGGGCAGACCCCGGATCTTGAGGCGGGGCTGGCCGGTCAGGTCGGTGTACCGGTCGGCCAGCTCGCGGATGCTGATGGCGGGCAGGGTGGGCGCGTGCCAGGCCCGGCCGTGCGCGCGCTCGTCGTGGGCCAGGGCCACCATGGTGCCGGCCATGTCGCCGGTGTAGGTGAAGCTGTGCGGCAGATCCGGGTTGCCGGGGGCCCAGGCGGTGCGGCCGTTCTGGATGGCGGGCAGCAGCACCGACGAGAAGACGCCGACCGCGCCGGCCCCGATGTAGTCGGAGCCGCGGACCTCGACCGTCCGCACGCCGCTGCGCAGGGCGTTCTGCCACATCTTGATGCGGACCTTGCCCTTCCGACCCACGGCGGCCATCGGGGTGTTCTCGTTCATGCGGCCGCCCGGCTGCGGGCCGTACACGTAAAGGTTTCCGGTGATGACGTAGACCGCGTTCGCCGCCTTGGCCGCGGCGATCATCGCGTCGTTCATCGGGAACCAGAGCTTCTCCCACTCCGTGTACTTGGGATTCGCGCAGTTGAACACCGTGGCGGCACCCTCGGCCAGGGCGGTCAGCCGGCGCTGGTCGGACGCGTCGGCGGCGACCAGCTTGATCTGCGGATGCGACGGGCCGCGGCCGCTGCGCGTGACCATCGTGACCGTGTCGCCGCGATCCACCAGGAGGTCGGCGACGGCGCTGCCGATGGGACCCGAGCCGATGATGACGTGGTTCGACATTGCTGTTCTCCTTCGCGAGCACCGCTCTCTGTTGAGAACAACGATTACACGCTCGGTCGCCAAATGCAAGAGCGGTGCTCTCGTTATGGCACACTGGTCCGCATGAGCGCCTCAGGAGTACGCGCCCGGGTGCGGGCGGAGATGACGGAAGAGATCAAGGCGGTGGCCCGCCGGCATCTCGCCACCGATGGGGCCAACCTGTCGCTGCGCGCGGTCGCGCGGGACATGGGGATGGCCTCGTCCGCCGTCTATCGGTACTTCGCGAGCCGGGACGACCTGCTCACGGCGCTGATCATCGAGGCGTACGACGCGGTGGGCGAGGCCGCCGAGCGGGCCGCGGCCGCGGCCCGGGACGCCGGCTTCGCCGATCAGCTGGTCGCGGTCGGGCACGCCGTACGCGAATGGGCCCTGGCCGAACCGCACCAGTGGGCCCTGATCTACGGCAGCCCGGTGCCGGGCTATCAGGCCCCGCAGGACACGATCGGGCCCGCCACCCGGGTGATCTTCCAGATCGCGGCGATCGTGCGCGACGCGTACGCGGCCGGGCGGATCGGCCCGCAGCCGGAGATCAGCGGGCGGTACCGCGAGGAGCTCGCCGCGGTCGCCGGGCAATTCGGCCCGGACATCCCGCCACGGCTGGTGGGCGCCGCCATCGCGGCGTTCATCCAGCTCTGCGGCGCGGTCAGCGCGGAGCTGTTCGGTCAGCTCAACAAGTCGGTCGACGAGGACCGCCGCGGCTTCCTGGAGTTCCAGATGCGCGGCGCGGCGGCCTTCATCGGCCTCATCTGACGGCGCGCAGGAGGTGCCCGCCGGGGGTGCCGGGCGGCACGTCGTGGCGGTCGAAGAAGCGCGCCGCGAGCTGGGCCGGCCCGAGGTCCTCGATCTCCCGGAAGCCCAGTTCGCGCAGCCGGGCCGCGATCTCCTCCGGTTCGAAGTAGGTCAGCCACGGCTCGCCGATCCTCGCGACCCGGGCGGCACGCTCCTCGAGCGCCACGCGGCGGGCCGGTGGCATGGTCGAGGGCGGCTGGGCGTAGTCGAACACGACCTCACTACCGGCCAATTCGGAAATATACGAAATGGTGGCGGTGAAGCCTTCGGGCGTCAGATAGGGCACCACACCGAGCCAAAGGAAGAAGGCGGGGCCGTCGAGCTTCAGCGAACTCGCGAGGGTGGCGGTCTCGAAGTCGACCCCGGCATACGACACCGACGGGGGAATCTCGATGCCGGTCGCCGCGAGGCGCTCCCGCTTCCAGGCCTGGGTGTCGGGGTGGTCCACCTCGATGACCCGCACCCCGTCGAAGGCGTTCCGGTAGGCGAACGTGTCCAGCCCCGCGCCCAGCACCACGACCTGCCGGACCCCGCGGGACACGGCCGCGGCCAGCGCGTCCTCCGCGAACCGGTGCCGGGCCGCGATGAAGACCCGCATGGCGCGGCGCGGGGCGTCCGCGACCAGCTCGTCCGGCGGGACGCCCAAGATCCGTACAGCGAACGGGTCTGGAAAGATCGCGCCGCGCTCGATGAGCTGATGCGCCGCCCGGTAACGCGCCGCACTCCACGCCGTGCGGCTCGGCTGTCCGGTCTCCATCACGGCCTCCACAACGCGCGCGACATGTCCACGTGATCGCCCTTGAGCGGAACTCCCTCGCTCAGCAGGCGTTGCCGCGCTTCCTGCTCATGGCCGGGCGGCATGCGTCCGGAGCTGGTCACCACGCGGTGCCACGGCACGCCGCCACCGTGCCGCGACATGATGTTGCCGACCTGCCGCGCCGAGTTGCGACCCGTGCGGTCGGCGAGCGCGTCGGCGACCGCGCCGTAGGACATGACCTTGCCCGCCGGGATGCGCTCGACGAGCGAGAGCACCTCTTCGACGTACTCCTGGGGTGTCACCCGGGCCACGATATGGGATCTCGGCGCGGTCCGGCGGCCCCACCCGAGCACAATGGGCCAGGTGCGCGAAGAGGTGATCGGCGCCCGCCGCATCGTGGTCAAGGTGGGCTCGTCCTCGCTGACCACCGCGGCCGGCGGCATCGACGAGCAGCGCGTCGACTCCCTCGTCGACGTGCTCGGTGGTCTGGCCACGACCGGGCGCGAGGTGGTGCTGGTCTCGAGCGGCGCGATCGCCGCCGGTCTCGCGCCGCTGCGGCTGCGCCGCCGGCCGCGCGACCTGGCCACCCAGCAGGCGGCGGCGTCGGTGGGGCAAGGGCTGCTCATTCAGAGGTACGCGACGGGGTTCGCGCGCCACGGCCGCACCGTGGGCCAGGTGCTGCTGACGGTCGACGACGTGACCCGGCGCGCGCACTACCGCAACGCGTACCGGACGCTGCGCAAGCTGCTCGACCTCGGCGCGCTGCCGATCGTGAACGAGAACGACACGGTCGCCACCGAGGAGATCCGCTTCGGCGACAACGACCGGCTGGCGGCGCTGGTGGCCGCGCTCGTCGACGCCGATCTGCTGGTGCTGCTGTCGGATGTGGACGCCCTCTACACCGGCAGCCCGTCGGATCCGTCGTCGCGGCAGGTTGCGCACGTGGACCTCGCTTCCGATTTGTCCGGAATTAACATTTCTAAGCCGGGTAAATCTGGCGTGGGCACCGGTGGCATGGTGACCAAGGTGGAAGCGGCCCGGATAGCGACCGGCTTCGGCATCCCGGTGGTGCTCACGTCGGCGTCGCTCGCCACGCCCGCGTTCGGCGGCGAAGAGGTGGGCACGCTGTTCCAGGCGGCGCGGAAAAGGCCGGCCGCCCGGCTCTTCTGGCTCGCCCACGCCACCGCCCCGCGCGGCCGGCTCCACCTCGACCCGGGCGCGGTCGCCGCCGTGGTGGCCCGGCGCAAGTCGCTGCTGCCCGCCGGCATCACCGCGGTGGACGGCTCGTTCGCCGCCGGCGACCCGGTCGACCTGGTCGACGGCGACGGCGCGCCGGTCGCCCGCGGCCTGGTCAACTACGATGCGGTAGAGCTGCCCGCGCTGCTCGGACGCTCCACACCCGAGTTGGCCGCGGCCCTCGGCCCGGGATATGAACGAGAGGTCGTGCACCGCGACGACCTGGTCCTTCTCTAAGGAGTTTCCGATGACCACCGTGCTGCAGCAGGCCGCCGACGCGCGGGGGGCCGCCATCGACCTCGCCGCCGCCACCCGCGCCGAGAAGGACCGGGCCCTGCTGCTGATGGCGGAACGCCTGGTCGAGCGGGCCGAGGACATCGTCGCGGCGAACGCGGTGGACGTGAACAACGCTCGAGACATCAGGCAGCCTTCAGTCGGGTCAGGGGTGGCGGCGGGGCGGTCGGACGGGCAGAGCGAGGCCATGATCGACCGGTTGACGCTGACCCCGTCCCGGATCGAGGGGATGGCCGACGGCCTGCGCCAGCTCGCGGCGCTGCCCGACCCGGTCGGCGACGTGGTGCGCGGCTCCACCCTGGCCAACGGGCTCGAGCTGCGCCAGGTGCGGGTGCCGTTCGGGGTGGTCGGCATCATCTACGAGGGCCGGCCCAACGTGACCGCCGACGCCGCCGGCATCTGCCTCAAGTCGGGCAACGCGGCGGTGCTGCGCGGCTCGGGCTCGGCGTTCAGCTCGAACGCGGCGATCGTCTCGGTGCTGCGCAAGGCGATCGCCGACGCGGGCCTGCCGGCCGACGCGATCCAGTTGCTCGACGCCACCACCCGCGACTCGGTGAAGGAGCTGATGCGCGCCCGCGGCCTGGTCGACGTGCTGATCCCGCGCGGCGGCGCCTCGCTGATCAAGACGGTGGTCGAGGAGTCCACGGTCCCGGTGATCGAGACCGGGGTGGGCAACTGCCACGTGTACGTGGATCAGGCGGCCGACCTGGAAAAGGCGCTGGCCGTCACGATCAACTCGAAGACCCAGCGCCTGTCCACCTGCAACACCGCCGAGTCGCTGCTGGTGCACATCGACATCGCCGACTCGTTCCTGCCGCTGGCGATCGAGGAGCTGGTCTCGGCCGGGGTGACCGTGCACGGCGACCCGCGGGTGGCGCGGTACAGCGACGACGTCGTGCCCGCGGTGCACGAGGACTGGGGCAAGGAATATCTTTCGGCCGACATCGCGGTGGCGATAGTCGACTCGATGGACGACGCGCTCGACCACATCCGCCGCTACGGCACCGGCCACACCGAGGCCATCGTCAGCGAGTCGGTGACCGCGACCCGCCGCTTCGCGGCCCGCGTCGACGCGGCCGCCGTGATGATCAACGCGTCGACCCGCTTCACCGACGGCGGCGAGTTCGGCTTCGGCGCCGAGATCGGCATCAGCACCCAGAAGCTGCACGCCCGCGGCCCGATGGGCCTGCCCGAGCTGACCTCGACGAAATACATCGTCTCGGGCAACGGCCACACCCGCTGATCGGCCGCGTCCGCGCCTCGGCCCGGGCCGCGCCGGGACGGCGGGTCACCGGCAGGCGCGCAGCACCGTCAGCGTGGTGTTGACGTCGAAGATCGGGCCCTCGGCGCTGTCCCAGCCGCCGTCGCTGCGCTGGGTCGCGGCCAGCCGCTTGCGGGCGGCCTGGAGCAGCCAGTCGTCGCCGAGGTTGACCCGGCGCAGCGCGGCCGCCATCGAGGCCACGTCGGCCGGGGACATGTCGTGCAGGCGGTCGCCGAGCACGAGCTGCACCCGGGCCGACTCGTAGAAGTACTGCTGGGCGTGCAGCAGCCCGGCCGCGTGCCAGCCGGCGGCCAGGAACGACGGCCAGGTGCCGTCCGGCCGCAGCTGGGAGTTGACGAAGGCGGCCGCGGCCGCGAGCGTCTGGCCGTACCGGGCCGGGAGGTCGAGGTGCGGGTGGAGCTCGACCTCGGCGACGGTGAACCAGAATCCGGTCAGCGCGGTCAGGTACAGCGTGGCCTCGGGATCGCCGGGCATCGCCCACGCCGGAGCCTCGGCGGCGAGCGACTCCTGCTCCTGCCACGTGCCGTCGGGGCGCTGCACCGAGGCGAGCCAGCCCAGCGCCCGGTCGACGACGTCGCCGTGCAGGCCGCCCAGGTCGTCGAGCTCGTTGAGGCGGAAGCAGGTGGCGTCGACCGACGGGATCACGCCATCGGTGGAGGCGGGCCAGCCGCCGGCCGCGGTCTGCCCGGCCGCGATCCGGTCGATGACCTCGGGCGGCGGGCTCTGTCCGGTACGCAAATACGACAGCCGGGCACGCTCGACCGCGTCGCCGTGCGCGACGACGTACCCGATCGCAGCGTCTATGTCGACCACGACGGTGACGCTACAACCACCGGAGCCAAACCGCTCCCGCGTCCCGACGCTGGGGAGCCCGGACGACTCCCCAGCGTGATCGGCCGGCGTGATCGGCCGGCGTGATGGGTCAGTAGGACGGAAGGGACGGATCGACCGTGTTCACCCAGGACACGATGCCGCCCTGGACGTGCACGGCGTCCTTGAAGCCGGCCGCCTTGAGCGCCGCCAGGGCCTCGGCCGAGCGCACGCCCGACTTGCAGTGCAGCACGATCTGCCGGTCCTGCGGGAAGCGGGACAGCGCCTCACCCGAGAGGATCTCGCCCTTGGGGATCAGCGTCGCGCCCGGGATGCGGTTGATCTCCCACTCGGCGGGCTCGCGCACGTCGACGAGGAAGAGGTCCTTGCCGGCGTCCTGCCAGTCCTTGAGCTCGCGGGCGGTGATCGTCGAGTTGGCGATCGCCTCCTCGGCCTCCGCGGAGATCGCGCCGCAGAAGTCGTCGTAGTCCTCCATGAGCTCGGTGAGCGTCGGGTTCTCCCCGCAGAGCACGCAGTTCGGGTCCTTGCGCACCCGGATCTTGCGGTACTCCATCTCGAGGGCGTCGTAGACCATCAGCTTGCCGACGAGCGGCTCGCCGATGCCGGTGATCAGCTTGATCGCCTCGTTGACCTGGATCGAGCCGATCGACGCGCAGAGCACGCCGAGGACGCCGCCCTCGGCGCAGCTCGGGACCATGCCCGGCGGTGGCGGCTCGGGGTAGAGGCAGCGGTAACAGGGACCGTTCTCCGCCCAGAAGACGGACGCCTGGCCGTCGAAGCGATAGATCGAACCCCACACGTACGGCTTGCCGAGCAGCACCGCGGCGTCGTTGACCATGTACCGCGTCGCGAAATTGTCGGTGCCGTCGACGATCAGGTCGTACTGGCTGAAGATCTCCATGACGTTGTCACGGTCCAGCGTGGTGTTGTGAATGACCACGTTCACCAGCGGGTTGATCTCTCGGATGCTGTCCGCCGCGGACTCGGCCTTGGGCCGGCCGACGTCGGAGACGCCGTGGATGACCTGGCGCTGCAGGTTGGACTCGTCGACCGTGTCGAAGTCGATGATGCCGAGCGTGCCCACCCCGGCAGCAGCCAGGTAGAGCAGGGCCGGCGAGCCCAGGCCGCCCGCGCCCACGGCGAGCACCTTGGCGTTCTTCAGCCGCTTCTGCCCATCCATCCCGACGTCCGGGATGATCAGGTGGCGAGAATAGCGGCGGATCTCGTCGATGGACAGCTCGGCGGCCGGCTCGACGAGCGGGGGCAATGCCACGGTTCACTCCCCGGGTTGGTAGTAAGGATCGCCTGCCATTGTTGCTCGTTCACCGGCGCCGTAACCATGACGTTGCCCACCGGCCCGACATGCGGGACACGGGAATTTTCTCACGGGTACGGCCACGCGTTGGCGATACAGCCCTTCAGGCCCAGCGTCTGCTGCATCATGACCGGCGCGCGGCGCCCCTTGCCCGGGCACCGCTCGTGCCCGTGCCCGAGCTGGTGACCGACCTCATGATTGATCGCGTAGGCGCGGTAGGTGCTCAGCGGGGCGCCGTAGCCGCGCACCGAGCCCTCCCAGCGATCGTCGTTGATGATCACCTTCCCGGGCAGGCGGCAGGACGTGTACGCCGCGGTCTCCAGGCCGCCCTCGCGGCACATCCGCTCGGACGTGCGCGCCGAGGCCAGGTAGATGGTGAACTCGGCGCGGGCGCCCGGCGGGACGCGCTGGAGCCGAAAGCGGCGGGCGGCGATCCAGCTGCGGCGGTCGCCGAGGGTGCGGTCGGCCACGGCGGCGAACGAGGCCGGAACGAGGAACGCGGACGGCTTCTCGACGGCGACGTGGAAGCGGCGGATCGGCCCGGCGGTGCCGAGGACCTGGCCGTAGCCGGTGACGTAGGCGAAGGCGCCGCTGGTGCCCACGGCCGGCCGCACCGTGGTGGCCGGGGCGGCCGTGGCGGAAGCGGGCGCCGCCGAGGCGGACGGCCGGGCCACGATCACCGGAATCACGATGCGGTCGGCGCCGTCCGGGCGCAGATACCGGCCGAGGAAGGCGACGGCGGCAGCCAGCAGCAGGTAGGCCAGCACGGTCAGGGCGCGGCGGCGGCGCCGGGCGGGAGGCGGCTCCTCGTCGAAGTCCGGGAAGAGATCCGGCGGCGGCGGGGGCGCCGGCCGGGCGAGCGGGGCCCGGCTCATCGCCGGCGGGTTCCGGGTGGGATCCCACAGCGGCGTACGGGGTCCGGCCTGCTGCGTCATGACATAGCCGAGACTGCCACGCCGCGACCGGCGGCATGCGATGTTTCCGCGGCTACAGGGAGGGGCCGGTGAGGAAGCCGTGGCCCCGGCGCGGCCAGGGGTAGGGCGTGCAACCGCGGGTCGTCAGCGTCTGCTGCACCATCACCGGCGCCGGTCCGCCCGCCCGCGGGCAGCCCTGGTGCCGATGGCCGAGCTCGTGCCCGACCTCGTGGTTGATCACGTATTGACGGTAGGTGGCCAGCGGGATCTTGGCGTACCGGTACGGCTTTGCCGAGAGCCGCCAGCGGTCCAGGTTGATGATCGCCTTGCCGGTGGTGCGGCAGGACGTGTACGGGACGCCGTTGATCCGGATGTTCGTGCCGCCCTGCCGGCACAGCCGCCCGGCCGTGTCCCGCGTGGCCAGCAGGACGACGAAGTCGGCCGGCTCCCCGCCGGGCACCATCTGCAGGCGCACCTGGCCGCCGCCGACCCAGCTGCGCGCGTCGCCGAGCGTCGACACCACCTGCGCGGCGAAGTCGGTGACGTCCTCGTTGCTGCCCTTCTCGACGGCGACGTGGAAACGGCGCACCTGGCCGCCGCTGCCGAGGACCGGGCCGCGCGTGGTCGCGTACGCGAAAGCACCGGAACCGTGCGCGGGAACGGCACCCGGAAGGCTCAGTTGCCGCAGGTTTTCGGCCGGCTCGGGGCTTTCCATGATCGGCGACGGGGAGGAGGCGGGCTCGGACGGCCCGGCGGATTCGGCCGGCGAGGGGGACCCGGATGACGTTGGGGCGGGCACCTGGGCGGCGTCCGACGTGATCGTGCGGCCCAGCAGAAGTCCCGACACGGCAACGACGATCATCGCGAGCAGCACCAGCCACCAGCGACGCCAGGTATCCCGCGGCGCGACTTCCTCGATCATCGACCGCCAGCGTCCCATACGTGGCGATCGCTGTCTTCCCCGGCGGATCTTGGGTGAGCCGGGTCGCTACCGTTTCTCGTCGAGCATGCCGACGATGGCCCGCGCCACCAGCCGCGGCACCTCCATCTGGGCCACGTGGCCGACACCCGGCAGCATCAGCAGGCGGCTGTCCGGGATCGCCCGCGCGACCTGCGCGTTCACCCGGGGATCGACCAGCCGGTCGTGGAGCCCGCCGATGACCAGCGTCGGCGCGGTGATCTCGGCGGCCAGCCGCCACTGCGAGTTGCGACCGGGCAGATAGGCCCGCAGGAAGCTGGAGACCAGGCCGCGCAGCGTGCCCAGATAGGCCCGCGGGTAGTGCGACACCGTGTAGCGCAGGCGGATCTCCTCGAGCGCCTCGGCCCGGCGCTGCTCGGTCGCCTTGCGGATGTCGCCGAAGCAGGCCTCGAGGACCTGGTCGGCCATCTCCTCGACGGTCAGCCGGGACATCCCCCAGGCGAAGATCCGCTCGGCCCGGGGCAGGGCCAGGATCGGCAGATAGGGACCGTGCGCCGTCCGGCGCGGGTCGAGGAAGGGCATCGCGGGCGAGATCAGCGTGAGGGTGCGGATCAGGTCGGGGCGCAGGGCGGCCACGCGTACGGCGATCGAGCCGCCCAGCGAGTTGCCCACGAGATGGACCGGGCCGCGACCGGCGTGCTCGAGGTAACCGATCACGGTCGCCGCGAACGAGGCGATCGAGTAGCGCGGGCTCGGGTCGCTGTATCCGAAGCCGGGCAGGTCGACCGCCTGTGCGTCGAAACGGTCGGCGAGCAGGCCCGCGACGTCGGTGAAGTTCTGCGAGGAACCGCCGAGGCCGTGCACGTACACCGCCGGCTCGGCGTCCGGCGCGGTGGCCGGGGTGTCGCGGACGTGCAGCATCGCGCCGCCGATCACGACCCGGCGTGCGGGCCAGGGGGCCGGCGATTCGCCGTCCGGCAGCAACACGCCGTCATCGGCCAGGAGAGCACCCTTCATCGGGACAAGAGTGCCTCGAGCCGCCGGTTGACCGCCGCCAAGGTGGCCCGGACCATCGCGTGCCGGTCGTCGCTGGTCACCACGGCCGAGCCGGCCAGCTGTTCCACCCAGCCGTTGCACGACAGCAGCAGCACGACGACCGCGACCTGCGAGTTTCCGAACGGGACGGCGGCGGCGTGCTCGACGAAGCAGCGGGCCGGGCCCTCGGGGTGCTGCGAGGTGGCGAGCAGCTCGTCGACCGCGCCCGCGGTGGCCTGCGCGCACAGGCGCAGCAGGTATCCGTCGACGGCCGGGCCGCTGGCGGTGCCCGAGGCGGACCGGCCGCCGACGCCGAGGCGCACCTCGACCGTGGCGTCCGTGCCGAACGTGTTGACGTGCACGTTCTCGATGACGATGCGGGGGTAGGGGTGATCGCCCGGGTAGAGCGGGCGCGGGGGGCCGGGCTCGTCGGCCGGAACGACCTCGCCGACGTGCTCGGTCTCGTCGTGCGGGCGCTCGGTCCGGCGCTCGTCCCGCCGCTCGGTCGGGGCCGAGTGGGCTGGGCGGGCGGTCTGGGCCGGGTGGGCGGTCTGGGCCGGGCGGGCGGTCTGGGCCGGGCGGGCGGTCTGGGCCGGGCGGATGGGCTCGGCGCGCGGCGGCGGGGCGATCGGCGCCGGCTCGGCGACCCGTTCGGCGGCGCGGTGGCGCTCCTGCTCGGGCTCGGCTCGATGGCGCTGCGCCGACGGTGAGATCGGGGCCGCGGCCGGGCTCTGTGGCCGAGTCGCGGCCGGGCTCAGGGGCCGGGCGGTGGGGCTTTCGGAGCGGGCCGCGGCCGAGCTCAGCGGCCGGGCCGGGCTTTCCGACCGGGCCACGGCCGGGCTCAGGGCCGGGCTTTCCGAGCGGGCGGCGGCCGGGCTCAGGGCCGGGCTTTCGGAGCGGGTCGCGGCCGGGCTCAGCGGCCGGGTGGAGCCTTCCGACCGGGCCGCGGCGGGGCTTTGCGGCCGGGCCGGGGCGGGGCTTTGCGGCCGGGCCGGGGCGGGGCTTTGCGGCCGGGCGGCGGCCGGTGGGGCGCTCTGCGGCCGCGGCGGGGGTGGCGGCAAGGTCTGCGGGCGGGCGGGCGACACCGGCACGGCGGCGGCCGGCGGCGCGTCGCCCTTCATCGCGGCGTCCAGGCCCATCCGCTCCTGCAGCAGCCGGGCCACGCGCCGGCTCACCTCGGCCGGATCGGCGCCCTCGGCGAGATCCAGCCGGAGGCTGTGCGCGCCGGACGGGGTCGAGCGCAGCGACGCGTCGCGCACGCCGTCCACGCCTCGCACCGCCGCCAGGATCGCCTGCACGTCGAAGCCTTCCTGCCGCTCGCGCGGCTGCACGTCCCCGCGGCGCAGATGCGTCGCGATCCGGGCCAGCGCCGGCGTCTCCGCCGTGGGCTCCGTCAACGGAGGCTCCGGAACTATCGGCACGTCCGGCTGGGCCGGCACGCGCTGCGGCAGTACCCGCGGGCCGGGGTCGGCCGGCCCGCTCGTCCCGCCACCGGCCGGTGGCCGGTTGCCGAAGGCCGCGTACGCCGGGGGCGGGGTGTAGCCGGGCGGATCGGCGGGCGGCGGCGCCGGCTGCTCGTACGAGACCCGGCGCGGGAAGCTCGACGGATCGTACGACGGGCGGGCCGGCTTCGGTTCATCCGCCGCGGGGGGCTCGGGCGCGCTCCAATCGGCGCGGGGCGTGGCCGGGCGGACCAGCGGGACCGCGGCGCGCTGCGGCGTGGCCTGCGGCTCCTCGAGGTCGCCCTCGTACGGGTACGGCGGGGCGCTGTTCGGCGTCGGCAGGTCGTAACCGCGCATGCCGGGGCCGACCGGCTCGGCCGGGCGCAGGCCGGCCCGCGAGGTCAGCCCGGCCTCGCGGCCGATCGCGCCGGTGGTCTCGCCCGGGCCCGGCTCGGCGATCCGCGGCGCCGGCGGGCGTGCCTGCTCGGCGCCGGGCGGGGTCAGGTGGGCGAGCAGATCGGAGTAGCGCGGGCGGGCCTCGGCCCAGCGCGGCACCTCGTCCCCGGACGGGGGAATCTCGCCGGAAGTTTTGGTCTCGAGGCCCGGCTGCTTGACGTCGTAGCCGGGCTGCTTGTCACCGACGAAACCGGGCTGCTTGTCACCGACGAAGCCGGGCTGTTTGTCGCCGACGAAGCCGGGCGGGGCGGGCGCCGGCACCGGCGGGCCGGATGCCGGCTGGTTTGCCACGGGCTGGGCCCGTGCGGGCTGGGCCAGTGCGGGCTGGGCCAGTGCGGGCTGGGCCGGTGCGGGCTGGACCGGACCGTACGGGCGCTCGGCGGGGGGATATGCCGGATTACGCGGAAACGGCGTCGGCCGCCGCCAGGCCGGGACGTCGGTTTCGGTGTCGAGCGCCGCGCCGGAGTTGGACCATGGACTGTCCTGCGTCGCCCAACCGTTCACCCGGGTGCGCTCACGCGAATCGGCACTGTTGCCACCCTCGGCAGCCCCAGTGTCACCGGAATGCCCTGATTCATCCACCGCGCGCTCCTCGCTCGCCCGTGCTGAGGCTACCGTGTGGGTGCAGTGGCGATAAGTTGCAGCGTCGCGACAATTGATGGAGCGGCTGCGAGACCGCGGGGACATACCAACCCCCTGGAGGGTAGAGAGACATGACCGCTGCGTCCGGCGGGGCACAGACCACCCGGCCCACCCGCCTGCCCCGCTCCGCGCGCCGCAAGCAGTTGCTCGCGGCGGCCCAGCAGATCTTCGTGGCGCACGGCTATCACGCCGCCGCGATGGACGACATCGCCGAGCGGGCCGGCGTCTCCAAACCGGTGCTGTATCAGCACTTCCCCGGCAAGCTCGAGCTCTATCTGGCGCTGCTGGACACGCACTGCGACGCGATAATCGCCAAGGTTCGCGACGCGATGCTGGCCACGCACGACAACAAGGAGCGGGTCAAGGGCGCCGTCCAGGCCTACTTCGACTTCATGGACCACGAGAGCGAGGCGTTCCGTCTCGTCTTCGAGTCCGACCTGCGCAACGACCCGCAGGTGCGGCAGCGGGTCGAGCGGGTCGAGCAGGGCTGCATCGCCGCCGTCACCGACACCATCATCTCGGACACCGCGCTCAGTTCCGAGGCCGCCGAGTTGCTGGCGTCGGGCCTGGTCGGGGCGGCCGGGCAGTCGGCCCAGTTCTGGCTGGCGAACGGTCGTCGTACGCCTAAAGCTGAAGCCGAAGCGCTCGTAGCTGCGCTTATCTGGCGCGGGATCGCCAGCTTCCCCCTGCAGGACGGCGCAACCAGCGGTTCCACGACCGAAATCGGATAACCTTGCCCGCGTAAGACCGTACAGAGGGAGGGCCCCGTGGAGGTCAAGATCGGCGTGCAGCACACGCCGCGCGAGCTGGTGCTCGAGAGCGCTCAGACCCCGGCGGAGGTCGAGCAGGCCGTGACCGAGGCGATGGCCAAGGACAGCGTGCTGACGCTTCAGGATGAGAAGGGCCGCAAGGTGATCGTCCCGATCGCCAAGGTCGCCTACGTGGAGATCGCCGAGTCGTCCAACCGGCCGTTCGGCTTCACCACGCGCTGAGGTTGCTCACGGGAGGACACCGTCGCATCGATGGTGCCCTCCCGTAACTCTGCTCTGAGGTGCACGATCTCTCAGTCGGGTAGACTGGGTTCTGTCGCCCGTCGACGTCGATTTGGGTCCAGGCAGATCAGCTTGTCGTCGATCTTGTCTCGCATCCGTTTCGCCGCGGGCGACCCGCGCGCGTGCGGCCCGCTCTTCAGCGTGTGGCCCGCGCCCTACCCACAGCGCGCCCCAGCACCACGACGGGCGCACCACGAGAGGCACCCGTAAAACTTCATGACAGACATCGAAAACTCCGAACCCGCACTCGTACCAGTTGTGAACCGCGCCCCGGTCCGCCCGGACAGCCCCACCTTTGCCGAGCTGGGTGTCCGCGCCGAGACCGTGGAGGCGCTGGCGAAGGCCGGGATCACCCGGGCCTTCGCGATCCAGGAGTACGCGCTGCCCATCGCGCTGCGCGGCACCGACCTCATCGGCCAGGCGCCGACCGGCACCGGCAAGACCCTCGGCTTCGGCCTGCCGCTGCTCGAGCGGGTCATCGCCCCGTCCGAGGGCGCCGACGGCAAACCCCAGGCGCTGATCGTCGTACCCACCCGTGAGCTGGGCCTGCAGGTCGCCCGCGACATCGCGGCCGCCGGCAGCACGCGCGGCGTGCGGGTGCTGCCGATCTACGGCGGCGTCGCGTACGAGCCGCAGGTCGACGCGCTCAAGAAGGGCATCGAGATCCTGGTCGGCACCCCCGGCCGCCTGCTCGACCTGGCCAAGCAGAAGCAGCTCAAGCTCAACTCGATCAAGGCGCTCGTGCTCGACGAGGCCGACCGCATGCTCGACCTCGGCTTCCTCGAGGACGTGGAAAAGATCCTGGCGATGCTGCCCGAAGAGCGGCAGACCATGCTGTTCTCGGCGACCATGCCCGACCCGATCGTGGCCCTCTCCCGCCGGTTCCTGAGCCACCCGGTGACGATCCACGCCGGCCACACCTCAGAGAGCGGCCCGTCGCCGCTGACCAAGCAGGTCGTCTACCGCACCCACCCGCTCAACAAGCTGGAGATGGTGGCGCGCATCCTGCAGGCCCGCGGCCGCGGCCTCACGATGATCTTCTGCCGCACCAAGCGAGCCGCCGACCGGGTCGCCGAGGATCTCGACTTCCGTGGCTTCGCCGTCGCGGCCGTGCACGGCGACCTCGGCCAGGGCGCCCGCGAGCGGGCGCTGCGAGCGTTCCGCACCGGCAAGATCGACGTGCTGGTCGCCACCGACGTCGCCGCCCGCGGCCTGGACGTCTCCGGCGTCACCCACGTGATCAACTACGACTGCCCCGAGGACCCCGACACCTACACCCACCGCATCGGCCGCACCGGGCGCGCGGGGGCCACCGGCGTCGCGGTGACCTTCGTCGACTGGGAGGACATGCCCCGCTGGGTGCTCATCGACAAATCGATGGGCCTGAGCATGCCGCAGCCCCCCGAGACGTACCACACGAGCCCCGCTCTCTACTCCGACCTGGACATCCCGACCGACGTCTCGGGCACGCTGCCGACCGCCGAGCGCAACCGGGCCGGCCTGGCCGCCGAGGTCGAGGAAGACCTGGGCGGCGGCCGTCGCCGTCGCGAGACCGGGCCGCGTGGGCGCGGACGTCGCAGTCGCGGTGGTGCCCCGGGCGCCGACTCGCCGTCGGCGCCGGCGTCGGACGCTTCCGAGGACGGAGCTGAGCGGCCCAAGCGCCAGCGTCGCCGGCGTCGGGTCGAGGGTGCGGATTCACCCCCTTCGCGTACGCCTTCGTCAGACGCCCCCGCGTCCGCGCCGTCAGCCGGCCCCGACGCTTCGGACGGCGCGATGCGGGTCGAGGCAGCCTCCGAGTCACCGGTCGAAGCAGCTTCCGCCTCTTCGGTCGAGGCCGCGCCGAAGCGCACGCGCACCCGTCGCCGGGCACCCGCCACGACGGCACTCTCGGACGACGCCGCCGACGCACCCATCGCCGACACCCCCGGCACCGGTGCTCCGGCTGCCGGCTCTGCCTCTTCCGGTGCGGGCCCCTCCAGCGTCGTCTCCGCCGATGCGGAATCCAGCGCCGACTCCGACGACGATGCGGACAAGCCGCGTCGGCGCCGGCGTCGCGGTGGCCGGGGCAGCCGAGGGTCCGGCAGCTCGTCGGATGCGGACGTTTCGTCGGATGCGGGCGTCGAGGCCGCGGCCGACATGTCGGGCGGGTCCGACGCCGGCGTCGGCACGACCGCCGGCGCCTGAGCCTTTCTTTGACAGCGCCTCTTTGGCAGCGCCCGGCCGGCAAGGTCGGGCGCTGTTGCTTTGCGACCACCCGGCGGCCCGGCGGCCGCCGACGGCCTGGGGGCGCACCTGGCGTGGCGCTCCGGCGGTTACTGTTCGCTCCCTCGTACCCGTCAAAGTGCGTGAGAAAATCACGCAGCGTGAACGTCGCGGGGCCGTGGGTTGCGCGGGCCGTCAGATCCAGCGGTGGGCGAGCTCGTCCAGGACCGCGGCGTTCAGGCGATTGGCCTCGATCACCTCGGCGACGAATTCGTCCTGCTCCTCGGCCGACCAGGGAAGCGAGTCGAGCAGGCGGCCGTAATAGTTTTTGAAGGCTTCGATGTCGATGCCCGGGAATTGGTAGAAGCGATTGCCGTCGCCGTTCAGGCCATAGACGCGAGCCAGCGCCCCTGCGAGGTGTTGCCCGCCGGAGAGGTCGCCGAGGTAGCGGGCGCAATGGTGGGCGACGAAACCGACCGGATGCGAGTTCGCGGCGTAACGGACCCGGGTGCAATATGTGGTCGTCGCGGGGAGCGCGGCGATCCGCTCGGGCCAGCGGGGGCCGTGCAGGAATCGCAGATCGGCCTCGATCGAGGGCAGCCGCACCAGCTCGGGAAAGACGAAGGCGCGCGCGACCGGATCGCCGGCCATGGTGTGCCCCGCCAATTCCAGGGCCTCGTAGAGAAACCAATGCTGGGCGGCCAGCTCGGCGTAGGCCACCCAGGAAAGGCGGCCGCCGGCGAGGGCCGCCAGGAATGCGCTCGTCCAGGCGACATCGGGGGCGGCGCCGATGTCCCGCCGCAGCCGGGCGGAGAGCCGGTCGGCCCCGGGTGGGTCGGCCATCAACGACATCGGTGGCGCACCTCGCTTCTCGCGCCGACAGCGTATCTATAGATCCACTTCTCGGCCCAGTAGTGAAGCGGAGCGTGTTGGGCCACCGGTCGGTTCGATGCGCCGATCGGTCCGGCGGCGCGCGGCACAATTGACGGATGCCACAGCCGCTCGCCGACGTCCTCGCCGAGGTACGCACCCTTTTGCTCGACCCCGCCCTCACCCGGGCCGTCGCGGCCGGCCGCCGCCGAGGTCACACACCGACGGTGACCAGGGCGGAGTTACGCCCGGTTGCGCTCAAGGGCGGCACCCACCTACAGATCGTGACCGACGACGGAGCGCGCCCTTTCACCCGCAATGTCGCCCCGGGCGCCGAGGCGGAGGCGGCCGTCGACGCGCTGCTCGCCGAGCCGTTCGGCAACTGGCACGTCGAGACCACGGCGGCGACGGTGCAGGTGCGAATCACCAAGAAGGGTGACGCTCAGGTGCATCGGGGCGCCCCGCCGTCGGCCGCGCCGGCTGCCGGGCACGATCGCGAGAAGCAGTGGCTGCTCGATCCGGGCGATCCGCTGTTCCAGGTCGTCGGGGGCTCGGCGGCCAAGCGGCGGCAGGTCGACGCCTTCCTCCGCGCGCTGGCCGCGACGCTGCCGGCTTCGTTGCCGTCGCCCCTCCGCGTGGTCGATCTTGGCTGCGGCAACGCCTACCTGACGTTCGCCGCATATCGCTATCTGACCTCGCGAGGCGCGAAGGTCCAGGTCGTGGGGGTCGACGTCCGCGAGGATCAACGCGTACGCAACACCGCCGTCGCCGCATCACTCGGCTGCGCCGACGACGTGACGTTCGTGGCCGGCACGATCTCCTCGGCCGAGCTGCCCTTCGAGCCCGATCTGGTGCTCGCGCTGCACGCCTGCGACACGGCCACGGACGAGGCGCTGGCCCGGGCCGTGCAGTGGTCGGCCCGCTGGGTGCTGGCCGCGCCGTGCTGCCACCACGACATCGCCGCCCAGCTCAAGGGCAACGCGGCCCCGGCGCCGTTCGGCGAGCTGACCCGCCACGCCATCATGCGCGAGCGCTTCGCGGACGTCCTGACCGACACCCTGCGGGCATCGCTGCTGCGCCTGCGAGGATACAAAGTGGACGTCGTCGAGTTCATCGACTCGGCGCACACCCCGCGCAACCTACTGCTGCGCGCCCGCCGCACCGACGCCGAGCCCACCCCCGCACAGCGCGCGGAATACGAGTCGTTGACCACCCAGTGGTCGGTCACGCCCGCGTTGGAAAAGCTGCTCAGCTGACTCGCACGGTCCAGGCCGCGGTGTGCACTCGCCCCGCGACCTGGAAGTCGAAGAACATACGGTAGACGCCGCTGCTCGGCACGGACAGCCAGAACTTCACCTTGCCGTCGACCAGCGCGGCCTCGGGATGGACGTGCACGTAGGCGAGGTCGCCGTCGCGGAGCACCACGAGGTGCCCGTACGCGCCGAGGTAGGGCTCGAGCATGGCCGGCCGCCGGTCGGGTCCCGCCACGCTGACCAGGATCGGCTGGGTCGACGTGACGCTGGGTGCGCCCTCGTACCCCACCGCGAACCCGTCCGTCGCCACCGCGCGGACCGGCGCCGGCAGGGGCGTGGGCGCATAGTTCCCCGCGACCGTGAGATCGCTGCCCAGCGTGGTCGCCACCGGCTTGCCGCCGACGAGCGCCGTGAAGTCCGCGATCATCCGATAGATCCCCGGCCGGGCGAGCATGAGGTCGATCCCCCAGGTGCCGTCCGCCGCCATCGACGGGTGCAGGTGCTGGAAGTCGCTCAGATCCCGCCGGATGACCACCAGGTGCAGAAGCTTGTCGTGCACCACGGCGTACGTGGTGATCGGAGCCCCGCCCGCCCCCGTGATCCGGAAGGAGAGCCGCTGCCTCTTGCCGGCCACGAAGCTCGTCTGCGCCGGCGCGAGGGTGAGGCCCGCTGAGCTCAGCGAGAGCCCGCCGACGGTGGAGCCTACCGGGGTCGTTCCCTCTTGCGCGACCGTGCCGTCGTTGTTGTGGGAGTGCGGCTGGTTCTCGTCCATGACCATGCCCGCCATGGCGCCGCCGTTCGCCATACCGTCGTTCCCGGTGCCGCCGCTCTCATTGCCGCCGTTCCCATTGCCGCCATTCGCAGCGCCGCCGTTGCCGTTACTGCCGTTCGCAGCCCCGCCGTTCTCATTGCCGCCGTTCGCGGCCGCCGCGGTTGGCGCCGAGGCCGAGGTCGTCTCGCTGTTGAGGCGGCCGAGGCCATAGCCCGCGAAGAGCACGACGACGAGGAGAGCCCCGAAGGCAGCCAGCCGGAACCCGGCTCGATCTCCTGCCGTGCCGGTCTCCCCCGCCCTGAGGCCATACTCCCGCCCAGTGGCGCTCCCGCCGTCCACGCCGTCCGCACTCGCGTCGGTGCTTTCCTTGGTGGGCGGCGCGTCCATTTCGCCTTTGCCGGACGGCTCGCGCATTCCTTGGTCGACACTCCCCTGATCAGCTCGGTCGTCTACACCGCCCCCCGCAGGCGGGGAGCCGTTGGCCGGGGCGCCGTCGGCCGGGGCGCCGTCAGGCATGCGCGAGCTCGTAGCCGGCCTCGTCGATCGCCGCGCGCACGTCCTCGTCGGCGAGCGGCGCCTCGCTGGTCACCGTAACCGCGCCGGAGGCGAGGTCGACCTGCACGTCCGCCACACCCGGCAGCGCGGTGAGCTCTCCGGTGACCGCCTGGACGCAGTGCGAGCAGGTCATGCCGGTCACGGTGTAGGTGCTGGTCACAGCCATGAAACAGCCTTTCTGAAGCATTCGTCAGGACTTGACGAGCCGGGCGATCGCGTCCGAGGCCTCTTTGACCTTGGCAGTCGGATCCCCCGCACGGGCCGCGTCGACGACACAGTGGGCCAGGTGGTCCTCGAGCAGGCCGACTGCCACCGCCTGCAACGCACTCTTGGCCGCAGAGATCTGCGTCAGCACGTCGATGCAGTAGGTGTCCTCGTCCACCATCCGCTGAAGCCCACGAATCTGCCCCTCGATGCGACGCAGTCGCCCCAGCAGGGCAGCCTTGTCACCGGAATACCCATGCGGACCATGCTGCGGCGTCGGCTCTTCGGACATGACGCCAGCATACCCCCTCCCCGTATCGGTTCCTCGGCCGGGCAAGTCGTCTACCTCACTCATCCTGTCCGTTACCTGCCGTTTTGTCACTACCTGCCCTCGTCTGCGCGACCGCACCAACCTATGCCCACCCGATTCGGCGATCGCGAAGCCCCGGCCCAGCAAAGCCCGGCCCTGCCAACGCGGAATCCGTTAGCGCGGCGGGCCGCGTGCGGCTCGTCAAGTAGCGCCGACGCGGACGCACCTGTCGCGAAGCGCGCTGGCCGCGCGGTCGGCCCGGTCGGCGCGGGGCGCGCGGGCCCGGTCGGCGCGGGGCGCGCACCGGAGGCGCCGCGCGGAGCCGACGGCCCTTACCCGGATACGGCCAACGCCAGCGGCAGCACCCCCTCGGCGCCAGCGCGGCGGAGGGCGCGGCCGGCGAGGGACATCGTCCAGCCGGAGTCGACCACATCGTCGACCAGCAGGACGGGGCCGTTCAGGGTGGCTAGCGCCTCGGCCAGCTCGGGCGGCACCTCGAACGCGTCGTGCAGCGCCCGGACGCGTTGGGCGCTGTTGCCCCGCGACGCGGTGGCGGCAACGCCGGGCGACGTCACGGTGCCGAGCAGGGGCAGCCGGCCGACGCGGGCGATGTGCTCGGCGAGGCTGTGGATGAGCTGCGGATGACGGTGCGAACCGACCTCCACGACCGCCGACGGGCGCTGCGGCCAGGCGTCGTCGCCGTGTGCCCAAGCCTTGAGGATCTCGACGACCGCGCCGGCCAGATCGTCGGAGATCGGGCCGTCGGGCGACTCCGGGGAGACGACGGCTCGCAGCCGGCCGCCCCAGCCGAGGTCGGAGAGGCGGCCGACCGCGCGACCGGAGGCGATCTGCTCGGTCGGGGCGATTTTGCCCTTCAGCGCGATGCCGACGGCGGCCATGCCGGTGGGCCACATCTTCTTCGGCGCGATCTCGACGCCGGGCCGGCCGAGGAACGCGTCGGCCGCGGCGAGGGCGGCGGGCGAGACTTCGGCGTCGAACAGCGGCTCGGCGCAGTTGTCGCAGCGGCCGCACGGGGCGGCCTCCGGATCGTCCAGGCAACGGCGAAGGAACTCCATGCGGCAAGCGGTGCTTTCCGCGTACTCAATCATGGTCTTTTGCTCTGTCGAACGCGCCTCGGCGACTCGGCGAAGGCGGGCGGTGTCATATGTCCACGGCTCGCCGGTGGCCAGCCAGCCGCCGCGGGCACGCCGGACCGCGCCGTCGACGTCGAGGACCTTGAGCATCATCTCCAGCCGGGTGCGACGCAGGTCGACCAGCGGCTCGAGCGCCTGCGTCGACATCGGACGGTCGGGCGACAGGTTGGCCAGCACCGATCGCACCTGCACCTCGGGCGGGAACGCCAGGGACGCGAAATATCGCCAGATCGCCGCGTCCTCGCGGCCGGGAAGCAGGACCACCTCGGCGTGCTCGACGGCCCGACCGGCCCGGCCCACCTGCTGGTAATAGGCGATCGGCGACGGTGGGGCGCCCAGGTGGACGACGAAGCCGAGGTCGGGCTTGTCGAAGCCCATCCCGAGGGCGGAGGTCGCGACCAAAGCCTTGATCTTGTTGTCCAGGAGCGCCTGCTCGGCGGCGCGGCGGTCGGCGTCCTCGACCTGGCCGGTGTAGGAGGCGACCGAGTAACCCCGGGACCTCAGGAAATCGGCGGTCTCGGTGGCCGCGGCGACGGTGAGCGTGTAGATGATCCCCGAGCCCGGGAGCCGGTCGAGATGGTCGGCGAGCCATGCCAGGCGGTGCGCGGGATGGGGCAGGTCGAGCACGGCCAGGCGCAGCGAGTCACGGTCGAGCGGGCCGCGCAGGACCAGCGCGTCGCCGAGCTGCTCGGCGACGTCGGCGGTCACCCTGGCGTTGGCGGTCGCGGTGGTGGCCAACACCGGAGTACGCCCCGGGAGGCCGGCCAGGAAGGTGCGGAGCCGGCGGTAATCGGGACGGAAATCGTGCCCCCAGTCGGAGACGCAATGCGCCTCGTCGACCACGAGCAGGCCGGTGCTCGCGGCCAGGCCGGGCAGCACGTTGTCGCGGAAGTCGGGGTTGTTGAGCCGCTCGGGGCTGATCAGCAGCACGTCGACGGCGCCGGCCCGGATCTCGGCCTCGATCTCGGACCACTCGTCGAGATTGGCCGAATTGATCGTGCGAGCGGTGATGCCGGCCCGGGCGGCCGCCTCCACCTGGTTGCGCATGAGCGCCAGCAGCGGTGACACGATGACGGTCGGGCCGGCCGGCGGCTCGCCCGGCTGGGCGGCGACCCCGCCGCGAAGCAGGGCGGTGGCGACAAAATAGACCGCCGACTTGCCCCACCCGGTGCGCTGCACGCAGAGGACCCGCCGCCGGTCGACGGTGAGCGCCTCGATCGCCCGCCACTGGTCGTCACGCAGGGTCGCGTGGTCGCCGGCGAGCCGGCGCAGTACCCCCTCGGCGCGCTCGCGCACGGTCGCCCGCTCGGCCTCGTCGGCCCTCATCCGCGTCGTCTCGGTCACCCGGCATGTCTATCAGCCCGCACCGACAAAACCCGGAGTTATCCACAGGGCGGTGGTTGTCCACAGGCGCTAAAAAAGTTGGGCGCGGCCCGGCCGCCCGGGTTCAGAATCGGAGTCTCTCGAGGTCGGAAGGAGTCGGTGAGGCCGCTTCAGTCCAGCTCAACGCTTCGCCCGTAGCGCCGGCTGGTTCCTTGACAATTTTATTTGTCGGTGAGAGGCTCGAGCCATGTCGAAGACCATTGCCGAGAAGCTCCTGATCAAGCCCCATTCGACGGTGTGGCTGTCCGACCCGGCCCGGCTGCCACTGCTGACGCCCATGCCCGACGGGGTGCGCGAGGCGGAAACACTCGCCACCGCCAGCACCGCCGTGATGTTCGCGGAGGATGCCGCCGGCGCCCGCAAGCTGCTCGAGGAGCACAGTGCCGATCTGGCAAAGCCCGGAGTGTTCTGGGTGGCCTATCCGAAGGGCAACAAGGCCGACATCAACCGGGACACCCTGTGGCCGATCGTCGCCGACTTCGACATGCGGCCCTGCGGCCAGGTCGCGATCGATGACCGATGGTCGGGGTTGCGCTTCCGCGCCAACCGCGAGGGCGAGGGACGCTTCACCGGCGGCGCGAAGTAGCCTGCGGCGCGAGCGAGCCTCGGGTCGCGTTCGGGCCGGGCGAGGCGCAGGGCGGCCGGGGGCGGGCCCGGCGTGTGGGCGGGCCGGGTGCGGCGCCGGCCACGGACGGGCGGATCAGGCGCGACGCGCGCGGGTAGGGCGGCCGTTGGCGTCAGCGGCCGAGGACTGAGCCGCCGTTGACGTTGATTATTTGGGCGGTTACGTAGGCGCCGCCGGGGCCGGTCAGCCAGCGGACCGCTTCGGCGATGTCCTGCGGCTCGCCGGGGCGTTTGAGGAGCGTGGCGTCCACGCGCTTCTGGTGGCCCTCGGGGGTCATGCGGCCGTCGAAGAACTCGCTGTCGATCACGTAGCCGGGTGAGATGACGTTCGCGGTGATGCCCTCGCCGCCCAGGGCCACGGCCAGATCCAGGGCGTAGCCGTGCAGGGCGGCCTTGGCCGCGGAATAGGGGCCGCCGCCACCCCGCTGTGCGGCTATCGAGCTGGTCAGGATGATCCGGCCGCCGGGGCGGCGCAGGGATGGGAGCAGGGCCGTCGTCAGGAGCACGGCAGTCAGGACGTTGGAGTCGAAGCTGGCGCGCCAGTGGTCGGCCACGCTGTCGAGTGTGGAATCCGTGCCGGAAACGAAGGCGCCGGCGTTGTTGACCAGCACGTCAACCGGGCGGCCGCCGACCGCCTCGACCACGGCGGGGATCTGGGCCGGATCGGAGACGTCCGCCGTCACCCCGGAGGCCTGGGGGCCGATCCACTTCACGGCGTCCGCCAGGACCTCGGCTCGCCTGCCCACGATGATGACGTCGTAGCCCTCGCCCGCCAGCATGCCCGCCGTCGACCGGCCGATGCCGGTTCCGCCACCGCTTACCACCGCGAGCCTCGACATGCCACGACCATAACCACGGCGACGGACGCCCGCAGCCCGCTTCGGAGGTCGAATGAGAGGCCGCCGCCTCACGGGACCCAGCCTGGGCGGCAAGAAGTGCTCTACGGGGCGTTCTCAGAGGTCGAATGAGAGGCCGACGGCCTTACGGGACATCGGCGGAGGCGGCAGCGAGGACTCTCCGGGCGCTGTCGTGGGTGGCGTTACGCGATGGAGGCGCTTCCGGGGGGAGTTGGTCGTGCGAGATGAGCGGTTTTGCTTCGTGCCCTGGCCGCCGGTGTTTCGGTCGGGAGGAGCCTTCTGGGCGGCGTCGCTGATGGGCTCGCTGCCGAACTCGGGGACGGTGCTGCCGCGGACGGTAGTGCCGGGGACAGTGCTGCCGGGGACGGTGCTGCCGAGGACCTCGGCCCGGCATTTGCGGCCGTCCAGCGTGAAGGAGAGCGGCAACGGGTTGTAGCCGCGGTAGGCGCCGCGCAACGTGAAGGTCTTGCGGGTGCCGTGGCCCTTGGCGATCACCTTCCGGCCGCGCTGGGAGACCGCCTTGGGGGCGCCGATGAGGCGCTGGGAACCGGGATAGGCGAACATCACCCGCCAGGAGGAGTGGCCGACCTCGCCGGTGGTCGCCACCGTGAGCAGGGCCTCGTATTCGCGGCCGGAGTCGCGCCGCAGCTGGTAGCGGACGGCGCAGACGGTGCTGGCGGGGCCTACGGCGCCGGGGCCCGTTCCGGCGGCCTGTGCCTGCTCCACCTCCGGGGACTCGCGGGTCGTGGCCCAGCCGATGCCGGCCATCACCAGCAGGGCCGCGGTGACAAGGCCGGCTTGCACCCGGTGCCGTCCGATCAGGGCGACCCGGACCAAGGCGCCTCGAACCAGGCCGCCCCGAACCAGGCCGCCCCGAACCAGGCCGCCCCGAACCAGGCCGCCCCGGCCCAGGCCGCCGCTGGTGAACAGGCCTCCGCTGGTGAACAGGCCACCGCCCAACGCGCGCACACTGCCCAGCCGCAGCCAGGCGGCCAGCTTGAGGCCTGCCCGCAACCGAAGGACAGCCAGGCTTCCCCGGCCGGAGTCTCGAAGCTGTCGAAGCGAAGCCGGGGCAGCATCACTATGGGCAGCCGAGGCGACGTCGCGGCGCGGAAATGAGACAGCATCGCGGCGCGGCGCTGAGGCAATGTCGCGGTCCGGAGTGGAGGCAACCTCGGGGTCCGAAGCCGAGGCGTCGCAAGGGGGATGCGACGGGTCGTACACCGAAGAGGGCACTCCCTCGGGTGCGCAAGCGGCCGCGGGCGCGGCCGGGGTGATCAAGCAGCGGCGGCCGGGGGCGGGCACCGCCGCGCGCACCGGTGGGGGCGCGTCGTCCGGCAGTTCTCGCAGTGGCGGCAGGATCGGCTGGATGCCTACCGCCTCGGCCAGGGCGCGGGCCACCGACGCGGCGTCGGGGCGGTCCTCGGGAGCCTTGGCCAGGCAACGCCGGCACAGGGCGGCCACCTCGGGCGGCATCGACGGCTGGGGCGGCAGGGGGTCGGGGTCCGCGTACAGGTGGGCCCGCAACGCCTCGGCGGTGGTCTCGGCCGGCCAGGGCAGCCGGCCGGTGAGCAGGCGAAAGAACAGCAGGCCGAGGGCGTACACATCAGTGGCGGCCGAGACCTGGGCGCCGGCCAGGCGTTCGGGGGCCAGGTAGGCCGGTGTCCCGAGCAGGCTGCCGTCCGGCGCGGCGTCGCGCTCGCCGACGATCGCCGAGATGCCGAAGTCGACCACCTTCGCGCCGGCGGCGGTCAGCATCACGTTGGCGGGGGTGACGTCGCGGTGCACGACCCCCCGCGCGTGCGCGGTGGCCAGGGCCGATGCCACCTCGGTCGCGACCGTCACCGCCTCGCGCCACGCCAGCGGGCCGCGCCGGGTCAGGCGGGCGGCGACCGATTCGCCGTCGTTGAGCTCCATCACCACGTACGGCACGGTCAGGTGCTCGTTCAGCGGTGACTCGCCGAAGTCGAAGATGCCGGTGATGTGCGGGTGGCTGAGCCGGGCCGCGGCCAGCGCCTCCTGCCGCAGCCGGTCGCGGAAGCTCTGGTCGTCGGCCAAGCGGGGCGACAGCACCTTGACGGCCACCGAGCGGCCCAGAGTCTCGTCGTAGCCGCGCCAGACGACCGACATGCCGCCCGTGCCGAGCTTCTCGACGAGGCGATACCGTCCCGCGATCCGAGGCGACGCATGCTGACCGGTTTGCTCCGTCCGCCCCATGTGCCGATTGTGACCCGAGGTGCGGCTCGCCCGACGGCGCACCGGGAAACCCGGAAGAATCAACGGGACAAAAGCTGATCCACCGGGGCAAAGTCGTCAGTGAGGACGCGGGCGCCCGCGGCGAAGGACGCGTCGGGCTGCAGGGTCACCGGCTCGGGCAGGCCGGCCAGACGCGAGCGGATCGCGTCCAACGGAAGGGGCGCGTGCGAGGCGACGATGACGAAGTTGGCGCCCACCTCGCCGGCCAGGGCGCGGGGCGGGGCGATCAGCGCCACGTGCGGAAACACCGCCGCCACCGTGGCCAGCTCGGCCCGGATGAAGCGGTCCGGCGGGTAGTCGATCACGTTCTGGGCGTAGACGCCGCCGGGGCGCAGGACGCGCGAGATGTCCGCGATCATCTCCTTCGTGGCCAGGTGCCACGGCACCACGAGGTATCCGAACGCGTCGCCCACCACGAGGTCGTAGGACGCGGCGGGCTGCGCCGCGAGGCCCACCCGGGCATCGCCCACCCGCACCCGCAGGTCGGGCCCGGTCACCAGGCCCAGCGAGCGCTTGTCCAGCTCGACCAAACCGCCGTCGAGCTCCACGACCTGCTGCCGGCTCCCGGGCCGGGTGGACCGCAGGTAGCCGGGCAGCGTGAACCCTCCCCCGCCCAGGTGCAGCGCGTCGATCGCGCCGGCCGGGAGGGAGTCGGCCACCGCCGCGATCCATTGCACGTAGGCGAACTCCAGGAACCGCGGGTCGTGCAGGTTGACATACGAATGCCGGGCGGAATTCAGGATGAGCGTCCGGCCACCCGGCACGGCCGGATCCGATGCGACCCGCGCACAGTGGTAGGCCGTCTCGACGTCGCACGGGTTGGGGCCGACCGCGCCGAGCCCGGCGCCGACCATGCCCAGCGCCACCAGGGCCGCCCGGGAGCGAGGCGGCCCGGGCAGCGCCGGCCGCCGCAGCCAGAGGTGCAGCGCTATCCCGCCCGCCGCCAGCAGCCCCGCGAGCGTGAGCACGATCCAGCTGGTGGGCATCGCGGCCACGAAGACGAAGCCGGTCGCCAGCGTCGCCGTGATCGCCCCGAGCGTGCCGATGCTGGACAGCCGCCCCACCACCGACCCGGTGCGGTCCAGGTCGCTGAGCTGGAGCTTCACCACCATCGGGGTGATCGTGGAAAGGAGAAACGCCGGCGGGAACACGGCCATGGCGGCGAGCAGGAGTACGGCCGGAGCGGCGCCGCCGCGCAGCAGCGAACCGCCGTAGCGGACCAGCGGCAGGGTCACCGCCGTGCCGATCGCCCCCAGCAGCAGCGCCGGCGCCAGCAGCAGGCGCGGGTCGAACCGGTCGGCGAGGCGGCCGCCCAGCCAGGTGCCGTACGCGATGGCGGCCAGCGAGATCCCGATGACCGAGCTGCTCACCTGCAGGGTCACGCCGACGTACGGCCCGACCAGGCGCAGCGCCACGATCTCCAGAACCAGGACCGCGCCGCTCGCGGAGAAGACCAGCGCCGTGGCGAGGCCCGAGGGCAGGGCGCGTGGGGTCACAGCATCGACAGATGGACGTGGTTCGTGTGCACCACCGACGGTCCTCCACTGGCGCTGTACGCCTTCCACCCGTTGCCGGGCATCCAGATCTGGCGATACCAGATTACGTACATCACCCCGAGGCGATCGGCGTTCTTGACGAAGAACGCCGCCAGGTTGTTGCCGTACGTCTTGTCGCTGCCGCTCGCCGCCACGTTCTGGAAGCCCGACTTGTTGGCCGAGAAGTCACAGGCCCGGCCCTTGGGGTGCTCACCGGAGGAGCGCTCGCTGAAGCAGGACGTGTAGTGCTTGAAACCGGCCGCCCGCGCCTCTTGATAGGCGTGCAGGAGTCGCGGCGTGATGCACCCGGACGTGGTCGGGTCGTCGACTGTGCATGACTCCTTGGGCCACGAGCCGTCCGAGTTGCGCGGCGCGGGCTTGGCGAGCGGGGAGTTCACGTTGATGAAGCCGCCGGCCGCGCCTCCGCCGCCGACGCTGCCGAGGGCGAGCTCGGCCTCCTTCTTCTTCTTGGTGAGCGCCGCGACCTGCTTCTGCTGCTCGACGATCTCGCGGTCGACGGCGATCTTGGCGGCCTTGGCCCGCGCCAGATCCTGCTGGTACTGCGCCAGGATCTGACCATCCAACTGGGCGAGCATGTCGATCTGCCGGATGCGCTCGAGGAACGAGTCGGGCGAGGTCGAGTTGAGCAGCAGCGTCGCCGTGCTGGTGCGGCCGAGCCGGTAGGAGCGGTTGGCGATCTCGCCGACCGAGCTCGCGAGGGCCTTGGCGTCGGCTTCGGATTGTTTGACGGTGGCCTGCAACTGGGCCTGGCGCTTCTTGGACGCCTTGAGCTTCTGGATCGCGTCGGCCTGGCCCTTGGCCGCGGACTCGAGCGCGTCGCGCAGCGTCTTGGAGCCGCCCTCGTCGGGGTCGGCCATCGCGGGCGTCACCCAGAGCACGGACACGGCCATGAGCAGCGCCAAGCCGGCGCTGAGCCGCCGCAGGAAAACCGCCGCCACGGATACCTCCCAAGAGTCAGCGCGGAGACTTTACCGCGCCGCTCAAGGGATCGGCAGATCGATCAAGTCGCCGAGTACCCGCCGTCGACGAAGAGTGTCTGGCCGGTCACCGCCACGGCAGCGTCGCTGGCCAGAAAGACCGCACAAGCACCGAAATCATCCGGTACGCCATTTCTGCCGATCATCGTGCGCGCGGCGTGCGCGGCCACTTTCGTGGGATCGGCGAACGTGGCCTCGGTCAGCGGGGTGTGCACGACGCCCGGGGCGATCGCGTTGCAGCAGACGCCGCGCGACGACCACGCCTCGGCCTGCGACCGGGTGAGCCCGACCAGCCCCGCCTTCGCCGCGCCGTATGCCCCACTGTTCCCATATGCCCGGAAGGCCTGCTGGGAGACCACGTTGATGATCCGGCCCCAGCCGCGTGCCGCCATCCGCGGGCCGAACGCCTGCCCGAGCAGGAAGGGCGCGGTGAGGTTGGCCGCGAGCGTCACGTCCCAGTCGTCCTCGGTGAGCTCGTCCATCGGCGGGCGGCGGTTGATCCCGGCCGAGTTCACGAGCACGTCGGGTTCGCCGTACGTGTCAAGGATCTTTTCGATGGCCCGCGCGACGGCCGCACGGTCGGCGAGATCAGCGGCGATCGCGTGCCCCTGCGCGCCGTGTTTCCCCAGCTCGGCGACCACCTCGGCGATCGGCGCCTCGCGCCGGGACACCAGCAGGATCCGAGCGCCCGCGCGGCCCAGCGCGATCGCCATCGCGCGGCCGATGCCCGAGCTTCCCCCGGTCACCACCGCAGTGCGGCCGGCCAGGCCGAAGACGTCATCGAGGTACGACACGCGCGCCCCTAAAGAATCGAGGGATCCGGGAACAGCGTGTCGCGGACCGTGTGCCACACGTCGTCGTTGGCGGCGACGAGCAGGCCGCGCTCGCTGTCGGTCGGGCGGTAGGGCGAGCCGTCGAGGTGCAGCACGGTGCCGCCCGCCTCGCGGATGATCAGCGCGCCGGGCGCGTGGTCCCACGGCAGGATCCGCCAGAACATCGCGAACTGCTGCTCGTCGGTGGCGACGGCGGGGTACTCGTACCCGGCGCAGTGATGCCCGTTGGTGACCTCGCCGAGCTTGCCGGCGTTGGCGTTGGCGACCTCCCGCAGGTGCTGCGGCAGATAGTGGCGCGCGACGACGCCGCGCAGTTGGGTCGCACCCGGATCATCGGTGCGGGTCTTGACGCGTACGCCGTCGCGATAGGTCCCCGCGCCCGCCTCCGCCACCGTCAGGTGGTCCCCCGGCACGTCGAGGATCCACGACGCGGCCGGCTCCCCGCTGCGCACCAGCGCGACCATCACGGCGAACGGCGTCTTTCCGGCGGCGAAGTTGTTGGTGCCGTCGACCGGATCCACGATCCACACCGCGCCCTCGTCGCCGACCCGATCGAGCACCCGCGGATCGGCCGCGACCGCCTCCTCGCCGACCACGGTCGAGCCGGGCAGCAGCGCGGTGAGCCCGCGGGTCAGCGCCCGCTCGGCCTCCTGGTCGGCGATCGTGACGACGTCCCCCGGCGACTTCTCCTTGATCTCGCCCGAGGACAGGTGCCGGAAGCGCGGCAGCACGATGGTCGCCGCGACCTCCCGGACGAGATCCGCGACCTGATCAAGCACGCGGCGGCAACTTCACGACGCTGACGAAGAACTCGTCGATCTGCCGGATCACCGCGATGAACCGCTCGAAGTCGACCGGCTTGGTCACGTAGGCGTTCGCGTGCAGCTGATAGCTGCGCAGGATGTCCTCGTCGGCGGCCGAGGTGGTAAGCACCACGACCGGGATGCGGCCCAGGTCGGGGTCCTTCTTGACCTCCTCGAGCACCTCGCGGCCGTCCCGCTTCGGGAGATTCAGATCCAACAAGATCAGATCCGGGCGTACGGCGTCCGCGTACTGGCCCTCGCGGCGCAGGTAGGCCAGCGCCTCGGCGCCGTCGGAGACGACGTTGAGCCGGTTGCGGACCTTGTGCTCCTCGAAGGCCTCCTGGGTCATCAGCACGTCGCCGGGATCGTCCTCGACCAGCAGCACCTCGATCGGTGTGCCATCGGCCCTTGTCGCATCAGTCACGCACTGACCTCCGTCTTCGCTGTCCCGCCCGGTTCCGCCGTGCCGTCGCCGGCGCCCGGTCCTTCGGACGGCTCGGCGGACCCGGCCTCGATCACGCCGGCGGGCGAAGGCGTGCCCGGCAGCACCGGCAGGGTGAAGTTGATCGAGGTCCCTTCCTCGACGTCGAGGTCGAGCCAGATCCGACCGCCATGGTATTCGACGATCTTCTTCACGATAGCGAGTCCGATGCCGGTGCCCTCGTACGCGTCGCGGGCATGCAGCCGCTGGAAGATCACGAAGACCTTGTCGGCGAACTCGGCCTCGATGCCGATGCCGTTGTCCCGCACGTTGATCAACCACTCGTCGCCCTCGCGCCGCGCGCTCACCCGGACCACCGGCGGCACGCCGGGGCGGCGGAACTTCAGCGAATTGCCGATCAGGTTGACGAACAGCGTGGTGAGCAGCGGCTCCTCGCCCTCGACCGTGGGCAGGCCGGTCCAGCTGATCTCGGCGTCCTCCCCGGCCCGGGCGTCGAGCTGGGAGCTGACGTCGGTGAGCACCCGCCCGAGGTCGACGTCGGTGAAGCCGGCGGTGAGGCGCCCGATCCGGGAGAACGCGAGCAGGTCGTTGATCAGCCGCTGCATCCGCTGGGCGCCGTCGACTGCGAAGGCGATGTACTGGTCGGCGCGCTCGTCGAGCTGACCGGCGTAGCGGCGCTGCAGCAGCTGGCAGAAGCTCGCCACCTTGCGCAGCGGCTCCTGCAGGTCGTGCGAGGCGACGTAGGCGAACTGCTCGAGGTCGCGGTTGGACCGGGTCAGCTCCTCGGCCTGGGCCTTGAGCTGCTCGTTCACCCACTCGATCTGACTGCGGGCCTCGCGTACCTCGGCCAGCTCGGCCGCGATCTTGCGGCGCATGCCGTCGACGTCGGCGGCCAGGCTGGCCAGCTCGGGCGAGCCGCCGCTCTCGATGTGCCGGTCGTAGTCGCCGGCCGCCACCGCGCGCACCTGCTCGGCCAGCTCGACCACCGGGCGGCTGACCAGCCGGTCGAGCAGCAGGAGCAGGGCCGCGCCGGCAATCACGATGATCGCGGCGGCGGCGATCTGGATCGCCACCATGGTCTGGCTCGAGTCCCGCGCCGCGGTCGCCGATCTGGTGCGCAGCGCCTGGATGTCGTTCTGCATCGCACCGATGGCCTGGCGCAGCGAGTCGAACTCGGTGGTCGAGCCGGCGATGATCAGCTGCTGGCCGGCCGTGGTGCCCTTGGTGTCGACGGCCTCGATCACCGGCTGGGCCACCTGGGTCTGCCAGACCAGCGCCCGCTGCTGCACCCGCCGGAGCGAGTCGCGGATGGCGGTGTCGCCGGGGTGCAGCAGCGCCTCGATCCGGCTGACCATCGCCTTCTCGTCGGCCAGGCCCTGGTTGTACGGGCCGAGCGAGCCCTGCTGGCCGGTGATCGCGTAACCGCGGATCCCGGTCTCCTGGTCGACGTACGCCGTGCTGAGCCCCTCGCCGGCGGCCCGCATCGGGCTGGCCCGGTTGAGCACGTCGTCGAGATGCCGGTTGTTGCGCGCCGCGGTCAGCACCGCGAGAACGGCCAGCCCGCTCAGAATCACGCCGGTGATGATGCACAGCGCGACGATCCGGTTGCGAAGAGTCCAGCCTCGCAGGTTCATCGTCCACTTCCGCGGGAGATCAGCAGCATGGCAACGTCGTCGGCGAGCGGGCCGCCGTTGGCCTGCTCGGCCTGCCCCACCAGCCAGGCCGGCAGCGCGGGCAGCGGCACGCCCCGGGCGGCCGGCTCGTCGAGCAGCGCGCACAGCCCGTCGACGTCGAGCCGCTCGGCGCCCACGCCGGTGTGGCCCTCGATCAGCCCGTCGGTGTACATCAGCAGCGACCAGTCGTCGCCGGCCAGCTCCAGCTCGGTCGGCGGCGCCGGCTTGGGCCGCACGCCGAGCACGATCCCGGGCCGCGCGTCGACCGGCTCGGCCCGCCCGCCCGAGAGCAGCACCGGCGGCGGGTGGCCGGCCAGCCGCACGGTCGCGCGGTTGCCGGGGAGGTCGAGCACCGCGGTGGCCACCGTGGCGAACACCTCGCGGGCCCGGCGCTCGCTCATCAGCACCTGCTCGAGCGAGCCGAGCACCTGGTCGTCGGACACGCCGGCCAGCACCAGCGCCCGCCAGGCGACCCGCAGCTCGACGCCGAGCGCGGCCTCGTCCACGCCGTGGCCGCAGACGTCGCCGACGATCACGTGCAGCCGGTCGTCGCCGATCTGGACGACGTCGAAGAAGTCGCCGCCGAGCAGGCCCATGGCCCGGCCCGAGCGGTAGACCGTGTGCACCTGCACCGCCTCGGTCGACATCAGCGGCTGGGGCAGCAGGCCGCGCTCGAGGCGGGCCGACTCGGCCTGGCGCAGCTCGACCTCGCGCAGCCGCTGCGCGTTCTCGTCGGCGCGCTTGCGCTCGACCGCGTACCGCAGCGAGCGGGTCAGCAGCACCCCGTCGACCTGCCCCTTGACCAGGTAGTCCTGGGCGCCCTCGGCGACCGCGGCCACGCCCAGGTGCTCGTCGGAACGGCCGGTGAGCACGCAGACCGCGGCGCTGCCGGCTACCGCGAGCAGCTTGCGGAGCCCGTCGATGCCCTCGGCGTCGGGCAGGCCCAGGTCGAGCAGGATGCAGTGGACGCCGGCCATCTTGGTCTTGGCCTCGCCCAGCGTGGTCGCCACCACCAGGTCGAACGGCGCCTCGGCCTCGCTCAGCAACTCGCGGACGAGGAAGGCGTCGCCCTCGTCGTCCTCGACCAGCAGGACACGCAGCCGCTCCTGGACAACCGCGGCGCTCGTGCGGGCGCGGGGCGCGACCGACGGCTCAGTCATGCCTTTACCCCACTCGCTTCAGCCGACCGGACGGGACGATCGTGTACCACTCCTGTCCGGCGCACAACTCGGCGATCATCACGCGCGACCCTCGGCCGGCTCGTCCGCGGCGGCCACCCGGCGCGCGTGCTCGGCGATGACCTGGCCGAGGATGCCGTGCAGGCGCCCGCAGTCGGGACAGTGCAGGTTCTCGTCCAGGCGGCGGCTGCCGCACTCCGCGCAGGTGCCCCGGTCTTCCGGGTCGTGATACTGCTCCAGCGCCCGGCACATGGCGCGGATCACGTGGTCGCCGACCGCGAAGACGCCCTCGCCGAGGGCGGTGCGCACGCCCACGACGGCGACCGGGCCGGACTCGGGATTCGGGTCAAAAGGGGCAACATTGTCGACGAACTTCGCGATCACGGCGGCGGGGTCGAACGGCGTGCTCACGCGACAACGCTATGCCACGCCCAAAACGATCTTCGGACTACCCGGTGTCACACCCCTCCGCTTAGATGGCACCCATGAGTGACACAGCCCTCGTGCGCGGGCCGAGCCGGGTGGCCGCGGCCCTGGCCACGCTGGTCGTCCTGGCCCTGGTCGGGTTTGCGGCGATCTGGTCGGTGCGCCCGCCGGCCGCCCGCGACGCGGGGGCTTCCGGGTTCGGCGCGCAGCGCGCGTTCGAGCAGGTCAAGGCGATCGCCACCGAGCCGCACCCGGTCGGCAGCGCCGCGCAGGACCGGGTGCGCGATCACGTGGTGCGCGAGCTGCGCGGGCTCGGGCTGTCGCCCGAGATCCAGGACACCGTGTCGATCGAGGGCGGCGAGCTGTCGTCGAGCGCGGGCGGGGCCGGGCTGGCACACGTACGCAACGTGGTCGCCCTCCTGCCCGGCAGCGATTCCACCGGCCGCATCTTCCTGGTCGCACACACCGACTCGGTGCAGGTCGGCCCGGGCGGCAACGACGACGCGGCCGGCACCGCGGCGATCCTTGAGATCGCCCGCGCGCTGACCGCCGGGCCCCGTCTGCGCAACGACGTGGTCCTGGTGCTCACCGACGGCGAGGAGGCCTGCCTCTGCGGCGCGAAGGCGTTCGTCGACCAGCACCCGCTCGCCCGGGACGGGGGCATCGCGCTCAACCTCGAGGCCCGCGGCAGCAGCGGGCCGGCGATCATGTTCGAGACCGCGGCCGACAACCGGGCGCTGGTCGGGGTGTACGCGCACGCCCCCAAGCCGGTCGGCACCTCGTTCGCGGTCGAGATCTACCGGCTGCTCCCCAACGACACCGACTTCACCGCGTTCCGCGAGGCCGGCTTCACCGGGCTGAACGCGGCGTACATCGACGGCGCGGCGGTGTATCACGCCCCCACCGACCTGCCCTCGGCGATGGATCTCGACAGCCTCCAGCACCACGGCGACAACGCGCTGGCCGTGACCCGCGATCTCGGCGGCCGTGACCTGGCCGCGCTGCGCTCCGCCGACGACGCGACCTACTTCCCCGCGCCCGGCCTGCTGGTGCGCTATCCGGGCGAGCTGGTCTGGCCGCTCGCCGGGCTGGCGCTGCTCGCGGTGCTCGTGTTCGGCTGGCTGGCCGTGCGCCGGGCCAGCACCACCGGCCGCAAGCTCGCCGGCGCGTCGATCGGCACGCTGCTCCCGATCGTCGTGGCGCCGGTGCTGGCCCAGCTGTTCTGGGCGCTGCTCAAGCTGATCCGCCCCGAGTACGCCGAGCTGCCCATCGACCCGTACCGCCCGGGCTGGTACCGCCTGGCCGTGCTGGCGCTGACCGCCACGGTGCTGTTCGCCTGGTACGCCTGGTTCCATCGCTGGCGGCGGGCCGGCCCGGTCGCGCTCGCCGTCGCCGGGCTCGGCTGGCTGGCCGTGCTCGGCCTGGTCCTGGCCGCCACCATGCCGGGCGGCTCCTACCTGGGCACCCTGCCCGCGCTGGCCGGCGCGGTCGCCGGCATCGTGGCGCTGCTGGTGCGCGGCTGGTGGTCGGTCGTCGCGATCGCGGCGGGCGGCGCGGTCGCGGTGATCATCCTGCTGCCCACGGTGATCATGCTGTTCCCGGCGCTCGGCATGCCGATGGCCGGCGCCGGCGCGTTCCTGGCCGTGCTGCTCGGCCTCGCCCTGCTCCCGGTGATCGAGATGATTCATCCGGTCGCGGGCGGCCAGCGCGGGCTCGACGCGCTGCGCGACCGCCGCCGCGGGGCCGTCCCCACCCTCGCGGCGCTGCTCGCCACGGTTCTCGCCACGGTGGTGGGCCTCGCCGCCGACCGCTTCGACGCCGACCACCCGGCGCTCACCCAGCTGATGTACGCGCTGGACACCGACAACAACACGGCCCAGTGGCTCAGCGACGAGCCGCGCGTGCAGAACTGGACGTCGCAGTACGTCTCGGGCGATCCGCACCCGGTCGACGCGACGCTGCCGGCTTTCGGCCCCGAGAAGATGCGCAGCGGCCAGGCACAGGTCGCCGCCCTCGCGGCCCCGAAGCTCACTCTCGAGTCGGACACCCGCTCGGGTGACAGCCGGGTGCTCAAGTTGCGGCTGCAACCGCAGCGGCAGGTCCGGCTCACCACGCTGCACGTCGAGTCCGGCGCCACGGTCACCGCGGCCACCGTCGGCGGGCGCGCGCTGCCCGCCGAAAAGCTGGCGGTGAAACAAGACGGCGGCCCGTGGGGCTTCGGCATCGTCTTCCACGCGCCGCCGGCCGAGGGCGTCGAGATCACGCTGACGGTACGGGCGAGCGGCCCGGTGCGGTTCCGGGCCATGGATGGCAGCGACGGCCTGACCGCGCTGCCCGGCTTCCGCGCCCGGCCCACCGGCGTCGGCATCGTCGGCTCGCACACCAGCGAGTTGCTGGCGGTCGCCAAGACCTACACGCTGTAAACCATGGCAAAGGTGCTGTACTCCGCGACCATGTCGCTCGACGGCTTCATCGCCGGCCCGAGCGGCGACATGTCCTGGCTGGCCGATTACCTGGGCCCGAACGAGACGGCCGAGCGCCTGGTCGACCGGATCGGCGCGCTGCTGGTGGGCCGGCGCACATTCGAGGGTGACGACCCCAACCGAGGCACCGAGAAGGAGGGCGCGCTCGAGGGCGCGTGGCAGGGGCCGCAGTTCGTGCTCACCCACCGCCCGACCGTACCGCCGCCGACCGGCACGACCTTCGTCACCGACGTGGCCAGCGGGGTGGCCGCCGCGAGCGCGGCCGCCGGCGACAAGTACGTCAACATCCTGGGCGCCGACGTCGCCCGTCAGGCCCTGGCCGAGGGCCTGATCGACGAGATCCTGGTCTTCGTCGCCCCGGTGCTGCTCGGCGACGGCACCCGCCTGTTCGCCTACCCCGGCGGCTCGACGGTCCGGCTGGAACGGTTGAGCCAGTCGGAGTCCCCGCTGGCCACCGGCATCTGGTATCGGGTGATCCGCCCATGACACGGCGGGACGCGGCCGCGACCTTCAGCGGCCGCGACCTCGACGGCCGGTGGGGGCGTCGTGCCGGAAGTGCACGAACAGGCGACCCCAGTTGTCGCCGTCCTTCTCGACGCGGTGGTAGAGCTGCTTGATCTCGCGCTGGTCGAGGAAGCGGAGCACCTTCTTCTTCAGCGCGCCGCTGCCCTTGCCCGGGATGATCTCGACCGACGAGGCCCTTTTCTCGATGGCCTCGTCGATGATCCCGCGCAGGGCCCGGTCGATCTCGTGGCCCTTGTTGAAGATGTCGTGCAGGTCGAGCTTGAGTTTCACGTCGAACGTCCCGTCGTTTGGCCGGCCCAGTCTACGGCTGCTCGGATTTGCCGAGCCATTCCTCGACGCGGTGGACGGCCTCGGAGTAGTCGGCGTGCTGCTTCATCGCCGCCGCGAGCCGCAGGTGCGGCAGCGCCTCACGAAAGCGGCCGGCCCGTTCCAGGGTCCGGCCGAGCACGTGGTGCGCGTAGTGATCCGACGGATCATGCTCGATCAGCGCTCTGAGCTGCGCCTCGGCACCCGCTAACTGGGCCGAGTTGAAGTACGCCCGGGCCAGCAGCTGGCGGACCGCGGTGTTGTGCGGCTCGGCCTCGACGATCGGCTCGAGCAGGCGGGACGCGCCGAGCGGGTCGCCGGACTCGAAGAAGAAGGTGGCTCTGCGGTACTCCTCGAGAAGATCCACGAACACGCTCCCCACACGGTCGCGAACAAGCCTTCGAACAACGCTGGCACAACAACGGGCCAACGGCGAGTGTTCCGATGATCCAAGCTTCCCGACAAATCACCGCATTCGGCAACTTCGGCGTCGGAGAATGCCTGCGTGGGGGACTTTCCGAGTCATGTGGTGTCCGTTCCGGCCCGTCCACGATTCGGGCGTGCCCGGGCCGGCGCGCTCGGGGTCTTCGCCCTGGTGCTGTGCCTGATGACGGCGGGCGGCAGCTCGCTGCCGGCGACCCGCTCGCCGGCCCTGCTGATCGCGGGGATGAACGACATCCCGTCCGCGCCCTCGGGCCGGTCGTGGGCGCCGGCCCCGATCGACGCCGACGGCCTGCGGATGGTGGCCGGCGCGGACGGGCAACGGTTCGTGCTGCACACCGTGGGCGGCGACCAGACCTTTCTGCCGGGAGTCGATCTCGGCGACACCACGCCGGGGCACCTACCGGGCGGCTCGTCGATCTCGGCGGCGCAGTACCGCGCCTGGTTCGCGGCGATGAGCATGCTCGGCATCCGGGTGGTGCGGACGTACACCATCCACCGGCCCGCCTTCTACCAGCAGCTGGCCCAGTACAACGGGGAGAACCCGGACCGGCCGCTGTATCTGATGCAGGGCGTCGCGCTGCCCACCGACGCGTACATCACCCGGCGCAACCTCTACGACAAGCAGGTCACCGACGCGTTCACCGACGAGCTACGGGACGCGTCGAACGCGGTCGCGGGCAAGCTCACCACCACCGACGGGGCTTGGGACGCCGACGTCACACCCTGGCTCGCCGGCTGGATCATCGGCGCCGAGCTCGACCCGTACGCGGCAAAAGCCTCCGACTCGCGCAACCAGGACGCCAAGCCGGTGTCCGGCCGGTTCTTCCGCAGCGTCGAGGGCGCCGCCCCGACCGAGAAGTGGCTGGCGGCGCGGATGAACGAGCTCGCCGGCTTTCAGGCGGCGAAGGGGCTGAGCGAGCCGATCGCGTTCGTGAACTGGCCGGCCACCGACCCGCTGCGGCACCCGGAGGAGCCGCTCGCGCAGGAGGACATGTACCAGCTCGACGCCAACCACGTGATGCCGACCGCGAACTGGCCGGCCGGCACGTTCGCCAGCTATCACGCGTTTCCCTACTACCCCGACTTCCTGCGGCGGGAGCCGGGACTGCAGAAGAACGGAGATCCGTACGCGTCGTACCTCGCCGCCCTGCACAAGCACCACGCCAAGATGCCCACGATGATCACCGAGTTCGGCGTGCCGTCGTCGATCGGCTCGGCGCACGCCGGCCCGCTCGGGCGCGATCAGGGCGGGCACAGCGAGGCCGACGCGATGCGGATCGACGCCGACCTGCTCCGGGTGATCAAGGCGCAGGGGCTGGCCGGCGGGTTCCTCTTCGAGTGGGCCGACGAGTGGTATCGGCTCGCCTGGAACACGATCACCCACCAGGACGCGAGCCGCCGGCAGCTGTGGCACGACCCGCTCACCAACGAGCAGCACTTCGGCCTGCTCGCCACCGACCCGGCCGGCGCGACCGAGCCGCAATCCCTGATCGACGCCGAGGGCGGCTGGCCGGCCCGCAGCGTGCGGGCGCACACCGACGAGGCGTACCTGCACCTGGACGTCCGGCTGGGCAACTCGCCGCCGGGCACCCTGCAGCTGGGGTTCGACGTGCTGCCGAGCCTGACCGGCGCGCCGATGGCGGGCAGCACCGATCGGCGGCCGGACGCGGTGTTCGCGCTGAACCTGGTGGGCGGGACCGGGCAGGCGTACGTGCGGCAGCAGCTCGACCCGCTGCCGCTGGACCAGGACGTGCCCGAGGCGCGGCGCGGGCGGGCGCCGAGCGGCTGGCGGGCGTACGAGTTGCTGGTCGGCCGCAAGCCGATCGAGCTGCAGAACGCGGGGTTGCTGCCCGAGGGGGTCCTGTGGCGCCTGCGCAAGGACCGGTTCACCGTACGGGTGCCGTGGGCGATGCTCGGCTTCGCGGACCCGTCGTCGCACGAGGTCGGGGTGCCCCGGGAGGGCAAGCTGACCTTCCCGACCAGCCCGGGGGTGACCGTCTCGGCGTCGGCGTCCGGCACCGATCAGACCATCGGGCAGGTCACCTGGGCCGGATGGGCCAGGCCGTCTTATACCGAGCGGCTCAAGCAGGGGGCTTCGGCGTTCCGGGACGCGGCGCTGTCGGTGTCGGCCGGGTGAGCATCACCAGGGTGACGCCGCCCGCGACCAGCAGCGCGCCGATCGTGATGAGCAGGAGCGGACTGCGGCCCGGCGCGCCCGGGTCCGGGTAGCCCGCGCCCCAGCAGTAGACGTCGCCGTCCTCGGTGAGGGCGCAGGTGTTGTCGCCGTCGGCGACCAGCTGGACGACCCGGCCCTCGAGGCTGACCCGGCAGAACCCCTCGCAGCCGTCGGCCCGCGCCGGCGCGGGCCCGGCCTGAGCGAGGGCCAGGCCGGCCACGGCCGGTGCGGGCCCGGCCAGGGCGGACACGGCGATCACGGCCAAGATCGCCAATACCCGACGCGTGATCCACATGCAATCATTATGGGCGTTTTGTACGCTTTCGAGGATTGCGACACGCTCCGTCTGCCGGCCTTCACCGGGGCGCTCCCCCACGTGCCGCCGGCCGTCGTCCCAACAGCTGGTCCGCAACTGGCATCACGCGCCCGGTGACACGCTATGCTTGCCGACGTGTTCAGGAGCTATCTGCGGTTTACGAGGCCGGCTTTCGCCGGTGCCTCGGTTGTCACCGCATGACCTGAGACACCAGCCAGAGCCGGCCCGGGGCAGCGACGACGTCGCTGCCTTTTTGTTTGCCGGCTCTCGCCCCGGGCGCCGGCCCGAAGTGGAGATGTACACGATGACCATCCCCGAGGTCCAGCGCGTCCGCGACCAGCGCATCGCCGCCGTCGTGCCGCTGATGAGCCCCGCGCTGCTGCACCACGAGCTGCCACTGACCGCCGGCCTGCACGACAACGTGCTCGACGGCCGCCGCCAGGTCGAGGACGTGCTCAACGCCCGAGATCCACGGCTGCTCGTGGTGGTCGGCCCGTGCTCGGTGCACGACCCGGTCGCCGCCGGCGAGTACGCCGGGCTGCTGCGCGAGCAGGCCGACCGGCTCGCCGACGACCTGCTGATCGTGATGCGGGTGTACTTCGAGAAGCCGCGCTCGACGGTCGGCTGGAAGGGCCTGATCAACGACCCGCGGCTGGACGGCACCGGCGACGTCGGGTCCGGGCTGCGGATCGCCCGCAAGCTGCTCCTCGAGATCGTGAGCAAGGGACTGCCGACGGCGGTGGAGTTCCTCGATCCCATCACGCCGCAGTACATTGCGGACACCGTGGCCTGGGGCGCGATCGGCGCCCGTACGGTCGAATCGCAGGTCCATCGGCAGCTGGCCTCCGGCCTTTCCATGCCGATAGGCATGAAGAACCGGCCCGACGGCAGCATCAGCACGGCGGTCGACGCGATCCAGGCCGCCGCGGTGCCGCACGTCTTCCCGGGCATCGACTACTCGGGTACCCCGGCGATCCTGCACACCACCGGAAACCCGGACACGCACCTGGTGCTGCGCGGCGGCGGGGGCCGGCCGAACTACAGCGCCGCCGACGTCGAGAGCGCGCTGCAGATGCTGCGCAAGGCGTCGTTGCCCGAGCGCTTGGTGATCGATTGCTCGCACGGCAACAGCAACAAGGACCACCTGCGCCAGCCGCTGGTCGCCGACGACGTGGCCGGGCAGGTCGCCGACGGGCAGCGCGGCATCAGCGGGGTGATGCTGGAGAGCTTCCTCGTGCCCGGGCGTCAGGACCTCGGCGGTTCGCTCACCTACGGGCAGTCGGTCACGGATGCCTGCATGGGCTGGGACGCGACGGTGGACGTGCTGTCCAAGCTGGCGTCGGCGGCTCACCGCGGGCGTGCCGGGCGGGCATAAGCCCCCACGCGATCAGGGGTGACGCGGGCTTGGACGACGTGCGGGGAATTCGCCGGCGACGATCGAGCCCGTGCGGCCCGGACGAGACGGCGGGCCCGCGTCTGGCGTGGTCAAGCGGAATCGGAGCGGCGGCGCACCAAGCGGTAGGTCACTGTGGACGCCACCGTCGTGGCACACAGGGCGGCGATCACGGCGGCGATCCACCAGCCGAGCACCGCCAGGATGACGGCGGCCGTCCAGATGACGATCGCGGTGAGGATCAGCGATAGGGTCGCGCCCCTTCGGGGCGCGGGCCGGGCGACCCGTCCGCCGCTCATGCGGACACAGAACTCCGGGTCCGCACGCCTCAACTGCCGCTCCAGCTCCGCCAGCCGACGGCTGTCTTCCCTGCTCAGCATGTCGTCACCTCCGGTCGGCGCCGAGCCTGCCTGGATCGAGCGCGAACCATCTCGATCTATCTCATTGTTACTCGCGCGTTGCCTTCGTGATACCTCCGGAGATGCCAGATCCCGTCGCGCGCCGAAATACGCCCGTGACCAGCGAGCCTTCAACCGGCAGGCCCGGAGATGGCATCGGACGACGGCGGACGCACCTCCGGGGCCGAACGATGGAGCGGGCCGGGTGCGAGAGGGCAGGGCCAAACTGGGCCGAGCGCCAGCGCGCCGCGCCGACGGCGCGCAGGAAGCAAGGCGGCACGCCAATTGCGCGGCGGCTGCGAGCAGAGTGGCACGCACCGGGTGGCACGCACCGCCCGGCACGGACCGGGTGGCACGGACCGCCCGGCACGCACCGGGTGACACGGACCGCGCGGCACGGACTCGGCCGCCTGCGGGCTGTATGACGTCGGGTCAGGCGGCGATGGCGGCCGCGGCGGTCAGTCGAAGGTGATCGTGGCCTCGGGGACGGCCCGGGCTCGGGCGACCTCGGCGGCCTCGGCCTCGATCTGTTTGCGGCGGGTGGCGGGGAGCGGGACGAACGAGGTGACGGAGAGGTCGACGCGTTTGCGGCCGGCCATCTTGGCTCGCCAGGTGCCCAGGATCTCGCCGTCGAGCAGGAGGACGCCGGGGTTGCCGAGGACGCGCCACACCTCTTTCTGTTGTGGGCGGTCGGGGACCAGCAGGTCGCGGTCTCTCGCCTGGAGCAACGGATCCATGCCGGGGAGCAGGCGCACGCCCTCGGACGGCTCGGCGGTGGCGAGGGCGTCGACCGAGGACTCGGGGAGCCACGCCCGGCGGCCGTCGACCTTGACCTCGGCCAGGCCGGCGGCAGGCCAGACCCGTTTCATCTCGGCCGTGGTGCTGCCGAGGTATTTGCCCAGCTCGGCGGGGGTGGCGGGGCCAAGGAAGCGAAGGTAGGTGGTGATGAGGTCGGCGATGCCCTCGTTTTCGGTGGGCTGGGGCGGGGCGTCGGGGATCGGGGCCAGGGTGGCGTCGCGGCCGCGGGACTCGACCTCGATGCCGCCGGGCAGGCCGGAGTGCTGCCAGACGTTGCCGGCGATGTGCTGGGCGCCGCAGCTGCGGCAGTAATAGGTGAGCTCGCGCGGCACCCGCTTGCTGACCTGGGTGCTGACCTCGCCGCGGGGCATCGAGTCGTGCACCACCTCGCGGAAGGCGGCCGCGGTCGCGGTGAAGGCGGCGATGCCGAGCAGCATGCCCTCGCGGATCTGGCCGCTCTTGATGCGTGCGGTGGCGTCGGCATCGCTGACCGGCCACAACTGTTTGACCAACGTGGACAGGTCGGCGCGACGGTGCAGGTGCGGGGCGCCGCGGGCGGCCCAGACGGTGATCAGGCGCTCGTCGTCGAGGTCGGCCGACGTGCGGGCGGCCAGGGCGACCCGCTGCGAACCCGGGGAATACTCCTGCACGCCCAGATCGAGCACGGGCAGGTCGGCGGGGCGCTGATCGGTGCGCTCGGCCAGGCCGAGGGCGGTCACGCGGTAGGCCATCACCTGTGCACGGTCGACAGTGACCATGACACCTCCCGGTTGGTCCGGAGGCCGCCCCGGCGACGGGGCGGCTTTCTTTCAAGTGCGACGACCGTACCGCCGGGCTGCGACATTTTTCAGGCGATCGAGGCGGCTGCCGGGATGGCCCGTCATCATCTCCCAGGTGTCGAGGCTGCTCGGGCCGTGCGGGCCGACCTGGAGGATGGGCGCCTCGCCGGTCAGCGTGTAGCCGCAGCGGCGGGCGACCGCGGCGCTGGCCGTGTTGGCCGGGTCGATCCGCAGCAGCAGGCGGCTCAGTTTGAGCGTGCTTCCGGCGTACGCGGAAAGAAGGGACAGGGACCCCGACGCCAGCCCGCGGCGACGATGGCGCGCGCCCACCAGATAGCCCAGTTCGGCCTCTTTGAGGCCGGCGTCGATGCCGAAGAGCAGCACCTCGCCGAGGGGCCGGCCACCGCGCTCGGTGATCGCGAGCTGGAGGCGCTGACCGCTCATCCGACCCTGACGTGCGCGTTTGAGGTACGCGACGCCGGCCTCCGTGTCGAACGGCGAGGGCATGGGCGTCCAGCGGGCGATGTCGGGATCGTCGAGGAGCTCGATCAGGTCGCCGAGATCGTCGGAACGCCACTCGCGCAGGACTACGCCGTCGCCCGTCAGCGTGATCGGGAAGGGGAGACGGCTGGCGGCCACGCCTTGATCCTGCCCGAATGAATCCGGTTCAAGCCAGTCCGTCATGATGCCACCCCGCAACCGATCGATGATCCACGAGGCGTGCGACGCGGCGGGGGCGGGCGAATACCGTTGAGCTCGTGGACGAGCGGACCGCGCTGGTGACGCGGCGGGGCGAGAACTACGGCGGCCGCTCCCGCCAGGAACGCGCGGTGGCTGCTGGCCGGGGTCTCGGAGGCCGCGCCGCGGGCGCCGGGGAGCATCGAGGAGATGCTGCGTCCGGCCGGACGCGGATTCAGCCGCGACGGGCGGCGATCTCCATGCCGGCCGCGCGCAGGCGGGTCACCAGGGCGTCGCCCAGGGCGGTGGCCGGCGTCAGGACGCCGCCCTCGGTGGCCGGCAGCGCGTCGCGGTCGTGAGCGAGGGCGAGGGCCGACTCGCCGAGCATGACGGCGGTGGCGGCGTAGCCGGGGTCGCCCTTGGCCCGGAACCGGGCCGAGTAGCGGACGCCGGAGGTCGTCGTGGCGAACAGATCCATGGTGAAATGCCCCTTCTCGCGGGACTGCTCGTCCGGGCCCTCGCCCGGCTTGGGCAGGATGCGATCGAGGACATAGCGGGTCGGCGGCAGCGACAGGCCGGCCATCAGCGCGCCGAGGCCGAGCCGGGTGCCGTGGGCGATCACCGGGGAGAGCGGGGAGGCGCCGACGCTCATCGCCTCGCGGTAGCGGAAGGCTCGGCCGTACTCCCAGCCGCGCAGCGCGTTGCTGCGGCGCACCACCCGGGTGTTGTAGGAGGCCATGAAGAACGGCGCGAGCGTGCCGCGCAGCCGCGGATGCACGGCGGAACCGGAGAGAACCGCGGTGTCGTCCTGCCGGCCCAGATCGGGCTCGGCGGATCGGTCGGGGGTCAGCGAGTACGGGCTGGCGGCGACCCGGCGCAACTTGCCGTCATTCTTGACCACGTCGAGCTGATGGCGCATCGAGTCGATCGTGCCGCCGCTGATCCCGCCCCGCATGCTGGTGACGACCAGCGTGGTGTCGGTGAGCTCGCCGGCGCCGTCGGCCGTGACCTGCTGCGCGAGCACGTGCACGCCGATGTCGGACGGGATCGAGTCGAAGCCGCAGGAGTGCACGATGCGGGCGCCGGTCGAGCGGGCGAGCTCGTGGTTGTCGTCGATGCTCTGCCGGGCGAACAACACCTCGCCGGTGAGGTCGGCGTAGTCGGTGCCGGCCGCGGCGCAGGCCCGGACGAGCGCTTTGCCGTATTTCGCATATGGCCCGACGGTGGTGACGACCACCCGCGTCGCGGCCGCGATCCGCTCGAGTGCCGGCACGTCGGTGGCGTCGGCCACGAGAACCGGCCAGTCGACGCCGAGACGCCGCTTGACCTCGGCGATCCTGGCCTCGGAGCGGCCGGCCAGGGCGATTCGCGTGCCGGCCGGGGCGTGCTCGGCCAGATATCGAGCCACCAGCGCCCCGACAAAGCCGGAGGCGCCGTAGACGACGATGTCGTGATCGCGGGGCTGGTCGCTCATGGCAGCCGATTCTGCACCAGGTTCCGGCGTTCGGCCGAACAAGTTACTGATCGGTAATGACGCATCGGCCGGCCCCACCGACGACTTCGGTCGCACAAGCGTGTTAATCGGTCATTCTCGACATAAAGCAAGATCAAATGGGGCAATAGCTGAGAACAACGTCACCATTAAGGCGCTGGGCTTGGCCGTTCTCCTTGAGCCGTGGATACCGTCGGCCGGTCCGCGATGCGGGCACCGCGGGTGGAACGCCGAGTCCCTGCCACCGCCCGCCGGACATCGAACTCGTGGCAGGGAGCGGGGGACCCAAACGTTCCTCGGCGCGCGATGCGCGCGCCTCGGGGTGAAGCCGCACGATGGCGGCCGGGCACCTCAGCCCGAACCCGACAGCTGACCTCGCAGGCGTGGAGGGTTCTCTTTCATGGCACAGATCCACAAGCATGCCCGCACGCCGCGGGCGCGCAAGCACGCCCGTTTCGCGATCGGCCTCGCCGCCTTCGGCGTCGCGGGCACGGCCGCCCTGCTGGGCCCCGCTTCCCCCGCGCAGGCGTCCAGTGTGAACTGGGACGCGGTCGCGCAGTGCGAGTCGGGCGGCAACTGGAGCATCAACACCGGCAACGGCTACTACGGCGGGCTGCAGTTCAGCCGCAGCACGTGGAAGGCCTACGGCGGCACCAAGTACGCCAGCACCGCGAACAAGGCGAGCAAGGCGCAGCAGATCCGGATCGCCGAGAAGGTGCTGAACGGCCAGGGCATCGGCGCGTGGCCGGTCTGCGGCAAGAAGGCCGGCTCCTCGAAGCACTACAAGGGCACCAACACGAGCGGCTCCAAGTCGTCGAAGTCGACCCACAAGTCGAGCTCAGCCCACAAGTCGAGCTCAGCCCACAAGTCCAGCTCGGCCCACAAGTCGAAGTCGACCGCCGACAAGGCCACCAAGCAGGCCACCCGGGCGACCACCTCGCACAAGGTCACCCGTAGCACGACCGCGAAGGCCACCGGCAAGACCTACGTCGTCCGCTCCGGCGACACGCTGTCGGCCATCGCCACGAGCAACCACATCAAGGGCGGCTGGCACACCCTGTACCAGCTGAACACCAGCACCATCAGCAACCCCGACCTGATCTTCCCCGGTCAGCGGATCGCGCTCTGATCCACCCGTAGCGATCCAAGATCCACCCGTAGCGATCCGGCCGCTCATTCCCCGGGGCGGCCGGGTCGCATCCCCACCCGCGAGATCGCGGGCGCCGGAAGCAGGCGCTTGCCGGGGATCAGTCTTTCGGGGTGACGAACTCGGGCTGGTCGAGCACGCGCAGCCAGGTGCCGTCGGGCTGGCGGCGCACCACCTGCGCGCGGGCGCCGGCGTTGTCCTTGGGCGGGGTCGAGGTCAGCGCCAGGTCACCGCTGATCAGCGTCGGCAGCGGCTGCTCCGGCTCGAAGGCCGGCATGTGCGGCAGCGCCTGCTCCCACAGCTTTTGGATCGCTGCCCGGCCGACGGTCTGTTGTCCGGGCGGATAGGCCATCACCGCATCCTCCTCGTAGAGCAGGGCGAGGCCCTCCGCGTCCTTCGCGTTGGCGCGCTCGACGAACAGCCGGGTCAGGTCTTCGGGCTGACGAGCCTTTTCGCGTTCGGTCATGACTCCACCCTCGCGCGGTGCGATTCAGAAGTCCAACGCATAGTTTTTCTGAGAGCTAGAATTTGCGGTTATGGAACTGCGGCAGCTCGAATACTTCGTGGCGGTGGCCGAGGAGGCCGGATTCACCCGCGCCGCCCAGCGCGTGCACATCAGCCAGTCCGGGGTGAGCGCCCAGGTCAAGGCGCTGGAGGCCGAGCTGGGCGCCGAGCTTTTCGACCGGTCCGGGCGGGTCGCGCGACTTACCGAGGCGGGTCGGGTGGCCCTCGAGTACGCCCAGGCGGCGCTGACCGCGGCCACCCGTCTGCGCCAGGCGATCGACGAGGTGAAGGGCCTGGTCCGCGGGCACCTCACGGTCGGGATGGTGACCGGCTGCGAGATCACTCCGCTGTTCGCCGCGCTGGCCGCCTTCCACCGCGAGCACCCGGCGATCGAATTGGAACTGCTCGAGGACGACTCCCGCACTCTCGTCAACTCCGTACGGACCGGCCTGGCCGACATCGCCCTCGTCGGCGTCGCGTGCGCGCCGCCCGAGCACCTCTCCGCCCAGGTGATCGCCAGCGAGGGCCTGGTGGCACTGGTGCCGCCCGACCATCCACAGGCGAGCGTGGCCGGGCTGCCGCTGCGCGAGCTGATGGCCTACTCTCTCGTCACCCTCCCGGAGGGGACCGGCATCCGGGCCGCCTTCGACGAGGCGTGCGTGTCCGCGAGCCTGATTCCCGACGTGGTGCTGGTCGCGTCGGCGCCCGCGGCCGTCGCCGACATGGCGGCGCGGGGCCTGGGCATCGCGGTGCTGAGCGAGTCGATGGGCAAGCTGCACCCCGGACTCGTGGCCGTGCCGATCACCGAGCTGGGGATCCCGGCGCTGCTCGCGCTCGTGTGGCGACCGCGGACGAGCCCGGCGCTGGCCGCGCTGCTGCCACACCTCCGGCGGGAGTTCGGCGACAACTGACAAAGGCGCGGGCTGACCCGACACGCGCCGCGGGCGGGACGCTGCCGCGTGGTCGTCGGTGACCCGTGCTCGACGGCGAGGCCAGGGGACGCGGCGGCGCAATGCGAAGCCGCGACGGAACGGAGTCGCGCGCGGAGAGCGGGGGCGCGGCGCGGGCGAAGGGCCGGCCACATGTGAGGCGCGATCCCGTCGCCGTCATGACGGAGATCTCCCTGCGGCAGCAGCTTCGTGCGGCGCTGCCGGCTGCCATGAAGTCGCGCGACCGGGCGGCCACGGCGGCGCTGCGGGCCACCCTGGCGGCGATCGACAACGCCGAGGCGGTCGCGCCGGCCGCGGAAGCGCCGGGCACGAGCCTCGCGATCGAGCACATCGCGGTGGGTGTCGGGGCGACCGAGGTCGCCCGCCGGGCGCTGACCGAGGTCGAGGTCGAGGACATCGTCCGGGCCGAGGTGGTCGAGAGGGAGACGGCCGCCGACGAGTACGAGCAGAGCGGGTACGCGGATCGGGCAGAACAATTGCGCAACGAAGCCCGGGCCCTGGCCGCCCACCTCGCCGACGCCGGAAAGGGCCCACAGTGAAGAACGGCCGACGCTCAGAAGGCTAGGGCCTCGGCGATCGGAGTGTCGCCGGCGAAGAGCTCGAACGTGACGCCGATCGTCGACGGGCTTTGCAGGCAGGCGGCGAGGACGGCGGCCACGTCGTCGCGAGGGATCGGGCCCCTGTTCCCGAGGGTGCGGCTGACCTTGACGAGCCCGGTGCCGGGGTCGTCGGTGAGGTGGCCGGGGCGGACGATCGTGTAGTCGAGGCCGCTCGCCACGACGTACGCGTCAGCCTCTGCCTTTGCCTCCAGGTACGGCCGCATGGCGCCGCCGGCGGCCGGGTCCTCGGCGCCGATGGACGAGACCATCACATAGCGGGACACGGACTCGGCCGTCGCGGCGTCGGCGAGCTTGACCGCGCCGCCCAGGTCGACGGTGCGCTTGCGGGCCGGACCACTGCCCGGCCCGGCGCCGGCCGCGAAGACCACGGCGTCGGCGCCCTTCACGTACGCGGCGAGCGAGGCGTCGTTCTCCAGGTCGCCGATGACCGGCACGGCACCCACCGCCCGCAGGTCGCCCGCCTGCGCCGGCTTGCGGATCAGCCCCCGCGCGGTGTGGTCGTCGGCGGCGAGCAGCTTCAACAGGCGGAGGGCGACTTGGCCGTGGCCGCCGGCTACGAGAATGTCCATCCCCCAGTCATACCCCCATGAGCCCTAAGGGCGATCACCGATTGAGGGTCGCGAATCGGCTGCATAGCGTCACCGGTGTGCTCAACGATCTGCTCGGCGGCCTCCCTCCGATCCTGGTGTACGTCGTCGTCGGAGCGCTCGTCGCGGCGGAGTCCGCGTTCGTCGCCGGGCTGGTCCTGCCGGCCGCTACCGCGCTGATCGCCCTCGGGCTGCTGGCCAACGCGGGCACCGTGCCGATCGGGCCGGCGCTCGTCGTGGCGGTCGCGGCCGGGCTGATCGGCGGGACGGCCGCGTTCCACTCGGGGCGGCGGCGCGGGCCCAGGCTCCGCACCGGCCGGCTCGGGCAGCGGGTCGGCGAGAAGCGCTGGGATCGGGCCGAGCGGCTCTTCGCGCGGCACGGCGGCCGGGCGGTCTTCCTCGGGCAGTGGATCGTGGGGGCGCGCACGCTGGTCCCGCGGCTGGCGGCGGTGAACGGGGTGCCGTACCGGCGCTTCGCGGTCTGGCACACGCCGGCCGCGGCGCTCTGGGCACTGTGGATGGTCGGTGCCAGCTATCTGGCCGGCGCGTCCTATGACCTGCTCGTGGCGCGGGCCGGCCGGGCCGGTGGCGCCGTGGCCGTGCTGGCTGTTCTGGTTGTCGTGCTGATGCTGCTCGGGCGATGGCTGGGCCGCCATCCGCGGCCCTTCTACTCGCTCGCCAACGCCCGCCTCCGGCTGCGATGGCGACCGCGGAGGGTCACGCTTTGGCGGGGCCGGGATGCGGGGCCGGTGGTCGAGCTGGGGCTGGGCGCCGGGCTGCTCTTCGGGCTGGCGGCGCTCCTCGTCCTCGTGGTGCCGACGGTCGTACGGTTCAGCGGCCTCGCGGACGCCGATGTGACCATCACCGACTGGGCCCGCGGGCAATGGACCTCGGACGGCTACCTCTTCGCACTCGACACCGCGACCTTGGCCGACCCGGCCGTGCTCTTCGGCATCGCCGCGGCCGTTTCGCTGGGCCGGTGGTGGTTCCGGCGGCGGCGGGGCGCGCGGGAAGGGCTGATCACCGCGGTCGGTCCGGTTCTGCCGATCGCCGTGCTGGCCGCGGCGTTCGCGCTGACCACGGCGCCGGCCTGGGAGAGCTGGCGCGCGCCCAGTTCAGTGGTCTTCCCGGCGGCCGGCGAGTTCGACGGCTCCATCCCCTTCGACCGGGCCGGGCCGATGGCGACCATGGCCGCCGGGCACACCGCGCAGCTCGCCGGGGCGGTCGGCCTGCTCGCCTGGATGCTCTCCGCGAACCTGCCCTGGAAGTGGCGGGTCACGGTCTGGACGGCCGCCGCGATCTACGTGGTGGTGTTCGCCGGCTCGTGGGTCTATCTGGGGTGGAGCCGCACCAGCGAGACCGTGGCGGCGGTGCTGATCGGCGCGGCGTGGGCGGCGCTCAACGCCGCGATCTGGTCGGGACCGCGGGCGCGGGGAGAGCGCACGGCGCCGGCAAGCGAAAGCGAACAAGAGATGGGTACGACGCCGGACGACCACCGGCTTTGCGCGGCGACGCGGGCCGGGCGCGACCGGGTGGAGGCGGGCGGCGCCTAGGGTTTTCGGCCCACCGCGCCGTAGATGGCGACGTCCCGGGCGGTCGGCCGGTCGTCGCGAGCCGGACGCCAGTCGCTGACCGAGACGACACCCGGCTCGATCAGGTCGAGGCCCGCGAAGAACCGCGCGAACTCCGGCCTGTCGCGGGCGCGGGCGTCGGTGCGGCCCGAGGCCAGCAGCTCCTGGTGCTTCGCCACCTGCTCCGGCGGCGCGTAGTCGAGGGTCAGGTTGCTCGCGACCAGATAGCTGCCCGGCGCCAGCGCGTCGAGCAACTGCCGCACCACCGTCACGGCCTGCTCGTCGTCGTGGATGAAGTGCAGGACCGCGACCAGCAGCAGCCCCACCGGCCGGCGCAGATCGAGCACCGCCCGCAGCTCCGGGTGCCCGAGAATCGCCTCGGGCGAGCGCAGGTCGGCCTCGACGTACCCGGTGCGCCCCGCCGGCGTGCCGACGGTCAGCGCGCGCGAATGGGCCATCACGATCGGGTCGTTGTCCACATAGAGCACCCGCGACTCCGGGGCGACCCGCTGCGCGACCTCATGGGTGTTGTCCGGAACGGGCAAGCCGGTCCCGATGTCGAGGAACTGGCGGATGCCGCTTTCCGCGAGGAACTTGACGCTTCGCCGCAGGAAGTCCCGATTTTCCAGGGCGGCGATCCGGGCCGTGGGGAACGCCTTCGCCAGCAGATCGCCCGACTCCCGGTCGGCCGCGAAATGGTCCTTGCCGCCCAGCCAGTAGTTGTACCGCCGGGCCGGGTGCGCCACCGAGGTGTTCATCCGATCCGACGAGTTCATGCGATCCACAAGGGAACTCTAGGCCCCGAGATTTCCGCGCACCATGGCCAGCAGCCTCGGCGACGCGGCCCGGTAACCGGTCGCCAAACCTACAGCAGGTCGGGCAGGGCGATGCCGGTGTCGGCCAGGCGCTCGGGGTCGATCGGGCGGCCCGAGCGGATCAGCGCCTCGATCTGGTCGGTCACGTCCCACACGTTGACGTTCATGCCGGCCGCGACCTTGCCGTCGACCAGCCAGAACGCGATGAACTCGCGGGTGGCGAGGTCGCCGCGGACGACCACCTCGGCCTTCTCGCCGGGCGCGATCCAGCCGGTGTACTCCATGCCGAGGTCGAACTGGTCGGTGTAGAAGTACGGCAGCTTGTCGTACGAGACGTCCTGGCCCAGCATCGCCCGGGCCGCCACCGGGCCGGTGTTGAGCGCGGTCGCCCAGTGCTCGACGCGGACCCGGTGCCGAAGGTAGGGATGGTCGACGTTGGCGATGTCGCCGGCCGCGAAGATGTCGGGATCGCTGGTGGCCAGCCGGCGGTCGACCAGCACGCCGTTGTCGACGGCCAGACCCGCGTCGGCGGCCAATCCCACGTTCGGCGTGACACCGATGCCGGCGATCACCACGTCGGCCGCGAGCGTCTCGCCGCCGGCCAGCCGCACCGCGCCCTCCTCGACCGCCTCGACCTGGGCGCCCAGGTGCAGGGTGACGCCGTTGGCCCGGTGCAGGCCGGCGAAGACCTCGGCGATTTCCGGACCCAGCACGTTCACCAGCGGAAGAGCAGCCCGCTCGACGACGTCGACGGTCGCGCCACGGCTGCGCGCGGCCGCGGCGACCTCGAGGCCGATCCAGCCGGCGCCGATGACCACGACCCGGCTGCTGCCGGTGACCGCCGCGGAGATGCGCTGCGAGTCGCCGAGCGTGCGCAGCAGCAGCGCGCGATCGCCGCCCGGCACCGGGAGCGGCCGGGGCGTCGAGCCGGTGGCGAGCAGCAGCTTCTCGTACTCGATCTCGTCGCCGCCGTCGAGCCGCACCCGCTTGGCCGCGCGGTCGATCGAGGTCACGGTCGTGCCGAGGCGCAGCGTGACGTTGTGCTCCGGATACCACTGCGCGGTATGGACGTACACGCTGTCCACCGCGTCGGTGCCCAGCAGAAGGCCCTTGGAGAGCGGGGGCCGCTCGTACGGAATCTCGGTCTCCGACCCGATCAGCGTGACCGGGCCCTCGAAGCCCTCGTCACGCAGGGTCTCCACCGCTTTGCCGGCGGCCAGGCCGCCGCCCACCACAACATAGGTCATGAACTCATCTTGGCCCTTCGAGATGGTCTTCGCCCACCGGGGGCCGGGACCAATGTTTGCCGGTCAGGCGGCGGTCGTCGAAGCGACGCTCGTCCTCCCGGGGCGTCGCCGGGACGGCCCGCCGCTCGCCCCGGCGACGCTCGGGAATGATCCCGGACATTTCGATGGTCGCCGCCACCATGAGCACCTCGGCGTGCACCGGCCGGGTGCGCTCCTCGGTCTCCCGGTTCTCGGTCCCGATCGTGCGCAGCACCCGGACGAACCAGACAAGCGTCGCGGCTCCGGCGATCGCGCGCAGGGACAGGGTGAGCGCGTTCTCGCTCACCCACGCGGAGGCGAGGGCGAGCGCGGCGGCGCCGGCGAGCTGGATCTTGAGGACGGCCGGCGACGGCGGCACCCGGGCGCCCCGGCCGAACGCCTCCAGGGCGACATAGAGAAAGACGTACGCGGCCAGCGTGGCGAAAGCGCACCCCTCCAGCCCGAAGCGGGGCACGAGCGCCAGGTTGAGCCCGACGTTGAGGACCGCGGCGAGCAGCGTGCCGATCGCGGCGGCTCCGGTCCGGCCGTCGGCCATCAGCGTGCGGGTGACGGCGAGCTGGCCCGCGTACGGAATCGCGGTGATCAGGACGATGCACACGACGAAGTGCAGCCGCGCGGGGTGATAGGAGGCGGGCGCCCAGATCCGCAGCACCAGCGGCGCGCCGCACGCGAAGCCGACCACCACCGGGAGCATCAGCCGATACAGCGCGTCCCGGCTCGAGGCCAGCACGCCGCGCCGCTCCGACTCGTCGGCGATGCCGAAGAACCGCGGCATCCAGGCCGAGTTCAGCACCGACAGCAACAACATCGGCATCGAGGCGACGTTGTACGCGACCTGGTAGCGCGCCACCTCCGCGCTGCCCAGTTGCGCCTCCACGACGAGCCGGTCGGAGACCGACAGCACGAACGTGCTCAGCGCGGCCGGCACCAACGGCAGGGCGAAGCGCAGCGCGCGGTCCAGCACGTGCCGGTCGCGCCAGAGCAGCAGGGCCGGCGGCGCCACCACCAGGCCGAGAAGCGCCGCCACGAACTGCGCGGCGACCTGCCCGCCGAGAAACACCTCGGCCGTCGGCCGGTAGAACTTCACCAGGCCCAGCGCGAGGGCCTCGGCCACCACCGCCTGCAGGAAGCTGACCGCGCTGAACATCAGCAGCTTGTCGAGGCTGCGCAGCAGGCCCAGCGAGATGGTGGTCAGCGCCGACGACCCGGCCCACAGCACGGCCCAGCGCAGCGCCGTCTGCTCGTCGCCCATCTCGAGCGCGCCGGCCCAGAACGGCACGGTGAACCAGGCCGCCGCGGAGAAGCCGGCGGTGATCACGAGCGCGGCCAGGATCAGTTGGTGGGCCCCGCGCGGGTTCTCGAAGGTCGAGTATTCGCGCTGCACCGCGGTCTGCAGCCCCAGGCCGGCAAAGACGAACAGGACCTGCATGACCGCGTTGGCCGAGGTGATCGTGCCGAACTCGGGCAAGCCGAGCACCCGCGTGGTGATCGGGGTGAGCAGCGCGGCGCCGATGATCTGCACGGCCCACATCAGCATGTAGAGCGAGTCGCGCCCGAACAGCTGGGCGATGTGGCCCTTCTCCGGCTCCGGGGACGCGGACATCAGGCGCCCGTGTATGCGAAGAGAACCGAGCCGCCCTCGGCGAACACGACCTTCCAGAGCGGCGAGTTGCCGAAGGCGTTGCGCAGCGCGGCGAACCGGGCCGGCGTGTGCAGTCCGTACTCCCAGCCGTAGTACGAGGAGGTCGGCGACCAGAAGGCGAAGAGCCGGTCGGTCGGATCGTTGGAGCCGGAATAGTCGATGAGCGCGTCGGTCATCGTCTCGACCAGGCCCGAGTTCGGCGTGCTGGCGATCGTGAAGTCGTCGGCGGCGTCGATGTCGGTGCGGTAGACCGAGAGGTGGGTGAGCGGCCCGGCGATCGGCCCGCTCGGCACGTCGCCGGGCCCGATGATCAGGCAGTAGTTGACCGCGCCGTCGGTCGGGGTCCGCGCGAAGACCTGGAAGGCGTCGCGGTCGCCCGCGCGCATGACGTTCGAGGCGTCCAGGGCGAAGGTGCCGACCAGGAAGTCGGCCGTGAGCACCGCGACGACGGCGAGCTGAGCGGCCTTCCGGCCGATGTTCGCCTGGGCGGCGAGCACGGCCAGCCACGGAATCGCGAACAACACCGCCCGATAAAGACCTTCTTTTCCGTACGGGTGAGCCACCACGATCGCCAGGCCGGCGCCCGGGCAAGCGACCAATGCCCAGGTGCTCAGACTTCGGCGCTGCCGCCACAGCACGACCAGGACGAGCGCCCCGAGGATGAACAGGCTCAGCAGGAGCGCCGCCTCGGTGGCGAGAAAGACCGGCAGCCGGCCCAGCCCGCCGGAGGTGGTGGGCGTCGGCGTGGTCAGGTTGCCGGAGCTGCCCAGGTCGCTGAGGCTGACGAACCGGCTGAGGTCACGCCAGTTGACGACGGCCCAGAGCGCGGCCGGGCCGAGCACGGTGGCCGGCAGCCACCACGGGCGCTGCCGGCGCAGCAGGACCAGCAGGCACAGCGCGCCGCCGGCGATGTACGGGCTGAGCTGGTGGGTGATCGCGATCGTCGCGCCGAGGACGGTCATCGCCGGCACCTTGTGGCGCAGCGGGAGATCGGAGAGCGCGAAGCCGAAGATCAGGACGGCGAGGACGTATCCCACCGACTGCGGCGAGAAGTAGTCCTGCCCGATCGTGTTGGCCAGCACGCCGAGGACGACGGCGAGCCAGGCCGCCGCGCGGTCCTTGATCACTTGACCGGCGAGGAAGCGCGCGGCCACGACGCCGGACAGGCCGATCAACAGCTGCCACGCGGTCGCCAGGTGGATCGAGTCGCGGATGCCGGCCGCGTCGGCGAGCCAGGCCATCGCCGAGAAGAAGCCCGGCCAGCCGTTGTAGACGTCCACACTCGACTCGAGGACGTGCTGATGACGGATCTGCTCGACCAGCTCGACGTGCTTGGCGGCGGACTGGATCCGGGGCATGTCGTAGACGATCGCCGGGGTGGCGGTCAGCACCACCACGAGCGCGAGCACCCCGGCGGGGTGCCACCGGGAGATCACCAGCGACAGGACGATCACGCCCAGGCCGACGTACCAGACCGGGCCGATCCGCGTCAGGAACCCCCACAGCCCGGGATCGGTGTGCCGGTGGGCGACCGCGGAGATCAGGCAGACCAGGGCGCCGGTGCCGGCCGCGAGCACGCCCGGCCCGGGCCCGGCCGGCTTCTCGGCCAGGCCCCCGAGGCGGATCCGCAGCACCGCGGCGACGTGCAGCGGGACGGTGATCGCGCACACCAGGGCGGTGGCGACGAAGGTCTGCCACCAGCCGATCCCGAGCATCACCGTCGAGACGATCACCAGCGTGGCGAACGCGGCGCCGACGCTCAGCGCGAGCCGCAACGGCAGCCCGATGCGGGGGAACATCGCCCACGGCGCGGCGCCCGCGCCGAACAGGAGGTACACGACGAAGCCGACGACTCGCGGGCCGTGCAGGCCGAGGAGGAACCCGGCCAGGCCGAGGGCGAACGCGCACAGGCTCAGCGCCGAGATGACCAGCCGGGCATGGGCGGTGCTCGACTCGGTCGTCACCTCGATCTTTCCCGGGCGCGCCGGGCGCGCAGGTAGAGCAGCGGGCCGGCGAGGAAGCCGGTGAGCTCGCGGCGCATCGCCCCGGCGGGGGCCGCGACCGTGGCGCCGAGCCGCTCGTTGGTGCGGCTGCGGATCTGGGCGATCCGGATGAGCCCGGCCGGCACCCGTCTGAGCAGCCGGTTACGGGTCGACGGGTCGAGCAACAGCTTGGTCAGGTACGCGGTCAGGCCGGTGCCGTAGCCGTACATCTGCTCCAGCAGCGACGCCTCGTCGGCCCGGTGGTGGTGCCAGACCACGGCGGACGGCTCGTAGGCGATCGCCCCGCCGTCGAGCAGGATCCGCACGAAGATGTCGAGGTCCTCGCCGCCGCGGGTGAGCGTGCCGGCCCCCAGCGCCTCGTCGAAGCCGCCCGCCCGGACCAGCCGCTCCCGCTGGAAGGCGAAGCTCGCACCGGTGCCGAAGATGCCCGCCGAGAACGGGTAGAGCACGCCGTACCGGTCGCCCATCGACAGGTCGAAGAACTGCGGCCGGCAGCGGGTCGACCAGGAGGCGAGCCGCGCGTCGAAGTACGCCTCCGAGCCGTTGCCGATCGCCGCGGTGCAGACCAGGCCGGTCACGCAGGCCACGTCGTCGCGCCGCTGGAAGCCGCGGATCAGCCCGTGGATCCAGCCGCGGTCGACCGCCACGTCGTCGTCGGTGTAGGCCAGGTAGCGGCCGCGGGCGGCGGCGAGCCCGGCGTTGCGGGCCCGGGACAGGCCGGGGCGCGGCTCGCGGACGTAGCGGAACCGGTCGTCGCCGGCCGCGTACCGCTCGACCACGGCCCGGGTGGCGTCGTCGGCGGGCGCGTTGTCGACGACGAGGAACTCGACCGGCCGGTAGGCGACCGCGGCGAGCCGGTCGAGGCAGGCGGGCAGCGACTCGCTGCGGTTGCGGGTACAGACCACGACCGAGACCAGCGCGTCGGAGACGACATGGTTGGGGCAGTTGCGGGTCGGCCCGGCCGGGCGCCACCCGTCCCGCTCGGCCTCCTCGGGGATCTCGGCGCCCTCCTCGATGAGGTGCGCCACCAGCGGGTCGCCGAGCTCGCGCCAGGCGGCGGCCCGGATCTCGTCGTGATCGCGCGGCGTGCCGGTACGCGGCCGGGTCACGTAACCGAGCGGCTCGCCGTGCAGCCGGACGAGCACCCGCATCGTGGTCTCGTCGCGCGGCGGGACCATCGCCGACGTCGCGTCCCCGGCCAGGTCGAAGTCGCAGCACCAGATGGCCGGCGTGGCCGGCTCGGCCGGGTGGCTCCCGGCGCGGCGCATCAGGGCCAGCACGCCGCTCGCCAGGCCACCCAGCTCGCGCCGCAGGACGTCGCGTGGATCGAGCCGGGCCGGATCGGCCAGCTGGTGCAGCAGCTCGACGGGGGTGGTCTCGCGGCACACCTCGACGCGGGGCAGGGCGTACCGGTTGCCGGGAGCGGGATGGGCCCGCGCGGTGGTGAGCGCGAACGCGGCGGCGTATCCGGCCCGCCGGGCGCGGTCGCGGACGCGACGATCGTGCTCGCCGTACGGGTATGCGAGGAACCGCGCCTCGCCGTGCCCCAGCGCGGTCACCGCCGTCCGCGACCCGGCGAGGTCGGCCCGCAGGACGGCGTCGCCCAGCGTGGTGAGGTGGGCGTGCCGGCGGCTGTGCGAGGCCAGCTCCCAGCCGCGGCCGTGGATCTCGCCGAGCTGCTCGGCGGTGAGCAGGGGCAGCTTGCCCGCGCCGTGTGCCACGTCCCACGCGTTGTAGCCGCCGATCTCGTCGCTGACGACGCAGACCACCGCGGGGATGCCGTGCCGCTCGAGGACCGGCGCCGCGTGGGTGAGCATGCTCTCGTACGCGTCGTCGAAGGTCAGCAGCACGCTGCGCGGCTTGAGCGGCCGCCCCGCCAGATGCTCCAGCAGGTCGTCGCCGTCGATGAAGGTGTACCCGGCCTGGACCAGCGCCGAGATCTGCGCCGCGAACCGCGCGGGGGCGACGCTGTACCGCCCGACGCGCGGATCGTCGATCTCCTCGATCGCGTGGTAGGCGAGGATGCCCACCCCGGTGGCCGCGGTGCGGACCAGCCCGCCGTTCGCCCGCGCCCCGGTCCAGTACGCGATGTCGCGCACCTTCGCGAAGAAGAACTCGGTGGCCAGATCCATCCGCCCGCGGTCCACCCGCTCGACGACCCGGCTGCTGAGCGCCCGCACCGGGGCCTGCGGCAGCGTGGCGATCGCCTTGGCGAGGCGCCCGTCGAGGGTGTCGCCGCGGTGCCCGGCGCTGAGCACCGCGCCGAGGCCCGGATGCTTGCGGGAGAGGATGGCGTCGGACTCGCCGGCCTGCCGCCACTGGCGGATGTTCTGCTCGGCCGAGACCACGTACCGCTGGTGGGAGACGGCGTTCGGGGCGAACCGGGCCCGCGCGCCCTCCTGCAGCAGCCGGTAGACGAGGTCGGTGTCCTCGCCGCCGAAGGTGCCGTGTGCGGTGAGGGCCCGGTCGAACCCGCCGACCTTGGTGAACCATTCCGCACGCACCGACAGCTGCCCGGTGAGGAAATCGGCGACGCCGAGCCGCCCGCCGGACAGGTCGAGCCGGACCCGCCGCTCGGTCGCCCACCGCTCGACGCCGCGGGTCAGGATGTTCACCGGCGAGCGGTCGTCGATCTGCATGTGCCCGACCACCGCGTCGGCGCCGGCGAGGAGGGTCTTGTCGTGCTCGATGATCAGATCCGGCTCGACGGTCATGTCGTCGTCGAGGAAGAGCAGGAACCGGCCGCGGGCGACGGCGGCCCCGGCGTTGCGGGCCGCGGCGGCGCCCCGGTTCGGCTGGTCCAGCACCTTGATCGGCAACGGCAGCACCAGCTCGCCCAGCGCCTCGGCCGTGCCGTCGGTGGAACCGTCGACCACCACGATCAGCTCGCACGGCCACGGCCGGACGGTCGCCGCTATCGAGGCCACGGTGTCCCGCAGAATGTCCCGCCGGTTATAGGTGGGAACGATGATGCTGAAGCGGAATGGTGTTGCGTTCACGGTCCTTTTCCCCGATCGCCGTTGCGATCAGGATCCGTCGCTTTCGCCGCGGATCGGGCCTATTCCCGGAATTGGGTCAGCGGCGCGCGGCGCAACGACTCGACGACATATCCGGCCACCGTGCTGCCGAGGCCGGCGAGCACCACGCCCGCGCGGAGCAAACCGTCCGGGCGGCGCCGGGCCCCCGCGATCCCGTTGAGCACCGCCGCCGGCAGCGTGATCCGCACGTACCGGCGCTCGGTCGACAGGGCGGCGCCGGCCCCCTGCAGCAGTGAGACGATCCGCTTCGACCGCCCCTCGTGATAGCAGCGGCTCAGGAAGTAGCGCATGGTCTGCCGGGCGGCCGGCACGTAGTGGTCGACCGCGGTCAGCGGGTCGAAGACGACCTGGTGGCCCGGGTCGTACGCCGCCACCCGGATGCAGAACTCGGTCTCCTCGCAGCCCACCGGCTTGGTGCCGACCCGGCCGATCGCCTGGGAGAAGCCGCCCACCTCGGCGAAGACCGATCGGCGCACCGCCATCGACGCGCCGATCGGGTTGCGTACCCGGCTCTTGACCTCGGGCAGGCCGCGGTAGCTGCACCCGACCACCCAGCCGAACTCGTCGGGGAACCAGCGCGGGGCGTGCCCGCCCTCCCAGCTCGGCCGGACCGCGGTGCCGGCCACCGCCACGTCGTCGGTCGCGAACGCCGCCCGCAGCCCGGCCATCCAGCCGGGGGCGGCGACCGCGTCGTCGTCGAGGAACGCCACCACATCGCCGCGGGCGCTCTCGACGCCGGTGTTGCGGGCGTCGGAAAGGCCCGGGCGGCCGCCGTTGGCGACCACCCGGGCCCGGGGGAACTCGGCGCGCGCCCACTCGAGCAGCGCGTCGTTGTGGTCGATCACCAGGATCAGCTCGTCGCGCTCGTCCAGCTGGGCCTCGACCGAGGCGCCGGCGCGGCGCAGATCCGGCCGGCGCTGGTCGGCGTAGCTGCAGATCACGACGCTGATCGAGGCGTACGTATCGACCTTGTGCATGGCGGCCAGTACGGCCGGCCACTAGGTGTTCTTGAGGATTGCTCCCTCGGCGGTTAGCAAAATCACCGCGGGTCAGTCGAAGTTCAGCCCGCCCGTCCGGGTCCGCTTCAGCTCGAAGAAGTCGGGGTACGACGCCAGCGCCACCGCGCCGTCGAAGATCTTGAGCGCGTCGTCGCCGCGCGGGATGCTGGACAGCACCGGCCCGAAGAACGCGATCCCGTCGATGTGCATGGTCGGGGTGCCCACGTCGTCGCCGACCGGGTCCATCCCCTCGTGGTGGCTGCGGCGCAGCTCTTCGTCCCACTCGGTGGCGGTGGCCGCCTCGGCCAGCTCGGCGGGCAGGCCCACCTCGGCCAGCGCCTCGCGGACCACCACGTCGAAGTCCTTGTTGCCCTGGTTGTGAATGCGGGTGCCGAGGGCGGTGTAGAGGGGGGCGAGCACCTCGTCGCCGTGCTTCTCCTTGGCCGCGGTCACCACCCGGACGGTGCCGAGCGATCGGTCGACGAGCTCGCGATACCACTCGGGGAGGTCGCGGCCCTCGTTGAGCACGTAGAGGCTCATCACGTGGAAGCGGAGGTCGACGTCGTCGCGGAGGCTCTTGACCTCGAGCATCCAGCGAGAGGTGATCCAAGCGAAGGGGCAGGCGGGGTCGAAATAGAAGTCGACTGTTGTCACGCTTCGACGGTACGCCGGGCGCGGGCGTCCGGCTGATCCAATTCCGCGGCGATCGAGTGGGCCATCGCCTCGACGCCGGCCATCGCCAGGTCGATGCCGAAGGCGTAGTAGCGCTCGGTGTCGAGCGCCCGCGCGTACGTCGCGGCGAAGGCGACCACCATGGGGTATTTGTCGGCCGGGAGGCTCTCCATCGAGAGGCGCTTCTGCCGGCGCCATTCGGCGGCCTGGTCGGCCGGCACGTTCATCGGGCAGTCCGGCTGCGCCTGCACCAGGCCGATCGCGGTGTGCAGCAGGTGGGTCGCCACCCAGTATGCCTCCTCGATGCCGAACCCGGCCTCGGTGAGCAGGGCGAGCGCGTCGTTGGTGGCCCGGGTGAAGCTCTCGCCCTGGCTCTTGTCGATCGCGAACATGAGGTCGGCCAGGCTGGGGTGCTGGCGCATCACTGTGACGAGCGCCTCAACCATCGCGCGCAGCTGCTTCGGCCACGGATCCGTGGCGGCACGGTCGGCCCGGACGGTGGAGAGCGCGTGGTCGACGACCCCGAGCAGCAGCTCGTCCTTGTTCTTGAAATGCCAGTACAGGGCCATCGGCGTGACGCCCAGCTCCTGCGCGAGGCGGCGGATCGTGACCGCCTCCACGCCCTCCTCGTCGCCGAGCCGCAACGCCCGCTCGGCGACCGCCGCCCTGCTCAATCTCTCGCCTGCCACTTGACAACCATACAACGTATAGGTGTCATGTACCTAGTACATGTACGTTGTACAAGGACGCCGTACAGGGGGAATGATGGACAAGAACCGCAGGTGGTGGGCGCTGGTGGCGGTCGCGCTCGGCACCTTCATGACGTATCTCGACAACAACGTGGTCAACGTGGCCCTCCCGTCCATCCAGCGGGACCTCGAGCTGAGCCTCTCCGGGCTGGAGTGGATCGCCAGCGCGTACGTGCTGGTCTTCGCCGGCCTGCTGCTGGCCGGCGGCCGGATCGCCGACGTGCTCGGCACCCGCACGGCGTTCTTCGCCGGCCTCGCCGTCTTCACCGCCGCCTCGGTCGCGGCCGGCCTCGCGCAGAGCCAGGAGATGCTGATCGGCGCCCGCGCGGTGCAGGGCATCGGCGCGGCGCTGCTCACCCCGGCCTCGCTGGCCCTGCTCCCCCAGCTCTTCCCCGACCCGCGCGAGCGCGGCACCGCGATCGGCATCTGGGGCGCGGTCGGCGCGCTGGCCCTGGCGATCGGCCCGTTCACCGGCGGGTGGCTCAGCCAGCACGCGTCCTGGGGCTGGATCTTCCTGATCAACGCGCCGATCGGCGTGGCCACCGCCGCCCTGACCGCATGGAGCGTCCCGGCCGCCCGGCGCGGCGCCGCCCGCGGCTTCGACGTGCCCGGCGTGCTCACCTCGTCGGTCGCGCTGTTCGCCCTCACGTACGCGCTCATCGAGGGCGAGTCGCGCGGCTGGACCTCCGGCGTGATCCTGGCGTCGTTCGCGGTCGCCGCGGTGGCCGCCGTCGCGTTCGTGGTCATCGAGCTGCGCTCGGCCAACCCGATGATGGATCTGGGCTTCCTGCGGCAGCGGGTGTTCACCGGCGGCCTGCTCGCCATGGGCCTGTGGGCGTTCGGCGTCTTCGGCATCTACTTCTACACGGCCATCTACTTGCAGAACGTGCTCGGTTTCTCGCCCACCGAGGCGGGGTCGGCGTTTGTGCCGATGGCGCTGGTCATGGCCGTGACGGCGACGCTCGCGCCGCGGCTGGAGGTGCGCTTCGGCGCCGGCCGCACGGTGGCGCTCGGCCTGGGCCTGATGGCGGTCGCGATCTTCGGCATCTCCGGCTACGGCGAGGGCACCACGTACGGCGACCTGCTCGGCTGGTTCCTGCTCTACGGCGTCGGCGGCGGCATGCTGGTCCCGCTGAACAACGTGATCGTCGGCGCGCTGCCGGCCGAGCGGGCCGGGGTCGGCTCGGGCATGCTCAACGTCTCCCGCGAGGTCTTCGGCCTGCTCGGCATCACCATCCTCGGCGCGATCCTGACCAACCGCTCCAACGCGGCCAGCGGCGCCGAACTGCACCGGTACCTGGCCGGCTACCAGTTCTCGCTGGTGGTGGCGGCGATCCTGGTGGCGGTGGGGGTGCCGGTGGCGCTCTGGTCGCTGCGGGCGGCGCGTCCGGCTCCCGAGGCCGTGACCCCCGAACCGCAGCAGCTCGAGTTGGTCTGAGTGGTCGGGAAGCGGCGGCGAGCTCCACCCGAAGCGGCAACGTGACGCTGAAGGTGGCGCCGGCCGCCGCCGCCGGTCCGGCGTCTCAGCCGGTTCGGCGTCGCCTCCTCTTGCGCGCCCGCAGCAGCGTGCGCACGGCCGGCCCCTGCAGTCCGGCGCCTACGCCGGCGAGAAGACCGCCCGGAGCGTACATGTCGGCCTGGGTGTGAATGGCATGAACGAGCAACCCGACGCCGGTCAGATAGACGGCCCCACCGACGATCGCCCGGGCCAGAGTCCGCCCTCGGCGGGGCGCCGCGTAGTTCACCCCGGACAGTCAACCAGGCAGTCGATCAAGCTGCCAGGCCGGTCGCCACATTCGCCGCCACCACTGTTAACGCGTCAGTGTTGACTCGTGAGAGTTGTCGTGCGAGTGTTTATTTGTGAGTAACAGTCAGGGTGTGGGCTGATGGATGCGATTTCGGTGCGCCATCTGGTCAAGCGGTACGGCGACCGCGAGGTCGTCCACGACGTCAGTTTCACCGGGCGGCAGGGCGAGACCGTGGCGGTCCTCGGCGCCAACGGGGCCGGCAAGACCACGACCGTCGAGATTCTCGAGGGCTTCCGGGATCGCACGGCGGGCGAGGTGACCGTGCTCGGCACCGACCCGCGCGACGGCGGTCCGCACTGGCGGGCCCAGCTGGGCATTGTCCTGCAGTCCACCGGGCTCGACGCGGAACTGACCGTCGCCGAGACCCTGGCCTTCTACGGCAGCCTCTACCGCAAACCCCGGCCGTACGCCGAGGTGATGGAGTCGGTGGGTCTCACCGAGCAGGCCAAGGTCCGCCTCGGCCAGCTCTCCGGCGGCCAGCTGCGCCGCGTCGACCTCGGCGTCGGCATCATCGGGCGGCCCCGGGTGCTGTTCCTTGACGAGCCGACCACCGGCTTCGACCCGGCCGCTCGCCGGCAGGCATGGGCGATCATCGAGGCGCTCCGGGCCGAGGGCACCACCGTGCTGCTCACCACCCACTACCTTGAGGAGGCGCAGCGGCTCGCCGACCGGGTGGTGGTGATCGCCGACGGCCGCGTGGTCGCCGACGACACCCCGGACGGGATCGCCGAGCACGTCGGCCTGCGCACCGAGGTCACCTTCCGGCTCGGGGCCGCCGTTCAGCGCTCCGACCTCACCGGGCCGCTGTCCGGCGCCGAGGTCGACGGCGAGCAGGCCACGATCCGTACGGCCGAGGTCACCCGGGTGGTCGGCGCGCTCACCGACCTGGCCCGCTCCCGGTCCGCCGAGCTGGCCGGGCTGTCGGTCACCCCGGCCAGCTTCGAGGAGGTCTATCTCCGGCTCACCACGCATCCGGCCAAGGAGAACGGCGAGACGGAGGTGAGCCATGTCTGAGGTCCTCGCCGGCGAGCCACCGGCACCGGTCTCGGCGCTGAGCTATCTCGGTGGCCAGATCAAATACCAGATCCGCCTGCTGATCCGTACGTCGCGGGCGCTGGTCTCGGCGATCCTGCTGCCCGCGCTGCTGCTGATGGCGCTCAAGATGAGCTCGGACAGCACGCCCGCCTCGACGTTCAGCTACCTGGTCGCGGGGGCCGTCGTGTTCAGCGTGATCTCGATCGGCTACGTCACCCATGCCACCGGCCTGGTCGGCGCCCGCGAGCAGGGCGTGCTCAAGCGACTGCGGGGCACGGCGCTGCCGGCCTGGTGCTATCTCACCGGCCGGGTGGTCGCGACGCTGATCGTCGCGCTGCTGTCGTCGGCCGTCGCACTGGCGGTCGCGTGGGACGTGGTGCACGTCCACATCGCGCTGTCCCGGGTGCCCGCGCTGGCGCTGGCCGTCGTGATCGGCACGCTGTGCTGGGCGGCGCTCGGCACCGCGGTGGCCGGCCTGATCCCCCGGCCGGCGTCGGCCTGGCCGGTGCTCTCGCTGACTTACCTGCCGCTGCTGTTCATCTCCGGCGTGTTCTTCCCGGCGACCGAGGAGCCGGCCTGGGTCTACCGGCTGGCGGGCTGGCTGCCGGCGCAGCCGTTCGCCGCACTGGTCGAGAGCGGGCTGACCGGGTCGGCCGCCGGGGTCGGCCGGCATGTCGCGATCCTCGGCGCGTGGACGCTCGCCGGGGTCGTCCTCTCCGCGCTGACCTTCCGCTGGCTGCCCCGCGCCGGTCGGTCCTCGGCGAAGAGGCCGGTGGGTAGAGTGACCGCATGACCGGGCCGGCGGCGAAGGGCAGGGTGCGCAAGGCGACGCCGCCGACCCCGACCGGCCGCGTGCTGCTGGGGCGCCAGGATCGCCGGCGGGCCGTGATCGAGGGCGCCCGCCACGCGTTCGCGCGCAACGGGTTCGCGGCGACCGTCCTCGACGAGGTGGCCGCCGAGGCGGGCATCAGCAAGGTCATCCTCTACCGGCACTTCGACTCCAAGGCGTCGCTCTACCAAGCGGTACTCGACGACGTGGCCGAGCGCCTGACCGAGGCGGTCCGTGCGCCGTCCGGGCTGGGCGCCGGGAGCCTGAGCGCGCTGGCCGCATTCGCCGCCGACGATCCTGACGGCTTCCGCCTGCTGTTCATCCACGCCGCGCACGAGCCCGAGTTCCAGAGCTACGCGGTGGAGCTCTCCACCGAGGCGATCGCGATCAGCGACGACCACCTCCGCGACCGCATCCCCGACGAGGGCCTGCGGCGGTGGGCGTCCCGGCTGATGCCGGCCCTGGCCATCGAGGTCATCGAGTCCTGGCTGGACAGCGGCCGGCCGGGCACGCCCGAGACAGCGGCCGACGCCGCCCGCACCATGCTGCACACGATGACCGCGGTGATCTCGAAAAGCGCCGGCCCGACGTAGCCGACGGCCGGGACGATCGGCGCCGGGCTCCTCGCCGAGGCGGTCGTCGTCATGCTGCGCGCGCCGTTGGCGGCCCGCCACGGCGCGGCAGGTTGACGGCCGGCGCAATGATTCACCAGAGATGCATCATCGGTAATGGTTGCTCGCGGTCGAGCTGGCGGCAAGTCGGCCCGGCCGTGCGAGAACGGCGTTCAAATCAATTGATCGACACTGGATAAGCATCTCGGAAAAGACTAGTATCGGCTCGTGAGGGCGATTATCAGCGACTACGACGTCATCGTTTGCGGAGCCGGCGCGGGCGGCCTCACGGTCGCCGCCGAGTTCGGCCGGCAGGGCCGGCGGGTGCTCCTTCTCGACAAGCTGACCGACACCGTGGAAACGTTCAAGGGCGAGCTGCTGCAGCCGGGTTCGCTGGTCACGCTCGAGCGGCTGGATGCTCTTGACAAGCTGCTGGCCAGCGGCGCCACCCGGATCAACCGGCTGGTCAGCACGACCGCCGACGGCGTCGAGTTGTGCGCGATGGATTATCGGTGGCTGCCGAGCCGGCACAATCATTGCCTGACCCACACCTACAAGGGAATTCTCGACAATTTCATCGGAATTCTGCCGGCCTCGGTGGAATTCCGTCGCGGCGTTTCGGTGAGCCGTGCCGTTCGCGGCGACGACGGACGTGTCGGCGGCGTCGAAATTCGCACCTCGAGCGGCCTCAGAACGGTGCGTGCACCGCTCGTGGTCGCCGCCGACGGGCATTCCTCCAAACTGCGCTCACAACTCGGCATAGAGACAAGCCCCATTCCGTACGCTCATCAGGTCGTGGCGATAGATCTGACCGACGTCCCCAGCCTCGCGAGTCAGGCCACGACGTTCATCACCCCGCGAGGAATGCGGGTGATGTATCCGATGCCCAACGCCGGCGGCCGGCTCTACCTCCAGATCGCCAAGGGGCTGGTCAACCAGATCGGCAAGGAGTCCCTGCGCGAGTGGGTCGACCAGGCGATCGCCGAGTGCCCCGCGCTCGCGCCGATGACCGAGGCGATCCACCGCGGCCTGCCCGGGTCGCGGGTGCTCTCCGCTCGCCGGTTCGTCGCGCCCGAGTTCTACCGCGACGGCATGCCGCTGCTCGGCGACGCGGCCCACGCCGTGCACCCGATGGCCGGTCAGGGCATGAACGCCGCGATCGCCGACGCCGTCGCGCTGGCGGCCTTCTTCGACGAGATCGACCTGACCGATCGCCGGCCGGTCGACCGCGCCCTGCAGCGGTATGCCGCCAAGCGCATCCCCGAAGTCCGGACGCTGTCCGAGTTCAGCCACCGCTTCGCCGACCTCTTCACCGACACGCTCACTGCGGCCCGCTACGCGAAGACGCGGTACGTGCTCCGCTGCCACGGCAGCAACGAGCGGTTGTGCTACAAGATCATGCACAACATCTCCGGGCTGGGTTACCTGCGTTTCTCGGCGCTCGACCGCCTCCAGCAGGTCGGCTTCCCCGACCGGCACGCGCACCGGCTGCCGGCCGCGACGCCGATTCCGGAGCCGATCGCGAGCTGACAGCGCCGGCCGGGGGCCGACGCTGCCGGGGGGCAACGGCGTCGCCCCCACCGAGCTCAGGCCGACACGGCCGCCGCATCGTCCAGCAGGCTCACGAGGTGGTTCCGGTCGAGCTTCGCGTGCGCGGTCAGCCGGAACGACGCGACGGCGAACACGCGACGCGGCACCATGTAGTACGGCAACGTCTTCGCCAGCTCCCGCCGCACCGCCGACTCGTCCACCGCCGACGCCTCGACGAACAGCACCAGCTCCGCGCGCCCGGCGTCGCCGGAGCGCACCGCGGCCACCCGGGCGCCGCCCAGCACGCCGGCTGCGACCGTCTCGATCTCGCCCAGCTCGACGCGGTAGCCGCGCACCTTGACCTGCCCGTCGATCCGGCCGAGATGATGCAGCAGGCCGGCCTCGTCCCACTCGGCGAGGTCGCCCGTGCGGTACCAGTCCGCGCCGTCCTCGTGGGTGAACTTCGCCGCGGTCAACGCCGCGTCCAGGTATCCGTGGAACACCTGCGGGCCGCCCAGGAGGAGCTCGCCGTCCGCACCGAGCCGGACCCGGACGGTCGGCGCCGGAGTACCGATCGGCAGGATCCGGCCATCGGGCACCGCGTCGCCGGGCGCCATCCGGTGGGTCGTCGCCCAGATCGTCGCCTCGGTCGGGCCGTACACGTTGTCGACGATCGCGAGCGGAGCCGCCGCCCGCGCCGCTTCCACCGTGCCGCGGGGAAGCGGCTCACCACCGATCACCAGGTGTCGCAGGCGGGGAAGCGAGCCCGGCGCCAGGTGCCCGGCGGACGCGGCCGAGTCGAGCAGGCTGGGCGTGCAGGCCCACACCGTCACCCCGTACCGGTTGGCGGTGTCCGCCGGGTCGAGCGCCTGGAGCCGGGAGACCGGCAGCAGGGCCGCACCGGTGCTCCACGCGCCCCACATCTCGAACACCGAGAAGTCGAACGTCAGCCCGTGGCATTGCGAGAAGATGTCGCCCGGCCCGACGGCGAAGGCCGGCATGGCCTGGGTCAGGAACGCGTGGACGTTGCCGTGGGTGATGCCGACGCCCTTGGGGCCGCCGGTCGATCCGGACGTGAAGATGAAGTAGGCGACCTGATCGGCTGGCACCTCCGGGACGGCGGCGCGGTGCGGCCCCGGTTCCGGCGTCGCACGGGCGTCCACCGTCCGCAGCTCGCCCATCGCGGCCAACTGGGCGGCGACCACCGGGTTGGCGCGCTCGTCGGTGTGCACCACGCACCGGACCCCGGCCTGCCGGGCGATCTCGGCGTTGCGGGCCGGCGGGAAGTCCAGCGACAGCGGAACCACCGCGGCCCCGGCGTACAGGGCCGCGAGGTAGGCGCGGTAGGTGGCCGCCTCCCGCTCCCCCAGCACCGCGACCACGCCGCCGTCGCCGATCGTGGCGGCCAGGGCGCTTGCCTGCGCCGCCATCTCCGCATACGTCGTGGTCCGGTCGCCCTCGATCACGCACGCCGCGTCGGGATGCGCGACGGCCGAGCGGGCGAACCAGTCGATCAGCGGCCGGACCAGCTCGACCGGCGGGTGGGACGCGTGCCGGTCGACGAAGGCCCACAGCGCTTCCACGCTGCGGAAAGCGCGCTCGTCGAAGGAGCGGAGGTCGATGCCGTACCGCTGCCCGAGGGTCCGTCCCAGCCGGAGCATGCCCATGGAGTCCAGCCCGTAATGCGTGAGCGGGGTGTCCGCCGCCGGTTCGGCGCCGGGCAGCTGCGCCCGCAGGATCTGCTCGAAGGTGCTGTCCCAGGGCACGGTCACCGCTCCTCCACGATCTCGAGCACGGCCGCGGTGACGGTGTAGCCGGTGCCGCCGCCCAGCAGCAACACCCGGTCGCCCGGCCGGACCTTTCCGGTGGTGATCAGGTGGTGCAGGCCGATGAACTGATCGGCGGTGCCGATGTGCCCGGTGGTCCGGCCGAACTCCCAGGTGGACCGCTCGATCGGCAGGCCGAGCATGCGGTCGAGCTGGATCTGCGTCCGCCACCGGGTGGTGACGACCGGGATCACGTACGCGAGCCCGTCCGCGGTCGTCCCCGCCTCGGCCAGCACCTTGCCGAGGCACTCGTGCAGCAGCGCCTCCATCCGCGAGTAGTGCTCGAGCATCGGCACGTCGGTCTGGTGGAACCGGCCGCGCATCGCGTCGAAGTCGACCGGGCTCAGGTCGCCGCCGGAGCCGAACTCGCCGCCCCGCGCCTCGCCCTCCAGCGAGTTCTCGGCCAGCGTGATCAGCGAGCGGACCCGGGCGAAACCGCCGGCGCCGCTGAGCACCACCGCGCTGCCGCCGTCGGCCAGCACGGACTGATCGCCGTACCAGCGCCGAACCCAAGGATTGTCGAAACGGTCGCCGGCGGTGACCAGCACCGCGTCGTCGGGGCCGGTGACGAACCGGCGGGCGAGCTCCAGCGAGCCCATCGCCCCGTTGCACTCCTGGACCACGTCGAACGAGGGAACCGACGCCCCGGCGGTGTGCCGGGCGACGTAGGGCGCGGCCTGCCAGTACCGGGCGCCCTGATAGTCCACGTAGGAGTGGAAGACCGCGCGGACCGTGCCGATCTGGTCGCCGGCCATCGCCAGCGCGTCCCGGCCGGCCGCCGCGGCCATCTCGGCGGGGTAGAGCTCGGTCTCCACGCAGGCCGACTCGACCTCGTCGGCCGCCGCCGACTCGGCGTCGTAGTGACCGGCGGCGATCGCCTCGGCCGCGGTCTGCCGGCTCGGCAGGTAGACCCCGACACCGGCCACGTACAGGTCGTTCATGTGCTCACACCGTCTTTCCGGGATCGGGGGTCGCGGTCCACGGCGGCCGGGCGAAGGCCCCACTGGTGGTGCCGCCGCGGCGCACCAGCTCGCGGTACCGGGCGAGGGCCTGCAGGGCATATCCGTTGGCCGTGTGGTCGTGCCGGTACAACAGCTCGAGGAAATAGACGCCCAGCAGGCTGGGCCGCCACAGGTGATCGGGGCCGCGGTGCTCGACGAGCCAGCCGGCGCCGCGGGACGGCATCGCCTCGGCCGGGTCGACGCCCGCCGCGCACAGGCCGAGCATCGCCATCGCGGTCTCCTCGACCGTCGAGCGGCCGGGGCCGAGCGCGTCGCCCCACCCCCCGTCGGAGTTCTGGGTGAGCCGCAGCCACGAGATGCACCGCCGGGCGACCGGCGAGCCGGCCAGCCCGACGTCGGCCAGCGCCCGCAGCACCGACCCGGTGCCGGCGGTACGCCCGAGATACCACTTGTTGTCGATGCCGCCGTCGGGGTGCTGCACCTTGGCGAACCACCGGTACGCGGCGGTCAGCCGGGGATCGCCGGGCGGGCACATGCCGGACAGCCCGAGCGCCGAGACCGCCTCGGCCGACATCACCGCGCACGGCCCGTACAGCACCTTGGGCGACCGCGCCTTGCCGACCATCGCGAACGAGGGGTCCATCGTGGCCAGTCGCCCGACCTGCGCGAAACAGCTCCAGGAGCCGTCGTAGTTCTGCTGGTCGAGCAGCCACTGGGCGCCACGGCGTACCTGCTCGTCGCGTACGTCGTGGCCGTCGCCGGCGATCGCGATCACCGCGTCCCCGGTGTTCCCGCTGTTCGGCCAGCCGGACGGCAGGCCCCAGCCCCATCCGCCCGGCGGCGCGCCGGTCCAGATGAAGTCCTCGTCGCGCTGGGCCGCCCGGATCCAGCGCACCGCCTTCGCCACGCGCGGATCGGCGCCGAGGCCGACGTGCTGCATGCCGGCCGTGATGAAGTTGGTCGCGTCGACCTCGAGGTCACGGGTGACCGCCCAGGCGCCCTCGGGCTTGATCGTCGCGCGGAAGTACTTGAGGCAGTGCCGGACGATGTCCGGGCGCAGGCCGGCGAGCGTCAGGCCGATGCACACATTGGCCGACATCATCGGCGACTCGACGAAGCCGCCGTCCGGGCCCTCGAAGCCGACGAGGCCCTCGAGGTAGGCGATGGCCGGCGGCGTGGCGGCCCGGTTGATCGCGGCCCGCGCCCGGCCGGCCGGCAGCAGTTCGGCGCACATCAGGCCCCACGCCATCGCGGTCGGCATCGCGAAGGTCAGCTTGCGGCGCAGCGGAGCCGGCAGCAGCGCCAGCTCGATCGGCACCCGCAGCAGCCCTTCGTTGCTCATCAGCCCGGCCAGCACCAGGTAGAAGTGCACGAGCACGGCCAGCGAGCAGCGCTCGACGTCGCGGACCGCCTCGGCCCCGCCGAACTGCTCGACCCGGGCCCAGCCGCGGCTGATCTGCTCGGCGGCGGCGTCCGGCGCGATCAACGCCAGCGCGGCGACCGACAGCGCGGTGCCGTTGAGCGTCGCCTCGGTGTCCACATCGTCACCCCAGCCGCCGTCCGCGCCCTGGGTGCGCAGCAGGAAGGCCAGCCCCCGCTCGATCAGGTCGCGGCAGCCGACGGGGTCGGCCAGGTGCATGGCGATCAGCACGTCGGCGGTGGCGCCCGGGCTGGCCGAGAGCCGCCCCTCCCAGCTGCCGTCGGGACGTTGCAGCGCGAACAGCGCGTCCGTGGTCTCGGCCAGGGCCGCGTCGAGCCCGGTCAGCCGGGTCGCGTCAGTGGTGGTCATGTCGTCTCCTCGCCGTCGCTCACCAGGCCACCGGCAGGTGGTGCGGTCCGCGCTGGATGCTGTCGGTGCGCCAGTCCAGCCGGTCGGGATCGGCGGCCAGGCGCAGACCGGGCACGCGGGCGACCAGTGTGCCGATGGCCACCTGCATCTCCATCCGGGCCAGTGCGGCGCCGAGGCAGTAGTGCGAGCCGTGGCTGAACGCGATGTGCTTGTTGGGAGTCCGTCCGAGGTCCAGCACGCCCGCCGCCGGGAACGCGCGCTCGTCGCGATTGGCGGAGAGCTTGGAGACGAATACCAGGTCGCCCTTGGCCATCCGGGCGGCACCGAACTCGAGGTCCTCGGAAACCGCGAACGGCAGCCCGGCGTGCCCGAGCGGAACGAAGCGCAGCAGCTCCTCGATCGCGCCCGGCAGCAGCGACGGGTCGTCCCGGAGCCGGCCGAACTGCTCCGGCTCCTGCAGCAGGACCAGGCAGGAGTTGACGATCTGCGTCATGGTCGTCTCGTGGCCGGTGACGAAGAGCAGCATCGCCAGGCCGACCAGCTCGGCGTCGCTGAGCGGCTCGTCCGCCGGGTCGGCGCCGATCAGATCGCTGAGCAGATCGTCGCTCGGGTCGGCGCGGCGCTGTCCGATGTGCCGGGCCAGGTAGCCGTAGACGAAGGCGAAGGCGTTGCGGACCTCGTCCGGCTCGCGGCCCCCGGTGGCCATCAGCAGCTCGACGTTCTCCCGGACCCGTTCGCTGTCGCCGGCCGGGATGCCGAGCAGCTCACAGATGATCCGGATCGGCAGCGGGCGGGCCAGCGCGGTGAGCAGATCGGCCGGCGGGCCCGCGGCGAGGATGTCGTCCAGCAGCTCGTCGACGATCTGCTGGGCTCGCGGACGCAGCGACTCCACGCGCCGGTGGTTGAAGTACCGCGAGATCAGCTTGCGGGACTCGGTGAGCACCGGCGGGTCGGCGTAGATCAGCGCGGTCCGGCCGGCCGGGCCGCCCAGACCCATCGCTTGCACCGTACGGGCGTCCACCGTGCCGCCGCGGGTGAGGCGGGGATCGGTGAGCGCCCGCTTGGCGTCCTCGTACCGGGTGATCAGCCAGGCCCGGCGGCCGTCACGCGTGCCGACCTCGAACACCGGGCAGTGCTCGCGCAGGGTCGCGTACAACGGGTCGGGTTCCACCCGGATGTCACCGGCGAACGGGAACTCGGGGGCCTCGGGGGTTTCTGTCATGACTGCGAGCTCCTCACCAGCGGGGCGAAACGGGCGATCGTCGAGACGGCATCCATCGGTTCGCGCAGCTCCTTGGCCTGCGCGGACCGCTTGATCTCGGTCAGCACCGCGCGCGCCTGGTCGTGGTCGAGCTCGAGCCCGGCAGCCTCGGCCGCGGCCAGCACCGAGGACACCCCGGAGTGCTTGCCCAGCACGATGTGCCGCTCACGGCCGAGAAGCCCCGGCTCGTACGGTTCGTACGTGCCGGGGTCGTGCACTATGCCGTCGAGGTGCAGACCGCTCTCGTGGGTGAAGGCGTTGCCACCGACCACGGGTTGGTAGGGCGGCACCGGCACCCCGATGAGGTGGGCCACGTGGTCGGCGAGCGGCTGGATCAAGCCGAGGTCCAGCCCGGTGTCGTGCCCGAGCGAGACGTGCAGGGCGAGCGCCACCTGCTCGAGCGGGGCGTTGCCGGCCCGCTCCCCCACCCCGAGCACCGAGCACTGCACGCCCGACGCCCCGGCCTGGATCGCCGCCAGCGAGTTCGCCGTGGCGAGGCCGAGGTCGTTGTGGCAGTGCACCGCGACCGGGAGGGGGCACTGCCCGGTCACGGTACGCACAAGGTCGGCCATCGAGGCCGGGTTGGCCACGCCGACGGTGTCGGCGAGCCCGATCGTGTCCGCACCGGCGTCGGCCGCGGCACTGCAGATCCGCAGCAGCACGTCGAGGTCGCTGCGAGTGGCGTCCTCGGCGGCGAACACCACCTGCCGGCCGGCCCGCTTGGCCCGCCGCACCGCCGTACCGACCGCCCGCAGCACCTCGTCGACGGTCATCCGCAACTTGGCCCGCAGGTGGACGTCGGACGTGCCGATGAAGATGGCGATGCTGTGCGCCCCGCTCTCCACCGCCGCGTCCACGTCCCGGTCGACCGGCCGGGCGATGGCCTGGATCAGCGCGTCCCCGCCCGCGTCCACTATGGAGCGGATCGCGGCCGCCTCGTCGGCCGAGACGGCGGGGAAGCCGGCCTCGATCAGCGGGATGCCGGCGGCGGCGAGCCGATCGGCCAGCTCGCGCTTCTCCGCCGGGGTGAACACCACACCGGGCATCTGCTCGCCGTCGCGCAGGGTGGTGTCCGAGAGGACCACCACCCCCGGCGGCTCGGGCGGGGCGACCGGCTCCGGCCGGCGTGGCTGGGTGGTGGCCGGCCCGGCGCCCGACGCCGTACGGAACGTGTTGAAAAGCTGGTTGAGCCGGATCATGTCGGCCGCCGACGCCGACATCGTCAGCTGCCGGGTCAGGTACGCCCGCCGGGGATTGCTGCGCCCGTGCAGGAAGATGTCGCCGAAGACCCGGCCGGAGGTGGTGATCCGCAGCTCCGGGTGGGCCGGCGCGGCGTCGTCCGGCGCGAGCCGGCTGATCCGGCCGTCGTCCGCGAGCAGGCGCACGCGCAGGTCCGGATCGGTCAGCCGGATGTCGATGACCCGCCGCCAGTCGTGCAGGCCGGGCATGGCGGCGAGGGTGGCGAGCTGCCGGTCGACGAACTCGACGACGGCGTGCGCGGCCGGCGTCTCCGCCGGCGGCGCGAACTCATGCCGCTCGCGCAGCAGCCGCTGGCTGATCCCGGTCGCGGTCAGGGCGGCGACGACGATCAGAACGGCGAGCGGTGCCCACGGCGCCAGCCCGAGCAGCGCCCCGGCCAGCAGGATGCGCGCGAACACCAGCACGGTGTGTGCCCGGTAGGCGGCCGGCCGGGACGGCTCGCCGGACATCCGGGCCAGGGCCGCCGCTGCGAATGCCGCCGCCGACGCCAGCATCGCCACGAAGGCAGTGGTCACGGTCCGGTTCAGCAGTTCCGGCACGAGAACCGCGACCGCGTACGCGGCCAGCAGCAGCCCGGCGGCCACCCGGGTGGCGGTCGCGGCGCCACGGTGCACGGCGAACGTCCGGTAGCCGCCCGCCCGGTCGCCGTCGATGTCGCGAATCGCGCCGACCAGGTTCGAGGCGGTGTCGTGCAGGACGAACACCACCGCCAGCACAGCCACCCGTGGCGGCGGGAACGACGCCACCATCATCGAGCCGTACCAGAACGCGAACGCGGTCATGCTGCCGCGTGCGAGGTTGCCGGCCAGCCCGCGCCCCTTGAGCAGCTTGCTGTAGGCGACGCCGGTTCCGAGCGCGACCAGGACCAGCAGCACCGTCCGCCAGTTCAGCAGCAGGGAGAGGACGGCGCCGGCCACCGTGCAGCCGAGGAACATGGCCAGCGCCGTCCCCGCCCCGAGCCGGCCGGAGGGGATCGGCCGATGCGGTTTGGCCTGCGCGTCGAGGTGCCGGTCGAAGTAGTCGCCGCCGTACAGACCGGCCAGCCAGCCGAGCGTGGGAATCGCCCAGGCGGCCGCCAGCCGCCCGGCCGGCGCATGCGGCGCGGTGAGCGACGCGCCGGCCAGGCCGACCAGACCGACGTAGAAAGCCGTGTACGGCCGCCACGTCTCGAGGTGGGCGAAGAGCTTGCCGCTCACCGGACCCTCCGGGCGGCGCTCTGCGCGAAGTACGCCAGCGAGTCCCGGCTCGCCGAGGGCGGCAGCACGCCCAGGGCGGCGACCGCCTCGTCCGCGTACCGGCAGGCGGTCTGCGTCGCCGCGGCGAGCGCTCCACTGTGGTCGAGCAACGCCCGCAGCCGCTCGAAGCGCGCGTCGACGTCCCCGGCGCCGGTCATCAGCTCGTCCAGCTCGCGCCGGCGGGCCGGATCTGCGCTTTCCCGGCACAGCAGGAACGGCAACGTCAACCGCCCGTTGGCCAGATCGCTGCTGCGCGGCTTGCCGGTCTGCTCGGCGCTCGACACGTACGGCAGCAGGTCGTCGGAGATCTGGAACGCGTAGCCGAGGAGAATGCCGTAGTCGCCCAGCGCGACCACCTCGTCGTCGCTGCCGCCGCCGAGGATCCCGCCGATCGCGCAGGACGCGCGGAACAGCGCGCCGGTCTTGCCCTGGATCATCGTGAGGTACGACGAGATCCGGCAGTCGAAGCCGCTGCGGATCTCCTCCTCGAGCAACTGCCCGCGGCACAAGTCGGTGCCGGCCCGCGCGGCCTCGGCCATCGCCGCGACGATCCGGTAGTCGGGGACGCCCAGCGGCCCGCAGGCCGCCAGCGCGCCGAACAGGTAGAAGATCAACGCGTCGCCGCCCACTATCGCGTCGTCGCGGCCGAAGCGCACGTGCACCGCCGGCAGGCCGCGCCGTACGGTGTCGCCGTCGATGATGTCGTCGTGCATGAGGCTCGCGACGTGGGCGCCCTCGGTGCCGGCGGCGGCCGGCAGCACGCGGTCGATGTCGCATCCGACCGCGCTCGCGCTTTCCAGCAGCAGAATCGGCCGGAAGAACTTGCCGGGTGCGCTCACCGCGTAGTGACAGACCGTCTCGAGGGTGCCCGGACCGGTCCAGTCGTCGGTGAGCCGGTGCCGCACGAAGCCACCGAGCCGCTTGACGCGCTCGAGGACATCCTGCTCGGCAAGGGCCGGCGAGACATCGGGGGGCAGCACGGACTGGGACATGAATACCTCACCTGGGACGAAGGGGGAGACGTCAGCCGGCCACGACGGCCGGGTCGGCGTCGTCGAGCTCCAGGCCCGACTCCTCGGCCAGCCGCAGGGCTTCCTCGATCAAGGTCTCGACGATGGCGCTTTCCGGAACGGTCTTGACGACCTTGCCGCGGACGAAGATCTGGCCTTTGCCGTTGCCGGAGGCCACCCCGAGATCGGCCTCCCGTGCCTCACCCGGGCCGTTGACCACGCATCCCATGACGGCGATCCGCATCGGGATCCCCATGTCCTCGAGCCCGGCGGTGACCTCCTCGGCCAGCCGGTAGACGTCGACCTGGGCCCGGGCGCAGGACGGGCACGAGACGATCTCGAGCTTGCGGGGCCGCAGGTTGAGCGCCTGAAGGATCTGCGCGCCGACCTTCACCTCCTCGACCGGGGGCGCGGAGAGCGAGACCCGGATCGTGTCGCCGATCCCCTGGCGCAGCAACGCGCCGAAGGCCACGGCGGACTTGATGGTGCCCTGGAACGCGGGACCGGCTTCGGTCACGCCGAGGTGCAGCGGGTAATCGCACTGCGCGGCGAGGATCTCGTACGCCCGGATCATCACCACCGGGTCGTTGTGCTTCACCGAGATCTTGATGTCGTGGAAGTCGTGCTCGGCGAAGAGCGAGGCCTCCCAGAGGGCCGATTCGGCCAGGGCCTCCGGGGTCGCCCGGCCGTGCTTGGCGATCAGCCGCGGGTCCAGCGATCCGGCGTTGACCCCGATCCGGATCGGCGTGCGGTGCTCCCGCGCGGCCTGGGCGATCTCGCCGATCCGGTCGTCGAACTTCTTGATGTTGCCGGGGTTGACCCGGACGCCGGCACAGCCGGCCTCGATCGCCGCGAACACGTACCGGGGCTGGAAGTGGATGTCGGCGATCACCGGGATAGGCGACTTGCGGGCGATCTCGGGCAGCGCCAGCGCGTCGTCGGCGGATGGGCAGGCGACCCGGACGATGTCGCAGCCGGCGGCGGTGAGCTCGGCGATCTGTTGCAGGGTCGCGTTGACGTCCACGGTCGGGGTGGTGGTCATCGATTGGACGGACACCGGCGAGTCGCTGCCCACGCCGACCGGGCCAAGCCGCAGCTGGCGGGTCGGGCGCCGGGGGGCGAGCGCGGCCGGGGCCGGCATGCCGAGGTTCACGGTCATGATGTGCTGTCACTCATCTCCATGCGGGTGCCGCCCGGCCAGGGCAGCAGTCGGGACGTGCGCTCGACGACGGCGCATGCGACGGCCTGCGGGGTGAGCCGGCATTCGGCCAGCACCTCGGCGCGGGTGCCGTGCGCGAGGAACCGGGGCGGGGCGCCGAACGAGAGCACCGGGGTGGCGATGTCCTCGTCGCTCAGGCGCTCCCCGACCGCCGAGCCGAACCCGCCGGTGCGCACGCCGTCCTCGAGCGTGACCACCAGGCGGTGCTCGCGGGCGAGCGAGACGACACCGGGTGGCATCGGGGCGAGCCACCGCGGGTCGATCACCGTGACGCCGATGCCCAGCGCCTCGAGCCGATCGGCGACCGCCAGCGCGAGCGGGGCGAACGCGCCGGCCGAGACGATCAGGACGTCCGACGGCGAGCCGGAGCGCAGCACGTCGACGCCGCCGATCTCGGCGACCGCGGCGATGTCCGGGCCGATCGCCCCCTTGGGGAACCGGATCACGCACGGCGCTTCGTCCTGTTCGAGGCTCTCCCGCAGCGCCCGGCGCAGCGTGCTGCCGTCGCGCGGCGCGGCGATGCGCAGGCCGGGGACGACGCGCAGCACCGACAGGTCCCATACGCCGTTGTGCGACGGCCCGTCGTCGCCGGTGACGCCGGCCCGGTCGAGCACGAACACGACCGGGCACCGGTGCAGGGCCACGTCCATCAGCACCTGGTCGAAGGCGCGGTTGAGGAAGGTGGCGTAGACCGCGACGACCGGCCGCAGCCCGGCCATGGTGAGGCCGGCGGCCGAGGTGACCGCGTGCTGCTCGGCGATGCCGACGTCGAAGACACGATCCGGGAACCGCTGGGCGAAGGCGTCGAGCCCGGTCGGATGCAGCATCGCGGCGGTGACCGCGACGACGGCCGGGCACTCCTCGGCCAGCCGCACGAGTTCCTGGCCGAACGCTGCGGTCCACGACGGCGACGCGGTCCGCAGCGGGCGGCCGGTGTCCGGGTCGATCACGCCGACCGCGTGGAAGCGGTCGGCCTCGTCGGTCTCGGCCGGGCGGTAGCCGTTGCCCTTGCGGGTCAGGCAGTGCACGATCACCGGGCCGCCGAACTGGACGGCCTGGCGCAGCGCCTTCTCGATCGCCGCGACGTCGTGGCCGTCGACCGGGCCGACGTACTTGAGGCCGAGGTCCTCGAACAACACCTGCGGCGCGACCAAGTCCTTCACGCCCTTCTTGAGGCCGTGCAGGGCGCCGTACACGAGTGGGGCGGCCGACTCGAGGAGGCGTTCGCCGGTTTCCAGGAAGCGTTCGTAGCCGCGCGAGGTGCGAATCGCGGCGAGGTGGCCGGCCAGCCCGCCGACGGTCGGCGAGTACGAGCGGCCGTTGTCGTTGACCACCACGATCACCGGCGTGTCCTTGGCGGCCGCGATGTTGTTCAGCGCTTCCCAGGTCATGCCGCCGGTGAGCGCGCCGTCGCCGACGACCGCGACGACCGCGCGATCGGTCACGCCGGCCAGCCGGTAGCCCTTGGCCAGGCCGTCGGCGTACGACAGCGCGGTCGACGCGTGCGAGTTCTCCACGATGTCGTGGACGGACTCGTCCCGGCTGGGATAGCCGGAGAGCCCGCCGCGCCGGCGGAGCTCGTCGAAGCGGGCGGCGCGCCCGGTGAGCAGCTTGTGCACGTACGCCTGATGGCCGGTGTCCCAGATGATCCGGTCCCGGGGTGACTCGAAGACCCGGTGCAGCGCCAGGGTGAGCTCGACGACGCCGAGGTTGGGGCCGAGATGCCCGCCCGACTTCGTCACCTTGTCGATCAGGAGTCGCCGGATCTCGGCGGCGAACTCGGGAAGCTGCTGCGCGGGTATCGCCCGGACATCAGCGGGACTGCGAACGGAGTCGAGCACGGCGCCGTCCTCCACTTCTAGGGTTGTCGAATAGCGGATGGCATGGCGAAGACGACGTGCTCCTCGGCGGTCTTGTCGGTCTCCACCTCGGCGAAGCCGGCGTCGTCCAGGCGCTCCAGCAGCTGCTGGACGAGCACCTCGGGAACGCTGGCCCCCGAGCTGACGCCGACGGTGGCGACGCCGTCGAGCCAGGCCGGGTCGAGGCCGGAGACGTCCGGGACCAGGTGCGCCCGGACCCCGGCCTGGCGGGCCACGTCGACCATGCGCAGGGAGTTGCTGGAGTTGGTTGCGCCCACGACCAGCACCAGGTCGCTGCGCCGGGCCAGGGCCTTGATGCCGTTCTGGCGGTTCTGGCTCGCATAGCAGATCGTCGAGCTGGGCGGCGCGGCCACGTCGGAGAACCGGTCGGTCAGCGCGGTCACGATGTCGGCGGTGTCGTCGAGCGAGAGCGTCGTCTGGGTCACGTACGCGATCGGTGTGTCGTCGGGCAGCTCGAGCCGGGCGACGTCCTCGACCGACTCGACGACCACCGTGTGGTCGGGGGACTCGCCGCGCGTTCCCTCGGTCTCCTCGTGCCCGTTGTGCCCGACCAGCACCAGCAGGCGGCCCGCACGGACCTCCCGGCGAGCCTGTTGGTGGACCTTCGACACGAGCGGGCAGGTCGCGTCGATGACTGTCAGTTGGCGGCGGACGGCGTTCGCCCGGACCGCCGGGGAGACGCCGTGTGCGGAGAAGAGGCAGACGCTGCCGGGTGGGACGTCGTCCTCGGAGTCGACGAAGATCGCGCCGCGGCGGGCCAGCGAGTCGACGACGTGTCGGTTGTGGACGATCTCCTTGCGTACGTAGACCGGCTCGCCGTGCAGTTCGAGAGCCCGTTCCACCATCGCGATGGCGCGCTCGACGCCGGCGCAGAAGCCGCGGGGCTCGGCCAGGATGACTTTCCGCTCGGATTCGTGCATGCAGACGACCTCGCTGACGGTCGGGTCTCGGATCGAGGTGGTGCGGCCGGCTCGCGGGCACGAAAAAAGCCCCCGGGAAGGGGGCTTGCGTCATCCGTGATCAGTAGACGCGGGCTGGGTCACCGCGATGCGGGCAGGCCGGACGTGCCAAAAGCGTGACATGATCAACTTTGGCTGTCAACGGGTGATCTCTGGCTGGCCGGGCGCCGGGTGCGGCGCATGGTCACCTCGTGGACGCGGGCTGATCGGCGGCCGGCTGCGGCGTCAGCAGGCCGGCGAGCTCGGCCGCGAGCTCCTGGACCCGGGCCAGGCCGGCCGCGTCCAGATGGGGCGCGGCGGCGGCCAGCGCGGCGTCGATGGGGCGCGAACCGTACTCGTCGAAGGTCTGGTGACGGACCCGCGGATCGAGCCGGACCCGGGTGCGCCGGCGGTCCTCCGGGTCGGCGGCGTGCTGGAACACGCCGTCGTCGGAAAGCTCACGCACCACCTTGGACACCCGGCTCTGCGCCAGGCCGGTGCTGCGGCTGATCTCGCTGATCGTGCTGCCCGGGAACCGGGCGACATGCTCCAGAATGGCCAGCTCGCCGACCGAGATCGGCAGCTCGGCACCCTCCTGACTGGCCCGCAGCGCGATCTCGCGCAGCCGACGGGCAAGCCGGTTGAGCTGGAACACGTCCACGCGGTCATGCTACACGCGGGGTGATCGGCAGCTTGCCCGAGAGCGAGCGGCTGGATAACATCACTCGGTGATGCATCTCTTCGGATGCAAAGCGCCGACGGGGGACGCCATGACCAATCTCGGAGACCTCACCCAGCACCATCGGCCGTTGGCCGGCGGTCCGCCGGGGCCGGGCCGCCGCTTCACTCGCCCGCGGGCGTCTCCCCGCCGGCCGCGCCGGCCGCGTGCCGGGCCACCGCGAGCCGGGTCAGCTCCGCCAGGTCGTACTCGGCGCGGCCCGGCGAGCCGTAGCGGGTGAGCTTGCCACGCCGGGCCCACTGCCGGACGGTGGCCACGTCGACGCCGAGCATCAGCGCCGCGAGCCTCGTCGTCACGGTGTGCGGCCGGTTCATCGCCGGCCTTCGGCGAACGCCGAGCTCAGCAGCAGCCACCGGTCGTACCGCAGCAGATGCCCGGCGGAACAGGCGATCCCGCCCGGCACCCGGTCGGGCCACAGCTCGGCGTCGCACTGGTCCTGCGGGCACACGCCGAGCGGGGCGCGGGCGGAAGACTCGCGATCGATCGCGCGGGTGGCGTCGGCGGCCACCTCGGCCAGCTCGATCACGAAGTCGCCGGCCGCCGGATGCGCGGCCAGCCAGGCGAGATCGCGCAGCAGGAAGGCCACCATGTCGGCGACCTCCCGGCGGGGCGCCCGCCGGCACCGCCGCTCGGCGACGACCATTTCCGACCACGAGGCGAGAATGCCGCGGATCGCGAACCGGGCATCGACCGCCTCGTCGGTGAGCGGAGTCGAGACCTCGCAGCTCGCGTGCACCCGGGTGCACAATTCGTCGAATCCACGGCGGGAACGCCACTCCGCGCAGTCCGCGTAAAGCCCGGGCAGCACGGACAGATTTCGACGCGCCGCCTCGAGGCAATCACGGCATAATCTCGTCGGCGCAATTCGCACGGGCCGTGCATTTTTTGGATGCGGACCGTCGCACAGTGCGGCCTTGTTCATTTTTCCCCCGCTTGATGCTTCGTCACGGCAGCTGGGAGAGCATTTTCCCAGCTCGTGGCTCAACGTGCCATTTGGAAGATCCACAATGGACTCCCTGCTTTCATTGGCCCCCTTCGATCAAGAAGGTAGCAGGAGAAACACAGTATATACAACCCGGTAGCCGATTCATCACGTTCAGGTTCGGCATCTCTTCCAGTGCCCGAAATATCGGATCGCTCACCTATTCCGGAATAGCACCGAACTCGGTCGCGAGGGCGGCCTCGGCACGTCGGAAACCTCTGGGCGATATGCATCCCAGTTACACTTATCAGTACCAGGCAATTTAGATTGGCGTCAAATCACGCAACGGTCGAGAATGCGGATGCGGAAGCCTTCCGAACCATTAACCGGCTACTGACGGTCACGTTCGTACGGGTCGGGGTCGGCGACTGCTCCAGCACCACCGCCCGATGATCAGGCGTGGCGGGCCCGCAGCGCTCCCCGGACTCCGGGCGGTCGGCCACCACGAGCGCTGATGCCGAGACCGGCACTCCCGACACTGTCACCGTGGCACCACGACCATCGGCCGGGCCGATGAGTCGCACCGCCGGCGAAGGGCCGGGGATGGCTGGAGGACGGCAGTCCGCAGGCCGGTGAGTCCGGAGCCGACGACGGGGATAGAGGAGCTGCCGATGGGTGAGGTCCATGGTCAGGATCCGCGGACCGGTGCTCGGCTACCAGGTCACTCGGTGCTCACTTTCTCGTCCACCGGCTCGAACGCCAGTTGACCGACCTCGACCGCCCACAGGACCTCGGTCAGCCGCTGGTGAGCGCGGGCGAGGTGCCGACGGTAGGTGCTGAACGGCAGGCCGAGCACCTCGGCCGCGGCCTCCTGGGAGGTTGAGCCGTGAAGGTACGTCCGTGCCAGCACTCGCCGGTGCTCGGCCCCACCCGGTTCGCGGTCCAGCGCGGCGATCGCCTGGCGCAGCGTCGCCTCCAGAGCCTGGGCAGGGACCGGTTGGGTCGGGTCGGCCAGCGCGCTCGCGAGCAGCGGCGAGCTCGCCAGCCGGTCGGGGTGGCCGAGGTCGGACAGCGCCGCACGGACCGCTCGGGTGAACTCCTCGAGCGAAAGGGGAGCCGGTCGAACCAGCTCGGCCGGCGGTGGGCCGGTCTCGCCCGTCAGCTCGCGGCAGGCCATCAGCTCGGACAGCAACCGGAACGGGAAGCGCCGGCGGTCCCAGCCGTAGCCGACCTGCCGGCCCGGGCCTGCCGAGACCTCGAACATCCGGCGTAGGCCGAGGTACTCGAAGTAGGGGCCGTACTGCTCGTCCTCGAGGGTGATGACGAAACTCCAGGCGGCCGGCTCTCGCGCCCATTCCAGGAGGCACGCGACGCCGTTGACCAGCAGCAATGCCGGGTCGCCCTGGTAGCGGCCGGACGCGCCGCCGAACCGGCTGACGTTGATCCGCTCTCCGGGACGCAGCGGACCGTGTTCCGCGACGGCCGCCAGCACGGCTCGGGCGCCCGGGTCGTCGGTGTCGAGCGGGCCGCCGGTCGGCAGGTAGACCAGCATCGTGAACGCCTCGACGCCGCTGTCGCTGCGGACGCAGTAGATGCCGCGCGGCTGCTCCTCGGCGTAGCGCCGCGCAAGCTCGGCCACGTCGACCCCCTCGGCGTGCCGGATGAGCTCGATGATGGCGGCGATGTCGACCGGTTCCGCACGGGCGATCGAGAGCTGTCCCCTGTCGCGCAGCGCCGCCGACTGATCGGCAAGAGGACCGGCGCGATGGCTCAGGAGGATCTCGGCAGCCGCTCGATCGGGCCGAGGGTTGGTTGGGTCGAAGAGCCGCTCGAGGAAGTAGTTGCGGATCGCCACGTGAAGCGTCGAGTAGGCGTCGGGCGAGCGCTGCGCGAACTCGGCCTCGAACGCCTCCCGGACGACGTCGTGGAGGAAGAGCCCGACCTCGCCTCGCCGGACGTACGGACGCGACTCCAGCCACGCCCAAACCTCAGCCGCCCGGACCCCGACGATCCGGGCCAACAGGTCCTGGGTCATCCGGGTGGCGTGCGCGCACGTGGCCAGCCCGGTGCGGTGCGCCTCTTCGGGGACTTCGTCGACGACCCGGGCGCAGAGCGCGGCGGCGACGGCCGGGGCATCGGCCAGCTGCGCGATGGCGGGAGCGTCGATGCTGGCCTCGGCCAGCATGGCGAGCGCGAGCGGGTGTCCCCGGCCGACGCGGACCAGGTTGGGGCCGGCCTCCGGCGCCACCCCGCACCGCTCGAGCAGCACGCGGCTCTCGTCCTCGTCGAGCACCGACAGCTCGTGCACACGGATCAGCTCCCGCCAGCCTGCGTCGTGTCGCCACTCGGATGCGGGGACCGACCGGCCGGCGAGCACGGTCACGGACCGGCCCGGACGGGACGGGACGAACTCGTCGCGGAACCAGGTGTCGAGAAAGTGGGCCAGCAGCTCGTAGCCGTCCACCAGCAGCAGATCGACGCCACCCGCTTTGCTCGTCCGTGAGGCGCGCTCCTCGACAGCCGACATCAGGGCCGCAGCCGTCGGCTCGATCTCCCGGGCGTCGACGTACACAGCCGCGAGGCCGCGTCGAGTCGCCGCGCGGGCGCACGCGTCCAGCAGCGTCGACTTGCCGATCCCACCCTGCCCGTGCACCAGATGAACGCGCACCGGCGAGGTGCCGTCGAGCGAGGCGACGACGGCATCGAGTTCGGTGCGGCGGCCGACGAAACCTCGGTCGCGGGCGCGAGCGAGGGTCTCGCCCACCGAGAATCCGGGCTCCATCCCGTGAGGGTAGACCCCCGGAGTCGACCGCTTCGACCGGAAAAATGGGCCCCTCACAGTCAGGTTGCTCGCTCGACGCAGCCATGCGCATCGGGCTGCGCCGTAGCCGGGTCTGTCCTGGCCGTCTGCCAGACTCCTACCATCACGGCCGGAGAGTGCCCGCATGTGTCGACCGCAGGTGCGGCTTCTCGCCGCCATCGAGCCGTGTCGACGGCGGCCTGAGACTGGATCTAGCCCGCCGTTGACACTGGTCGCGCAACGGCACCTGGGCGCGGGCACTGACGGTGCTGCACGCCGCTGCACGCGCGGCGGATGTCCGGGCGGAGCACAACAGCCTCGATGCTGGTCATCGACACCCACCTGGCTCGCGGCGCCTCCAATGGAGGCGCCAGCTTCCACGATCGCGGCGGTGCCTACGGCTGGACCGAGGAGTCACCGAGCCCGCAGCACGCAAGCTCGGCGGACGGCACGGCGTCCCGGTCCCACACCAGCCGCCAGCCCAGCACCGCTTGCCAGAACAGGCCGACCTGCCGGGTGCCATCACAGGCGAGCTCACCCAGCACGCCGCACCCGGCGAGGTAGGCGTTGCCGGGCTCGATCACGCAGAACTCGTAGCCCACCCGTCGAGAACCCGACCTACCGAGGATGAAAAGGGCTCAATGTTGACCACCAGAGGCACGGGCCTGCGAATATTTGCCAGCTCGTTGACCTGTTCAAACGAGGTGGACCGGCCGGGCGAGCGTAGAGACTACGACAATTTGTGGCCGATTCATCAAGCCTCTGACCAGTAGTTTCACCCATAAGGATGATATATCCGAATCTGTGCCCCCGGTAGGAATCGAACCTACGACACACGGTTTAGGAAACCGTTGCTCTATCCCCTGAGCTACGAGGGCGTACGGCCCATATCGTACCGACCTGGGGATACTCACGAGTGCCCGGGCGTCCCGTGGGGTGCCAAACGGTCCCATTGGGTGCGCCGGCGGCGGTTCCTTCGCTGGTCGGGGCACGCATGGAGCACCTTCGGAGCACATTCGGCCCGGCCTGCCCGGCGGTGACCGCGGGTGCCCAGCGCTGATCTCGGTTGCTACCCGCTCGCCGAGCACATCCGGAGCATCTCCAGCCTCTCCTGAACAGGGGAGACACCTTCCGCGGTCGACTTGACCTTCGCGAGGGTCAACGCGATCGTTCGTGCACCGGTACCGCGGGGTGCGCCTCCTGCGGCAGCGTCGCCGGGCATCTCGCGCACGAGGTGCCCGGCGCGTGGCGTTTACTCCTGCGATGGTTCGCCACGTAGACGGCGGCGCCATGCCGCAAACCGGCTACGAATGCCATCGAGCTCGTCGCCGGCGACGCCATACTGAGCGAAGTCGTCCGGGTCCAGAAGAGCGGCCCTGCTGGAGGGCGTCGGCAAAGATGCGCCGATCGAAGCCGGAGTCCGCGCGTTCGGCAAGGCGCAGGACGTCCTCATCGGTGTACCGGCCGGATCGAAGAGTGGCGTCGATGTCGATGAAGTCGCGGGCCAACGCTCGCCCGTAGAGCGCGCCCATCTTGTTCGCCACCGCGTCGTCCGGATGCAGTACCGGGCCGACGGCCATGAGGATGGGTTCGTTGGCCTCACCCGATCAGAGGGAATTGCGTTCATCGAGGCCGGTAAGGGAAAGGCGCACCTGACCTGCAAGGATGTGACTGACTAGATCATATCCACAATAGAATCAGGTGCACCTTTCCGGTGAGCA